>JBNLBB010000188.1:0-4541 GCA_050302415.1 Gammaproteobacteria bacterium | reverse complement strand
GCCCGGGGTGTCGAAGGGGACCGCCTGCTGGCTCTTCTCATCGAAGATCAGCGGCTTCTGGGTGGCGGGATCGCGCAGGTAGAAACCGTGCGGCGCCACCAGATAGGGCGAGTTGGTCTTGTGGCGCAGGAAGGGCAGGTCCAGGCGCTCACGCTGCTCGTGGAGCAGGACGTGGATCATGCCGAAGAGGAAGGCCGGGTCGGTCTTCGGCTTGATGGGCACCCACTCCGTGGAGCAGGCGCCGGTGATGGAGAGATGCGGTTCGATCTGCACCCGCTTGGCGCCGCGGGCGCGGGCATCGGCATGCCGTTTGGCACCGCAGACCCCGGCGGAGGCCTCCACGTTGCAGCCGAAGGAGACGATGTAGTCGCACAGCGGGGTGTCCGGCGCCACGGTGAAGGCGCGGTGCCACAGCTCGCCGTAGAGGTGCTCGGAGTGGTAGCACTTGACGCCCTGGCCGCTGCCGAAACCGAAATCGATGGGACCGAGCGAGGCGAGGAAGGCGGGCAGGGTACCCATGTAGTAGGTGGGTGTGCCGCCGCCGCCGAAGCTCGCGGCGATGCGCGGATAGCCCGAGCTGTCGCGCCCGCTCTCCGCCATGGCATCGCGCACCTTGCCGGCCACGATGTCCAGCGCCTCGTCCCAGGAGATGGGCACGAATCCCGGATCTTCATTCTTCCCCTTTTTGGGGTTGGTCCGCTTCATGGGCGTGGCGATGCGGTGCGGGTTGTAGGCCTTCTGCACCAGGCCGAAGGCCTTGACGCACACCTTGCCCGCCCCGGGGTGAAGTTCGGTCGCCTGGAAGTTGGGTTCCACTTCCGTGGCCACGCCGTCCACTGTCTTCACCGTGAGCAGGTCGGGGCCCGCCACACACTGGTAACAGTAGGTGGGGACCTTCTTCACCTCGGGTTGGTTACTCATGATTGCGGTGCCTTATGCCTGGGCCTTGGCCAGTTTGGATTTCAGACGCTGCGCGGTCTTCTCCACGCCCACCACGAAGCGGTTGTGTTTGCCGCGGGCCACCTGTTCGACGGCGTCCTTGGCGGTGAATTCAAAAGTGATACCCGGGCCGTTCACTTCAGCCACGGTGACGGTGATCTCCACCCACATGCCCATGAGCGTGGCGCCCAAGTGGTCCAGCTCCACGCGGGTACCGACCGAATCCATGCCCTCGCCGATGTGCTCCAGCAGCAGGTCGCGGCAGGCCATTTCGATGTCGTAGAGCAGGTTGGGGGTGGAGTAGACGCGGCAGTCATCGCCCATGAAGCTGATGGTGCGGTCGGCGTCGATCTCCACGCGGCGGGTGGCGGTGAGTCCGGCTTTCAAAGTGTCGCTCATTGTTTCTCTTCCTCAATATGAATGGGGGTGCCCGTTTTGGGGCGACCTAGCTGTAACGGTTACGGATGGCCACGGCGCGCAGACGCGCCTCGATGTAGCGGACCAGCGCTTTGGTGCCCCGCGCGCAATTGCGGAAGACGCAGACCCCCTGGTCCATCAGCTTCGCGGCCATGGCGTCGTAGAGCACGCCGCCGTCGACGATGCCGATTACCGGCTTGTCGTTGCGTTCCACCAGCGGTGGCATCAGGTGCACCGTGCTCTTGGGATCGGTCAAATCGAAGCCGGGCCGCTTTTTGCTCTCCACCAGGGCACGCACCGACGGTGCGGTGGGGTCCAGGCCGACCACCACGGCGTCGATATCGGCATCCTGGGCGAACGCCTCGGTGATCTGCAGATGGGCCTCGTCGTCGGCGCCCGGGTTGATGTCGATGGGGTTGCGCACCTCCACCAGGGCGTCGAGCCGCTTGGCGGTGAGGATCTCCTGCACCTTGGCGGTGGTCTCCGGGCTCAGCCGGCCCATGCGCATGGCAAAGGTGTCGCTCACCGTGCTGTCGGCCATGCCGACGGCTTCGAAACCGGCACCGCTGATCGCGCCCAGACGGTTGCCGCCGATGGTTTTGTGGTGCATGGCGCCGGAGATGTAGAAGAGGTCATCGAAGGTGAGGAAATCCTCGGCCACCATGCCACCAGCCTGGCGGATGACGGCATCGAACAGCACCGGGTCACCGGCGATGGAGGCGGTGTGACCCATGACCCCGCCCTGCCCAGCCACGGTCTTGCCCGACTTGTAGACCACCACCTGCTTGCCGTTGAGCACGGCGCGGCGCACGGCGCGGGCGAAGGTGAGGCCGTCGCCGTCCTTGAAGCCTTCGATGTAGGTGCCGATGGTCTCGATGTCGTCGCGCTCGGCGAAAAAGCTCAGCATGTCGCCGTGGGTGAGGTCGGTCTGGTTGCCCAGTGCCAGCATGTAGCGCGGGTCGAGCCAGGGGTTCTGGCTGAGCCGCGTGATCATGAAGGCGCCGCTCTGGCTCAGCATCACGGAGTTGCGTTCCGGCTTCTTGGCCGGTTTGGGCAGGCGCTCCAGGGGAATGAACCAGGAGTCGTAGTTGCCGGGGTGGGAGACCACGCCCAGGCAGTTGGCACCCAGGAAGATGGGGCCGCCGCCCGGCTTGCCGTGGGCGGCGTTGATCTTGGCGGCCATCACCGCGGCCGGCTCGCGGCTCTTCTCGGTTTCGCCGAGGCTGCCGGGGATCAGCATCACCGATTCGACCGCGTCGGACTCCAGGATTTCGTCCACCGTGCCGTAGACCGCGTCGGCGGGCACGGCGACGATGAACAGATCCAGCTTGTGGTCCAGGGCCTTGAGGCTCTCGACGCACTTCACGCCGTCGATCTCGGTTTCGCCTGGACGGATGATGGTCATCTGCTCCTTGGGATAACCGCTGTCCACCAGGTTGTGCAGGATGATGCGGCCGAAATTCATCTTGCTGGCGGAGACGCCAATGATGCCCAGGGTTCGGGGGTGGATCAGGTGATCGATCTTGTGGACCGGGCGGGGCAGCGGGGCCGGGGCGCGGCCGCCGAAGGCGCATTCGGCACCGTAGGCGGTGGCGCCGTCGTCGACGGTCAGCGGATCGAGGATCAGGCTTTCAATGACCTGTTCGGCCTGGTCGTTGACCTGTGCATGGCGCCGGCCCAGGTCGATCAGGGCACCAAACAGCCGCGTGAGGGCGGCGTCCGGCACCGGCTGGTCCGCGCGCTGGGCGCTCAGGGCAAGACGCTGGTAGGCGACGGTGCGCTTGAACAGGTCGAGGAAATCAGCGGCGTCCGTCAGCTCCACGGAGGCGTGGACCACGGCGCGGTCCTTGCGGAACTGGTCGCGATCCAGCTCCGCCTCCAGGCCGCCGGCACCGGCACTGAGGATGGTGCCGAATTCGCGGGTGTGTTCGAGCGTGATGCGCAGGCTGTTGCGCGGTTCGCTGCCGGGTGGGGCCAGCAGGCTGATGCCCAGGCCGCTGAGCAGCTGTTGGAGTTCGCCGTGGTTCAGCTCCGGGCGCCCCTCGCGCGCGGCTGCGGCCAATAGATCGCGACTGTCAACCGCGGCAGCAGCGCCGGACGGTTGTGCTTGAATCGAGTTCTGCACTGTTTGACCCCTAGTCTGTAGTTACCAACCGGGTGGCTCGTTGTTTATTGTCTGGCGGGATTTCCGAACCGGGAAAACTCGCCTGCCGATGCCACCGGAGGGTTGATCTTGCAACCAATCCACGCGGGATTCCAGACCGGCTCTCGCCGGTCGGGGCATCGAGGATTGCATGGTAGGTGAGCCCTGTCGCTGAAATCTGTCAGCTACCTGACATTTACGCGAACGTAAACGTAAAGCGGTCGGGGTGACCGCCCCCGGGGCGCAGCCGGTTGACGCAATCGGGTATCTTTCGGGGTCTGATTTTCATATCGTCCGACAATCCCTGCCCTTCCGGAGTACCCCATGCAACTCGTCATCGGCAACAAGAACTACTCCTCCTGGTCCCTGCGCGCCTGGCTCTTTATGCAACACCACGGGCTGGAGTTCCGTGAAGTCCAGGTGTGGCTCGATACCGAGGAGGGCGATCTGGCGATGCAACAGCTCATCTCCAACCGTAAGGTGCCGGTACTCCTGGATGGCAAAGTTGCTGTCTGGGAGTCCTACGCCATTGCCGAGTACCTGCGGGAAAAGCTGGATCTGTCCGATGTGTGGCCAGGTAATCTGGCGGATCGCGCCCACGCCCGGGCCATGTGCCTGGAGATGGCCAGCAGTTTTTTCGGGGTGCGCACTGAGATGCCCATGAATCTGCACCGTTCACCGTCACCGGTGACCCTGAGCGAGGCGGCGCTCGCGGACGTGGCGCGGATCGACCAGCTCTGGTCGCGCTATGCCAGCGACGATTACCTGTTTGGGGCGTTTGGTCTGGTGGATGCCTTTTTTACGCCGGTCGCGACCCGGTTTGCCACCTACCAGGTGGAGCTGCCAAGCGAGGCGTCACGCCAGTACCAGGCCAAGCTGCTGAGTCACCCGGCGTTTGTGCAGTGGCGGGCGGAGGCGTTGGAGGAGACGGCGGTGATTGAACACGAAGAGATATGAATAATTGCATGTCGCATCGCTTGTTCACACTTCGCGGTGGATCTCCCTCTCTCTCTCTGGGAGACGACTCCAGGGATGGAGGAGG
>JBNLBB010000187.1:0-4596 GCA_050302415.1 Gammaproteobacteria bacterium | reverse complement strand
TGGGACCGCAGGCTGAAACCCTTCGGGGGATGCAGGCTCTGCCTGGTCGAGTGGGAGGGCAGCCCCAAGCTCTTTGCGGCATGCTCCACCCCAGTGAGGCAGGACATGGTCATCATCACCGAGAGCGAGAAGCTGGCAAAGGCCCGCAAGGTGGTGCTTGAGCTTCTGCTGGTGCACCACCCCCTTGACTGCCCCGTATGCGACAAGGCAGGTGAGTGCGAGCTGCAGGACGTGGCCATGGGCTACGGCGGTGACGTGTCGCGTTTTGGCGAAATGAAGCGCGTGGTGCCCAACCCGAACATCGGTCCGCTCATCTCCACCGACATGACCCGCTGCATCCACTGCACGCGCTGTGTGCGCTTTGGTGATGAAGTGGCCGGCATTCGTGAACTGGGTGCCACCGGCCGCGGCGAGCACACCAAGATCGGCACCTATGTGAAGCACACGGTTTCGTCCGAACTCTCCGGCAACGTCATTGACCTCTGCCCGGTAGGCGCGCTGACCTCCAAGCCTTTTCGTTTCCGTGCGCGTGCCTGGGAACTGACCCAGTTCAGCGGCGTGGCTCCCCACGACTCGCTGGGCAGCAACGTCTACCTGCACGTGCATCGCGGCAGACTGGTGCGTGTGGTGCCCCGTGACAACGAATCCCTGAACGAAACCTGGCTCTCCGACCGCGACCGTTTCAGCTACGAAGGCGTCAACCACGAATCCCGTCTGACCAAGCCGCAGATCAAGCGCGATGGCGAATGGGTGGAGACCGATTGGAACACCGCCCTGGCCGCAGCCGTGGATGGCCTGCGCAAGGCGATGGGCAACGATGCCGGTAACCTGGGTGCGCTGGCCTCCCCGGTGCAGACCACTGAAGAGCTCTACCTGCTGCAGAAACTGCTGCGCGGTGTGGGCAGCAACCATATAGATCACCGGCTGCGTCAGGTTGATTTCAGCGATCAGAGTGCCGAGCCGCGTTTCCCGGCCCTGGGCATCGAACCGCAGGCCCTGGAAAACTGCAATGCCGCCCTGGTGATCGGCAGCAATATCCGCAAGGAGCAGCCGCTGCTCTCCCTGCGCCTGCGCAAGGCCGCGCTGCGTGGTGCTGATATTTCCCTGGTCAATCCGGTCGGTTACGCCATGAACTACCGCATCGCCAACAGCGTGGTGGTGGCCCCCTCGGCCATGGTCGCCACACTGGCGGGCATCGCCAAGGCCGCGCACGGCGCCAAGGGCGGCGACCTGCCGGCCTCCATCTCCGGGCTGGTCAGCGGTGCGAATGCCGACAATGCCGCGCAGGCCATCGCCAAACAACTGGCTGATGGTGAATCAGCAGCCGTGCTGCTGGGGAATCTGGCGGCCGCCCATCCGGCCTACGCCACGCTTCGCGCATTGGCCGCTTACATTGCCCAGGCGACGGGTGCGAGCTTCGGCTATCTGTCCGCGGCCAACAGCGCGGGTGCCTGGCTGGCGGGTGCGGTACCACATCGCGCCGCAGGCGGCGAACGCAATACCGACGGCCTGAATGCGGCCGCGATGCTGGCGCAGCCCCGCAAGGGTTATCTCCTGCTGGGCATCGAGCCCGGTCTGGATTTCGACAACAGCGGCCAGGCAATGGCGGCCCTGGGCGGCGCGGATTTCGTGGTGGCTCTGAGCGCTTTCGAAAGCCCCTGCCTGCGTGCCAATGCCGACGTGCTGCTGCCCATTGCTGCCTACGGCGAAACCTCGGGCACCTATGTGAACGGTCTCGGCCAGTGGCAGAGTTTTGCCGGTGCCGTGCAGCCCCAGGGTGATGCGCGCCCGGCGTGGAAAGTGCTGCGGGTCATGGCCAACCTGTTCGACCTGGGTGGGTTCACTTTCAATGATTCGCAGGCTGTTCTGGATGAACTCAAGGCGGCGTGCGGTACTTTCGCGGTGGACAACAGCTACGGATTTCCCGCGCTGGCTGCTCCGGGTGCGACAAGCGTCAATGGCGTCGAGCGAATTGGCGAAGTGCCTGCCTATGCAGCGGACATGCTGGTGCGGCGCGCACCGTCGTTGCAGGAAACTCCCGATGGCCAGTGCAGCGTTCTACGCGCCAATGCAGCCACCGCCCAGAAACTGGGACTGGCTGACGGTGGAGAAGCCAAGGTCACCCAGGGCGATGCGACAGTGACCCTGCCGGTGGTGATCGACGATGCCATCGCAGAGGGCAGCGTCTGGGTACCTGCCGGGGTGGTGGCCACAGCGGGTCTGGGCGCCGGTTTCGGCACGGTTCAGGTAGAGAAGAGTTAGAGAAAGACGGACGCATGATCGAGTACGCCCTAAGTCTCTGGGGAACACTCCCCGAAGCCCTGCAGATCGTGATTCTGTCGGTGCTCAAGATATTGGCCATCGTCCTGCCGCTACTGGGGATCGTGGCCTACTACACCTTCGCCGAGCGCAAGGTGATTGCCTTCATGCAGGTGCGCATCGGACCCAACCGGGTCGGACCGCGCGGCTGGCTGCAGCCCATCGCCGATGCGCTGAAGCTGATGTTCAAAGAGATCATCATTCCGACCAAGGCGAACAACAACATCTTTGTGATTGCCCCGGTCCTCTCCATCGTGCCGGCATTGGCTGCCTGGGCGGTGGTGCCCTTTGACGACTGGATGGTGCTGGCCGATATCGACGCCAGCCTGCTCTACGTGCTGGCGCTGACCTCACTGGGTGTCTACGGCGTCATCCTTGCCGGCTGGGCCTCCAACTCCAAGTACGCCCTGCTCGGTGCCATGCGCTCCGCGGCGCAGATCGTGGCCTATGAAATCGCCATGGGTTTTGCCCTGGTTGGTGTGCTGGTCGCCGGAGGCAGTCTCAATTTACGGGAGATAGTCCTGGCGCAGGATGGCAGTGTCATTCACTGGTTCTGGCTGCCGCTCTTTCCGCTGTTCCTGATCTACTTCATTTCCGGTGTGGCGGAGACCAATCGCGCACCCTTCGACGTGGCGGAAGGCGAATCGGAAATCGTCGCCGGTTTCCACGTGGAGTACGCCGGCATGACCTTCGCGGTCTTTTTCCTGGCCGAGTACGCCAACATGATCCTGATCTCGGCGCTGACCGCGATTATGTTTTGTGGCGGTTGGCTCTCGTTGCTTCAGACACCGTGGACAGAATGGATGTTTGATCTACCGGTAATAGGCCCATTGTTGGGTCCTGGCATTCACTGGTTCCTCGCCAAGACCGCATTCTTCATGTTCCTCTTTTTGTGGTTTCGCGCCACCTTCCCGCGCTATCGCTACGACCAGATCATGCGTCTGGGCTGGAAGGTGTTTATTCCCCTGACCATCGTCTGGATCGTGGTGGCAGGCGCCCTGGTAGTGGCGGGTATCCCGCCTTGGTTTGACTGATACGGAACGCCCATGAAAGCGATCACCAATTACGTCAAAAGCCTGTTCTTGTGGGAACTGGTGCTCGGCTTGCGGTTGACGGGGAGCTACCTCCTCAAACCCAAGTTCACGGTCCAGTACCCGGATGAAAAGACGCCGTACTCGCCACGTTTCCGCGGGCTGCATGCACAGCGCCGTTACCCCAATGGGGAAGAGCGCTGCATCGCTTGCAAGCTGTGCGAAGCGGTCTGCCCGGCGCTGGCCATCACTATCGAATCGGCGCAGCGCGAAGACGGTTCGCGCCGCACCACGCGCTACGACATTGACCTGTTCAAGTGCATCTTCTGCGGTTTTTGCGAAGAGGCCTGTCCCGTGGATGCCATCGTGGAGACGCATATCTACGAGTACCACTTTGAGAAGCGTGGCGAACAGATCATGAGCAAAGAGAAGCTGCTCGCTGTGGGTGATCGCTATGAAGAGCAGATCGCCAGGGCCCGGGCGACCGACGCGCGCTTTCGCTGAGCGCCGGTAACAACCAAGACTGGAAGCAGATACGATGAGTTTTGAGCAGATCCTGTTCTACGTGTTCTCCGCGGTGCTGATTTTTTCAGCCTTGCGCGTGATCACTGCCCGTCAGCCGGTACATGCCGTCATGTTCCTGGTGCTGGCCTTCGTCAACAGTGCGGCCATCTGGATGTTGCTGGAGGCTGAGTTCCTGGCCATCGCCCTGGTGCTCGTGTATGTCGGCGCGGTGATGGTGCTGTTCCTCTTTGTGGTGATGATGCTCGACCTCAACACCGAGCCCATGCGCGCCGCCTTCACCCGCTACCTGCCGCTGGGTCTGGTGGTGGCCGTGACCATGGTGGTGGAGATGGCGCTGGTGCTGAGCCGCCAGTATTACACCGACGGCACGCTGACTCCGGTCCGCCATGCCGCCGACTACAGCAATACCCGCGAACTGGGCAGCGTGCTCTACACCGAGTACTTCTACAGCTTTGAGCTGGCAGCCGTGATCCTGGTGGTGGCCATTGTCGCCGCCATTGCCCTGACCATGCGTCGGCGCAGCGACACGCGCTACCAGAATCCGTCGCAGCAGGTGGTTGTCCAGCGCAACGACCGCGTCCGTCTGGTCAAGATGCCGGCCTCCAGCGCCGCCGAAGAGTAGGGGAGAGAGAAGCATGTTGAGCCTGGCGGATTTCCTGGTACTCGGCGCCATACTGTTTGCGATCAGTGTGGCCGGAATTTTCATCAACCGTAAGAACGT
>JBNLBB010000186.1:0-4625 GCA_050302415.1 Gammaproteobacteria bacterium | reverse complement strand
CCTAGTCGACGTGGCGCAGGACCTGGTGGTCACCGATCTGGATTGCGGCACCGCCCGTGGTCTGGTGCTGATTCCGCTGGTGGAAGGCGGCGATGTGGTGGAACCCCTGCGCGACCGCGTCCTGGGTCGCACCCTGGCTGAAGATGTCTACCGCCCCGGTGACGCGGATGCACTGATGGTCGCCGGCACGCTGCTGGACGAAGACGGCGTGGATCTGCTGGAAGCCAACGCCATCGACCGTGTGGTGGTCCGCTCCCCCATCACCTGCGAAACCCGCTACGGCGTCTGTGCCACCTGCTATGGTCGCGACCTGGCGCGTGGGCATCAGGCCAACATGGGTGAGGCGGTCGGCGTCATCGCCGCACAGTCCATCGGCGAGCCGGGTACCCAGCTCACCATGCGTACCTTCCATATCGGTGGTGCCGCTTCCCGTGCGGCCGCGGCCAGCAACGTGGAGGTGAAGGCGAAGGGTACGGTGCGACTGGAGAACATCAAGGTGGTCAAGCACCATCGCTCCGGCAACTACGTGGCGGTCTCCCGCTCCGGTGAGCTGGTGGTGGTCGACGAGATGGGCCGCGACCGTGAACGCTACAAAATTCCCTACGGCGCCACCCTGACCGTGGGCGAGGGCGATGCGGTGAATCCGGGGCACATTGCGGCCAACTGGGATCCGCACACCCATCCGGTGGTTACCGAAGTGGCCGGTAAGGTCAAGTTCCAGGATTTCAGCGAAGGCGTGACCGTCAATCGCCACACCGACGAAATCACCGGCTTGAGCTACCTGCTGGTGACCGATCCGAAACAGCGCGGTAATCAGGGCAAGGATTTGCGGCCGATGGTGAAGCTGGTCGACCCCAAGGGTAACGACCTGAACATCGCCGGCACCCAGATCCCGGCCCACTACTTTCTCCCGGCCGGTGCCATCGTCAATCTCGAGGACGGATCGCCGGTGGAAGTGGGCGACATCCTGGCCCGTCTGCCGCAGGAATCCTCCAAGACCCGCGACATCACGGGTGGTCTGCCCCGCGTGGCCGACCTGTTCGAGGCGCGCAAGCCCAAGGACCCGGCCATCCTGGCCGAGCGTTCGGGCACCATCAGCTTCGGCAAGGACACCAAGGGTAAGCAGCGGGTGGTGATCACCGGCGAAGATGGCGAGACCCACGAGGAGCTGATTCCGAAGTGGCGGCATGTCTCGGTGTTCGAAGGTGAGCATGTGGAGCGCGGCGAAGTGATCGTGGACGGTGAGCCATCGCCGAGCGATATCCTGCGCCTGCAGGGTGTACCGGCACTGGCCGAATACCTGGTCAAGGAGATCCAGGACGTCTATCGTCTGCAGGGTGTGAAAATCAACGACAAGCACATCGAGGTGATCATTCGCCAGATGCTGCGCAAGGTTGAGATCACCGAACCCGGCGACAGCCGGTACCTGAAGGGTGAGCAGGCCGAACTGGCCCGGGTGCTCACGGAGAATGAACACCTGGAAAGCGAGAGCAAGCGGCCGGCCCTGTTCGAGCATATGCTGCTCGGTATCACCAAGGCCTCGCTGGCCACGGAATCCTTCATTTCGGCGGCCTCCTTCCAGGAGACCACCCGCGTTTTGACCGAGGCGGCGGTGCGCGGCACCAGCGACCGGTTGCGCGGTTTGAAGGAGAACGTGATCGTCGGACGCCTGATTCCGGCCGGTTCCGGCACCGCCCATCACGAGGAGCGTCGGCGCAAGCGCGCAGGCATCACCGGGATGGACGAGGACGCCGAAAAGCGACTACAGGCAGCGGAAGTGGAAGAGGCCCTGAAACAGGCCTTCAACGCCTCCGAGGTGTGAAAAAAACCCGTGTAGGCGCGGGGAAATCCTGAAAAATCCTCAAGTTGGCCTAATTTTCTGGCGGACTTGACAGGGCAGGGGGGCACGCCTACAATTCCGCCTCCCCAAATCGACAGGTCGGGACTTCCTCCCGGCCTGTCGTTTACTTATCACTATGGAATTGATCCGGAGTTCTACGGTTCATGGCGACTATTAACCAATTGGTGCGCAAGCCAAGACAGCGTGCGCAGGAAAAAAGCAACGTGCCGGCGCTGGAAAGCTGCCCGCAGAAGCGTGGTGTGTGCACCCGCGTGTACACCACGACGCCGAAGAAGCCGAACTCCGCACTGCGCAAAGTGGCTCGTGTGCGTCTGACCAACGGTTACGAAGTCACCACTTATATAGGTGGTGAGGGCCATAACCTGCAGGAACACTCCGTGGTGCTGATTCGCGGCGGTCGTGTGAAGGACCTGCCGGGTGTGCGTTACCACACCGTGCGTGGCTGCCTCGACACCTCGGGTGTGGAGAAGCGCCGCCAGGGGCGCTCGAAGTACGGCGCCAAACGGCCCAAGGGCTGATCTGACAACGAATTTTGACTGGATAGAACGATATGCCGAGAAGAAGAGTTGTTGCGCAGCGCCAGATGCTCCCGGATCCCAAGTTCGGAAGCGAAATGGTGACCAAGTTCGTCAACATGGTCATGCTGGATGGCAAAAAGGCGGTGGCCGAAGCGATCGTCTACGGTGCGCTGAGCACCATGGCCGAGCGTAAGAAGCGGGAAGCCCTGGAGCTGCTCGACGAGGCGCTGGAGAACGTGCGCCCGATGGTGGAGGTCAAATCCCGCCGCGTCGGTGGTGCCACCTACCAGGTGCCCGTGGAAGTGCGCCCGGTGCGCCGCAACGCCCTGGCCATGCGCTGGGTGATCGACGCTGCCCGCAAGCGCAGTGAGAAGACCATGACCGAGCGGTTGGCGGGCGAGCTGATGGATGCCGTTGACAGTCGCGGCACCGCCGTCAAGAAGCGCGAAGACACGCACCGCATGGCTGAAGCCAACAAAGCCTTCGCCCATTACCGCTGGTAAATCAAGAGTTTTTTAAGGAATACGACCGTGGCCCGCAACACGCCCATCGAACGCTACCGCAACATCGGCATCATGGCCCACATCGATGCCGGTAAGACGACCACGACGGAGCGTGTTCTGTTCTATACCGGTCTGTCGCACAAGATCGGTGAGGTGCACGACGGTGCCGCCACCATGGACTGGATGGAGCAGGAGCAGGAGCGCGGGATCACCATCACCTCGGCGGCCACAACCTGCTATTGGCAGGGTATGGCGCAGCAGTTCCCGCAGCACCGTATCAATATTATCGACACTCCGGGACACGTGGACTTCACTATCGAAGTGGAACGTTCCCTGCGCGTGCTCGACGGCGCCTGCGCCGTGTTCTGCGCGGTGGGCGGTGTCGAACCCCAGTCCGAAACCGTGTGGCGTCAGGCCAACAAATACAACGTGCCGCGCATGGCGTTCGTCAACAAGATGGACCGCGCCGGTGCCAATTTCCTGCGCGTTGTTGAGCAGATAAAATCCCGCCTGGGTGCCAACCCGGTACCGATCCAGCTGCCGATCGGTGCGGAGGAGAATTTCAAGGGCGTGGTCAACCTGATCACCCGCAACGCCATCTTCTGGGACGAAGACAACAAGGGCATGACCTTTAAGGAAGAGCCCGTGCCGGCCGATATGGTCGATCTCGTCGAAGAGTGGCGCGAAAAGATGGTCGAGAATGCTGCCGAAGCCAACGAAGAGCTGATGGAGAAGTACCTCGAAACCGGCGACCTGAGCGAGGACGAAATCCGCGCCGGTCTGCGTCAGCGTACCCTGGCCGTGGAAATCACCCCGGTGCTGTGCGGTTCCGCCTTCAAGAACAAGGGTGTGCAGGCGATGCTGGACGCCATCATCTATTACATGCCGGCGCCGACCGACGTGCCCGCGATTCGCGGTGAGCTGGAAGACGGTACTGAAGCATCACGCAAGTCCAGCGACGAAGAGCCTTTCTCTTCGCTGGCGTTCAAGATCATGACCGACCCGTTCGTGGGCACCCTGACCTTCTTCCGCGTTTACTCGGGCGTGCTGAAGTCTGGAGATACCGTTTACAACCCGATCAAGGGCAAGAAAGAGCGCATCGGCCGTATCCTGCAGATGCACTCCAACAATCGTGAAGAGATCAAGGAAGTACGTGCCGGCGACATCGCTGCTGCCGTGGGTCTGAAGGCCGTCACCACCGGTGAAACGCTGTGCGACATGAGCAACATCATCACCCTGGAAAAGATGGAGTTCCCGGAACCGGTAATCTCCGTAGCCGTGGAGCCCAAGACCAAGAGCGACCAGGAAAAGATGGGTATTGCGCTGAGCAAGCTCGCGCAGGAAGACCCCTCTTTCCGCGTGCGTACCGACGAGGAGTCGGGTCAGACCATCATCTCCGGGATGGGCGAGCTGCATCTGGAAATCATTGTCGACCGCATGAAGCGCGAGTTCGGCGTGGAAGCCAACGTGGGTGCACCCCAGGTGGCCTACCGCGAAACCATCCGCAAATCGGTCGAGCAGGAAGGCAAGTTTGTGCGCCAGTCCGGCGGCCGTGGCCAGTACGGCCATGTCTGGCTGCGCATTGGGCCGCACGAAGATCCGGATGGTTACGAGTTCAAGAACGAAATCGTCGGTGGTGTAGTGCCCAAAGAGTACGTGCCCGCGGTGGACAAGGGTGTACAGGAGCAGTTGCAGAACGGTGTTCTGGCCGGCTACCCCCTCATCGGCGTCCGGGTGGCCATC
>JBNLBB010000185.1:0-4730 GCA_050302415.1 Gammaproteobacteria bacterium | reverse complement strand
ACCTCCGGACTCGCGTCGTCCGCAACGGAGTGTTGAGTGGTGCCATGATCGGCAGAGACTAGGATAGGTTGCTGCGCTTGCTCCCCCTGACCCACAGCACATCCCCCTCTCCCAACTCGCGGGCGAGATGGCGCCCGATCACGAACAGCAGATCGGAGAGGCGATTGGTGTAGGCAAGCACGGCGGGGTTGACCTTTTCCACTTTGGCCAGCGCCACCAGTCGCCGCTCCACCCGTCGGCATACGCTACGCGCCAGGTGGCACTGTGCTGCGACCGGATGACCGCCAGGCAGTATGAACTCCTGCAGCGGCGGAATGGTGTCATTGATCCGGTCCAGTTCCTGCTCAAGGTGGGTCACCGCTTCTGCTGCCAGGAAGTCGTGCTCGGGCATGGCCAGATCTCCACCCATATCGAACAGCTCGTGTTGGATGCTTTGCAGCAACCACTTGATCTCCGCCGGTGGTTCGGCCGCGATGGCCACTCCCAGCAGACTGTTGAGCTCGTCTACTTCGCCGATTGCTGCCATGCGCAGCGAGTCCTTGGAAACGCGGTTACCATCGGCCAACCCGGTCGTGCCGTCATCGCCCTTGCGTGTATAGATCTTGGATAGTCGATAGCCCATGTTGGATTGACCCGTGTGGTTGGTTCGCCTGCTGATGGCGGGTGAAGTATCGCACGGAGTGGAGCCGCTGACGATTTTCGCTATAGTTGAGACAGCAGAGGAAGCCGATGTGCCGCACATAATAAAAACAGTTATCCACTTAGTACGTCATGGCGAGCCCGAGGGCGGAGAGCGTTTTCGCGGCCGACTGGATCACCCGCTCAACGAGACCGGGTGGGCGCAGATGCGTGCGGCTCTGGATGCCTTTTCTGGCTGCGATGTGGTTGTCAGCTCCCCACTCAAGCGCTGTATTGAACCAGCCATGGAGCAGGCGCAGCGGTTTGCCGTGCCATTGTGGGTTGATTCACGCCTCCGGGAAATGAGTTTTGGCGCCTGGGAGGGAATGACCTCCGACCAGATTCAGGCTCGTTACGGTGTAAATCCAGCAGATTTCTGGAAGAACCCGGTCGCCAATCCACCGCCCAACAGTGAGGATATGGAAAGCTTTTGTGAGCGCGTGGATTCCGCCTGGGAAAATCTCTGCGAGGTGCGCTCCGGGCAGCGGATTCTGCTGGTTGCACATGGTGCCGTCATTCGCATTATTCTCAAGAAAATCGTTGAATTCCCTTTGGAAAACATGTTCCACCTGCGGGTACCCCATGCCGCTGTTGCACGGGTAGAGATTGATGAAACCGGGACGGTACGGATTGCGGGTATCAGTCATACCCGCGCCCGTTGAGCGCCTTTGCGTTCAGATCAGGTTTCGGCCTGGCCCGAGTGTCGTCGGCGCCATCTAAGGGAGATGACAGTTGGCGGCGAGGTCCCGCCAGCGGTTGACAATCTGGCAGAAGAGTTTGGCTGTCCCCTCGGCGTCGTAGATGGCGGAGTGGGCGTCCGACTCGTTCCACTCGAGACCCGCCGCCGCGGCAGCGCGCGACAGCACGGTCTGACCGAATGCCAGACCGCACAGGGTGGCGGTATCAAAACTGGTAAACGGGTGGAAGGGGTTGCGTTTGATCTTGGCACGTTCGGCCGCCGCATTCATGAAACCCAGGTCAAAGAAGGCGTTGTGCCCCACCAGCACCGCCCGGGTACAGTTGTTGCGCTTGACCGCCTCGCGCACCGCGCCAAACACCTCTTTCAGGGCCTGGGCTTCGGGTTTGGCAAAACGAAACGGGTGGTGGGGATCGATGCCGTTGAAGGCCAGCGCTGCGTCGTCCAGCTCAAGACCGGGTTCCGGTACGACATGGACACCGATGGTCTCGCCGGGGTAGACCTCTCCCTGCTCGTTCATCTCGATGGGTATGGCCGCTATCTCCAGCAGGGCATGGCGCCTGGCATCAAAGCCGGCGGTCTCAACGTCCACGACCACGGGCAGAAAACCGCGAAAACGGCTCGACATGGGCAGGTTGTGCACCTCCGGTCGGGTCATCCGACCATCCGCCATGCCACGGTGCCGCCGGCCCGCAGGGGGACGACCGGGGTGCCGGCAAAGTCGTAGACCTCCGGAACTGCTTCCGGGTCGCGGCGCAGGGTCAGCTTTCCCTGGTTGCGCGGCAGGCCATAAAAATCTGCGCCGAAATGACTGGCAAATCCCTCCAGCCGGTCGATCGCATCCACTGTGGCAAATGCCTCGGCATAGAGTCCCATCGCCTGGGCCGCGGTGTACATGCCCGCACAGCCGCAGGCCGTCTCTTTGCGCTCCCGGGCATGCGGTGCACTGTCGGTACCCAGAAAATACTTGGGATTGCCACTGGTGGCCGCTGCCACCAGCGCTTCGCGATGCTGCTCCCGTTTAAGCACTGGCAGGCAGTAGTGGTGTGGCCGGATGCCACCGGTAAACAGGTCGTTGCGGTTCATGAGCAGGTGGTGCGCGGTAATGGTCCCGCCCACCAATGGCGAACTCTCCGCGACAAACTGAACCGCCTCTTGGGTGGTCAGGTGTTCCAGCACCACCCTGAGTGACGGAAAGCGGGCCACCAGGGGCGCCAGCGTACGCTCGATGTATACCCGCTCGCGATCAAAAACGTCGGTCTCCGCACCGGTCACTTCACCATGCACACACAGCACCAGCCCGTGGGTCTGCATCGCCTCCAGTGCCGGGTAGAGGTGTTCGATGGCTGTTACTCCAGAATCGGAATTGGTGGTGGCGCCGGCCGGATAGAGTTTGGCGGCCACGATGTGTGGGCTGGCGGCGGCCAGTGCAATCTCTTCCGGGCGGGTATTGTCCGTGAGGTAGAGCGTCATCAGCGGCGTAAACCTGCTGTGGTCCGGCAGCGCACCGAGGATGCGTTGCCGATAGGCATCGGCGAGCGCCACAGTGGTAACAGGCGGTGTCAGGTTGGGCATCACCAACGCGCGGGCAAATAGGCCGGCGGTATGCTGCACGACACACGCCATCAGTGCGTCGTCGCGCAGATGCAGGTGCCAGTCGTCGGGTCGGTCGATGCTGATTTCCATGGTCGTCAGTGGCTGCCAAAAAGGTGGGCATTATGCCATGCCTCACCCGACCACCGCGGGCCAATTGCGGTAACACTGCGCCGTGTCATTCCGAAGGTCTTTGAATTCAGAGTAAAATCATCGGAATTGTTGCGTTGCAGCTTGCCGCCGAGGGAATGCGGTTGTTCTAATGCGCCCCTTTCATTCGCTGGAAACTTGGACCACAGCGAAGTGTCCGATCCGGATTTGAGGTGAATAATGGCTGAAAAGCACGATGTAGATTCCCAGGAAACCCAGGAGTGGATCGATGCCCTGGATGCGGTCATGGAGGTGGAAGGGGTCGAGCGTGCCCACTTCCTCATGGAGCAGCTGATCGATCGCATACGGCGCGAGGGCGGACATCTGCCCTTCAGCAACAATACGGCCTATCTCAATACCATTCCCCAGCACCTCGAGGAGCGGATCCCCGGCGACACGGAGATTGAGCAGCGTCTGCGCTGCTGGATCCGCTGGAACGCTCTGGCCATGGTAATCCGGGCCAACCGCGAGAGTTCCGATCTGGGCGGTCACATCGCCAGTTTCGCCTCTGCCGCGACACTTTACGATATCGGCTTCAACCACTTCTTCCACGCCCCCAGCCACCAGCACGGCGGTGACCTGGTATTTATCCAGGGTCACAGCGCCCCAGGCGTCTATGCCCGGGCATTGCTGGAAGGCCGCATGAGCAGTGAGCAGCTGGACCGCTTCCGCCAGGAGGTGGATGGACAGGGAATCTCGTCCTACCCTCATCCCTGGCTGATGCCCGATTTCTGGCAGTTTCCCACCGTCTCCATGGGGTTGGGACCGATCCAGGCCATCTACCAGGCGCGCTTCAACCGCTACCTGGAGAACCGCGGCATCATCGAGCGCACCAACGCCAAGGTGGGGGCCTTCGTGGTCGACGGCGAATGCGACGAGCCCGAATCCCTGGGCGCCATCACCCTGGCCTCGCGCGAGCGCCTGGACAACCTGGTCTTCGTGGTCAACTGCAACCTGCAGCGCCTGGATGGGCCGGTGCGTGGCAACGGCAAGATCATCCAGGACCTGGAGGGTGTCTTTCGCGGTGCCGGCTGGAATGTCATCAAGGTGATCTGGGGCAGCTACTGGGATCCGCTGCTCGCCAAGGACAAGGACGGCCTGCTGCAAAGGCGCATGGAAGAGGCCGTGGATGGCGAGTACCAGAACTACAAGGCGAAGAACGGCGCCTTCGTGCGTGAACAGTTCTTCGGCAAGTACCCGGAACTGCTGGCCATGGTGGCCAACATGTCCGACGAGGATATCTGGCGCCTCAACCGCGGCGGGCATGATCCGCACAAGGTCTACGCCGCCTACGCCGCAGCGGCCAAACACACCGGTCAGCCCACGGTCATACTGGCCAAAACGGTCAAAGGCTATGGCATGGGCGCAGCGGGCGAAGGGCAGAACATCACCCATCAACAGAAGAAAATGGGCGAGGATGCACTGCTCGCCTTCCGCGACCGCTTCAACATTCCGCTCACCGACGAGCAGGCGCGCAACGCCGAGTACGTGCACCCCGATCCCGAGAGTCGCGAGATCAAGTACCTGCAGGAGCGACGCGCGGCGCTGGGCGGCCACTTTCCGGTGCGCAAGCAGATGGCGACGCCGCTGGAAATCCCCTCCCTCGATCTGT
>JBNLBB010000184.1:0-4763 GCA_050302415.1 Gammaproteobacteria bacterium | reverse complement strand
GCTTTGATGCCACGAACAAGTGGCCCGGGGAGACCCAGCGCGAGTGGGGTACCCCCATCCGCATGAGCGAGGCGGTGCGCAAGCGGGTGGATGAACTCTGGGATTCACTGGGCCTTTAGACCCCCTCCATTAGCGGGAATTTGGCGACACGGTATACTCGGTCAACCAACAAAAAAGGGAGGCAAATCATGTCGGTCAGAACAATCATGGTGCTCAACCCAAAAGGTGGCTGCGGCAAGAGCACCATCGCCACCACCCTGGCCGCCTACTACGCCGAGCGCGGCAACAAGGTCGCCCTGGCCGATTTTGACTCCCAGTCCTCCTCCCTCGACTGGTTGGCCCAACGACCGGCCAGCTTGCCGGAAATCACCGGTTTCGCTGCTTTCGAACCGGCAACCCGCATTCCCCGGACCTTTGATTTTCTGATCATGGATGCCCCGGCAGCCACCCATGGCAAAGACCTCACCCAACTGATCCGCGCCGCGCAGACGATCCTGATCCCGGTCATGCCTTCACCGGTGGATATCCGCGCCACCTCCGCCTACCTGGACGACATCATGGTGCGCAACCAGGTGGTCAACGAGAAGACCAAACTGGCGGTGGTGGCCAACCGGGTACGCGAAAACACCAAAATCTACCGCGCGCTCACCCAGTACTTGAAGGGGTTGAAGATCCCCTTCATCGGTACCCTGCGGGACTCCCAGAACTACATCCGGGCCATGGAGAGCGGTCAGAGCATCCACGAATTTGCCCCCGCCGCCACGGAGATCGACCGCAAGCAGTGGGCGAAGATCTTCCGCTGGCTCAACAGCGCCAAGGCGTTGCCTGCGGAGGGCTGATCGTCAGCGGCCGGCGGCCTGTTCCTCGGCAAGCGAAGCGGCCAGGCCGGAAGCCAGATCGGGAAGCGCGCACCATTGCCACGCTGGAGCATCCGGCGATTGTCGATGCGCCGCGATTCGTCGAGGTAGGAGAGCATCTCCGCAGTCAGGGCGGTTTGCGCCTCGGCGCGGCTGATCACCGGCGGCCGGGGCACTCCCAGTGCATCAGCCACCGCCAGAAAGTAATCGCTCATGGTGCCCGCCTCGCCGTCACTGACGTTGTAGAGGGCCTCGGGTGACTCTGCCCGGGCCGCGGCGAACAGTATCGAGACCAGATCGTCCACGTGGATCCGGTTGCTCCAGCCCGACTCGGCGGGTTCCAGAATCGGCAGCCCGCTCTCCAGCCGCCGGCGCGGCAGGCGGCCCGGCCCATAGATGCCGGGCACCCTCAGCACCACAGCCTGAAACCCCCGACTCTCAGCGGCCAGCCTGAGCTGGGTCTCAGCGTCCGCCCGGCGCCGTGCCCGCTCCGAGGTGGGATTGGGCGCCCGGGTCTCGTCCACCAGCGCGCCGGCACAATCTCCGTAGACGCCGGTCGTGCTGATATAGACAACTCGCCTGGGCACTGCATCGCCCAGGGAACCGAGCCAGCGGCGCAGGCGCAGGTCCCGGTCACCGGAGGGCGGAGGGGGCGCCAGGTAGAAGAGCGTGCGGCCGGCGGCCCATCCCGCAGGCAGCCCGCCGTCCAGATCGCCCCGTACCACCTCGGCGCCCACCTGTTGGGCAATCTCGGCGCTGGCGGCGCTGCGGGCAAGGACCACCACGGAGTGCCCGTTGCGGTGCAAATGGCGCAACAGCCGCTGTCCGACATAGCCGTTGCCTACAATGGCGTAGCGCGACATGATTTTCAGACCTCCGACAAATGGTTCACAATGCAGCCGCTTTGGATTGAGTCAGCCAGTCAACGGACAGATGAATTTTAAGATCACCATCCAGCCCAAGGGCCACCAGATTACCGCAGATGCCGACGAGACCGTGCTGGACGCGGCGCTGCGCCAGGGCCTCATTCTGCCCTATGGCTGCCGCAACGGCGCCTGCGGCGCCTGCAAAGGCAAGGTGACGGCCGGTGCTGTCGAGTACCCCCATGGTCATCCACCGGCGCTCAGCGCCGAAGAGACCGAGGGGGGCGCCGCGCTCTTCTGCCAAGCCCAACCACGCAGCGACCTGGAAATTGTGGTGCGCGAGGTGCAGTCCAGCGAGGAGATCGCGATTCGCACCTACCCCTGCAAGGTGACCCGGCTGGAACGTCTGGCGGCCGATGTGATGCGCGTTGGGCTCAAGCTGCCGAGCAACGAACGGATGCCCTTTCGCGCCGGTCAGTACGTCGACATCCTGCTCCCGGACGGATCCCGCCGGGCCTTTTCCATGGCCAATCCGCCGGACCGCGACGAGGAGCTGGAGCTGCACATCCGCCACGTACCGGGCGGTCGGTTCACGGGGCAGGTGTTCAACGAGATGAAAGAAAAGCAGCTGCTGCGCATCGAGGGACCGCACGGCAATTTTCATCTGCGCGAAACGAAGGATCGGCCGGCCATCCTGATTGCCGGCGGCACCGGATTCGCACCCATCAAGAGTGTGCTGGAGCACGCGTTTATCAGCGGCGAACAGCGCCCGTTGCATCTCTACTGGGGCGCGCGGGATGTGGCGGATCTCTACCTGAACGAGTTGCCCGAGGCCTGGTCCCGGGAACACACCAACTTCCGGTACACCCCGGTGCTGTCCAATCCGGGCGCTGCGAGCGGCTGGCAGGGCCACACCGGCTGGGTAACGGATGTGGTGGCGGCAGAGCGCACCGATCTGGCCGGTTGCGACATCTACATGTGCGGACCACCGCCCATGATCGACTCCGGGCGCAAGCGGTTCCTTGACCTGGGTCTGCCGCCGCAGCGACTTTACTTCGACAGCTTTGACTACGCGGCGGCGCCGCGCTGAGAACCACTCTCGGCCATGGCTTCCGGCCGCGGCAGGGCGGCCGGCACCCCCGGGTCGGGAAGCGCCATGCCCACCCGCTGCTCCTGGGCTGATTTCCCGGCCAGTTGGGAAGCTTCGCGGTAGGCCGCCAGCGCCTCCTCCTGTTCGCCCAGGGAATCCAGCAGCATGGCCAGTTCGCGCCACGCCTCCACCGTCGGCTTCGCCTGGACGCTGGCCCGCAGATAGGTCCGTGCCTTGCCCCATAGTTCGGCCTTGAGGCAGAGCCGCCCCAGGGTCAGGAGCAGAGCCGCATCCTCCGGATGGGCGCGCAGCCAGCGTTCGGCCATGCGCAGTTGGGAATCCACCTCCTCGGTCTGCACCACGCCATACAGATAGGCGAGGTCCGGTGACCACTGCCGGTCCAGCAGTTCGGCCAGAGGCTTGACCAGCAGCTCCGAACGGCCCGCACGGAATAGCTGCCGCGCATAGGTGAGCAGCATGCGTTCATCCTCGCGCAGGTACTTGGGCGTGTGGGTCCAGTGCTCCTGCAGCCGTTCGATGTTGTTCGCACGCCCGGCCCGCTGCAGCAGGTGGGTGTAGGTTTCGCGCTCCAGCTCCGCCATGCGCCCGCCGTCCAGCAGTTTGCTGCGCCCCAGGGCGGGCAACAGCTCGCGCAGGTGCTCCCAGTCCTTGAGCTCGCGGTAGAGCTTCATCAGCAGCTTCAACACGTAGCGGTGGCGCGGTGCCTTGCCCTGCAGGTGGGTCAGCGTGGCCAGCGCCTGCTCGAACTGGCGGTGTTCCATCTGCAGGCTGGCTTGGGTGAAACCGACCGCCATTTCGGCATCCGGTGCGCAGGCGTAGGCCTGCTGCAGGTAGCGGTCGCGCCGCTCATCGGCGCCCAGTGCCTGCGCGCAATAGGCAGCGGCCAGGTAGTTGATGAGCGGCACTTCGCTCTCTCCGGCACTGCGCAACAGTTGCCGCTCGGCCCGTTCCCAGTAACCTTCGGTGAGTGCCACCAGACCGTGATGCAGCTGGTTGCGCGCCTTTTTCTGGCGCCGCTGGCCCGCCCAGCCACGCAGGGCGCGCGGGGTCCGGCTCACCCGCACCAGGGTGCGCAGGGAGAAGTAGACCAGCGCAAATACAACCAGCAGCAGGATCACGGCCACCGCCAGCGAGGTCTCCACGGTCCAGGAACCGGCCTGGATCAGCAGGTAGCCGGGGCTTGCCTGCAGCAGCAGCGCCAGACCGGCGGCGCCAGCCAGGGTCAGCACAATCCAGAACAGGCCCTTCACCGCGTACGCTCCGCGTGACCCTGCTCCAGCCTGGCCCGCACCGCCTTCAGGGAAGCACCCAGGTCGGGCAGCGCCGGCCGCAGGTTGACCTGGGCCAGGCGGCCCAGCTCACGCTCCAGGTGGGCCACCGCCGGATCGGCAGGGTCGAAATAGCCCTTCAGCCAGAGGGCGGCTTCATCGAGCGCACCTTGCAACGCCGCCTGGTTGCGCTCCAGCAGAGCAAGACGCGCCGCCTGCAGTTTGAGCGTCAGGTTCTGGCGCAGAAAGTACTGCTCTTCCGGTGCCAGCAGCGGTTTGGCGGGAGCGTCCGAATGGCGGACGGAGACCAGCCCCTTCAACTCTCCCCACACGGAAAACAGGACTGTCCGCCAGTCATCGGCCACGGGTGCCGCATTCGCGGCCTGGGGCGTCTGAGCATCGGCAACCCGGCGATAGGGTCCGGCGATGGGCAGGGTGTCGACCCCTTCGATTAGACTGCCGAGGGTGAGCGCCAGACCGGTGATGTCCGGCATGCCCACGCCGCCCAATGCGGTCAGGTCGCGGGCGATCTGCTCCCGCAACGGGAGCAGTTGCGGATCACCGAGGTCGTTGAGGACGGTGTCGGCGGCGCGCAGGGAGGCGGCAGCCACTTTGGGATCGCCCTTGAGAAAGAGTTCGCGGTTGGCAATGGCCAACAGGTACT
>JBNLBB010000183.1:0-4848 GCA_050302415.1 Gammaproteobacteria bacterium | reverse complement strand
ATTCTGGAGCAGGCACTGCTGGATGCCGGCCACGAAGTGGTCTTCCGGGCCACCCCCGACCAGGATCTCTACCGGCTGGTGGCCGGAATCGAGCCCGACATCATCATTGCGGACCTCGACTCCCCCAGCCGCGACACCCTGGAGCACATGCACCAGATCAACAGCAATCAGCCCCGCCCGGTGGTGATGTTCTCCCGCGATGACGATGAGGAGACCATCCAGGTGGCCACCCGTGCCGGCGTGAGTGCCTACGTGGTGAACGGCCTGGCCCCGGAACGGGTCAAGTCGGTGATGAATGTGGCCATCGCGCGCTTCCGCGAATTCCAGGCCCTGAAGCAGGAGCTGGAGAAGACACGCGATACCCTGGCCGAGCGCAAGATGGTGGACCGGGCCAAGGGCATCCTGATGCAGCAGCGCCGCTGCAGCGAGGAAGAGGCCTTCCAGCTGCTGCGCAAACTGGCCATGGACCGCAACCAGCGGTTGGGCGAAGTGGCCAGGGATCTGGTCGATATGGCGGCCGTGCTCAACTAGCACCCGTCCTTGAATTGAATTCGCGCAGGAGCCAACGGCGGTTCCCGGCGCAGTGACATAACGACGGAGCAAAGGCGTTCCGTCCACCGGACAAAGGCGTCCATGCACTCCCCCACGGGGGAGCGGCGTGGACGCCTTTTTCAGTTTCTGAACCGTGAATTTGGAGATTTCTATGACCATCGATCCGCATCGCAAAACACTCCGCGCGTGGTCCCAGACAGCCGGCGCCCTGGCCCTGGCGGGCCTGCTCGGCACCGCCCCCGCACTGGCCGACGTGGGACCGCCCGAGAAGGAGGACCTGAAATTCGGCTTCATCAAGCTCACCGATATGGCCCCGTTGGCCATTGCCTATGAGAAGCAGTTTTTTGAAGACGAGGGGCTCTACGTCACCCTGGAGGCGCAGGCCAACTGGAAGGTGCTGCTGGACCGGGTGATCGACGGCCAGCTGGACGGCGCCCACATGCTCGCCGGCCAACCGCTGGGTGCGACCATCGGGTTTGGCACCCAGGCCCATGTGATTACCGCCTTCAGCATGGACCTCAACGGTAACGGCATCACCGTCTCCAACGAGGTGTGGGAGCTGATGAAGAAAAACATCCCCACCGGCGCGGACGGCAAGCCGCAGCACCCGATCAAGGCGGATGCGCTGAAACCGGTGGTGCAGCAGTACAAAGCCGCGGGCAAGCCCTTCAACATGGGCATGGTCTTCCCCGTCTCCACCCACAACTACGAGCTGCGCTACTGGCTGGCGGCCGGTGGCATTCACCCCGGTTTCTATGCCCCGGCCAAGGGGGACATCACCGGCCAGATCAGTGCCGATGCGCTGCTCTCCGTCACCCCACCGCCGCAGATGCCGGCGACTCTGGAAGCGGGCACCATCTATGGCTACTGCGTGGGTGAACCCTGGAACCAGCAGGCGGTGTTCAAGGGCATCGGCGTACCCGTGGTCACCGACTACGAGATCTGGAAAAACAACCCAGAGAAGGTATTCGGCGTGTCAAAAGCCTGGGCCGACCAGAATCCCAACACCCACATCCGGGTGGTCAAGGCCATGATCCGCGCTGCCAAGTGGCTGGACGACAACGCCAACGCCAACCGACCCGAAGCCGTGAAAATCCTCTCGCGTCCCGAATATGTGGGGGCCGACTACGAAGTGATCGCCAACTCCATGACCGGTACTTTCGAGTACGAGAAGGGCGACAAGCGCGCAGTGCCCGACTTCAACGTCTTCTTCCGCTACAACGCCACCTATCCCTACTACTCCGACGCCATCTGGTACCTCACCCAGATGCGCCGTTGGGGTCAGATTGCCGAGTACAAGCCGGACAACTGGTACCTGGAGATGGCCCGGAAAGTCTACCGCCCGGACATCTACCAAGCCGCGGCCAAAGCGCTGATCGCCGAAGGCAAGATCAAGGCCGAGGAGTTTCCGGACTTCGCCGGCGAGAGCGGCTTTCGCGCCCCGCAGACCCATTTCATCGACGGCATCGTCTATGACGGCCGCAAGCCGAACGCCTACCTGAAGAAGTTCCCGATCGGCTTGAAGGACGACCAGAAAGTTTGAGTGTGCTCCCGACGCGCCAGGGATGGCGCACCTGAACCCGTACCACCAAGGCAGAAGAGAGATGACCGAGACAACCCTCACTCCCAACACCAGCTTCGATCTGCCCCGCTTCGCCCGGGTGCTGGAGCTGATGGCCGGCGACCAGTTCGGCAGAATCACCCGACACCGGATCCAGACCCTACTGGTGCCGGTCGCCGCATTTGTCCTGTTCCTGGTGCTCTGGGCCGGCGCCGCTTCGCACGTCGACACTTCGCTGGGTCAACTGCCCGGACCACTGCAGGTGGGAGCGGCGGGCGTGCAGCTCTACCAGGAGCATCGCCGTGAACGCGACAAGGCCGAGGCCTTCTACGCCCGACAGGAGGCGCGCCATGCCGAAAAGCTGAAGACCGATCCCGAAGCAGATCTGCGCATCCGCCCCTACACCGGCAAACCGACCTTCCTAGACCAGATCCTGACCAGCCTGTTGACGGTGGCCGCCGGATTCGTGGTCGCCTCGCTGCTGGCCATCCCGGTGGGCATCTGCTGCGGTCTCAGCAGCACGTTGTACCGGGCGATCAATCCGCTCATCCAGCTCTTCAAGCCCGTCTCACCGCTCGCCTGGTTGCCGCTGGTCACCATGGTGGTGAGCGCGGTCTACCTCTCGCCCGATCCGATGTTTGCCAAGTCGTTTCTCACCTCGGCCATTACCGTCACGCTCTGCTGTATCTGGCCCACCATCATCAACACGACGGTGGGCGTGGCCAGCATCGACAGCGATCTGCTCAACGTCAGCCAGGTGCTGCGCCTGGGCGCGGTGAAAAAGGTGGTCAAGATCGTCCTGCCCTCAGCCGTGCCCTTCATTTTCACGGGCCTGCGCCTCTCCCTGGGCATCGGCTGGATGGTTCTGATCGCCGCGGAAATGCTTGCCCAGAACCCGGGGCTGGGCAAATTCGTCTGGGATGAATTCCAGAACGGCAGTTCGGAATCACTCGCCCGCATCATGGTGGCCGTGCTGGTCATCGGCTTCATCGGCTTCCTGCTCGACCGCGCCATGCTGCAGCTGCAGCGCCTGGTGAGCTGGGACCGCAACGCGCTCATCCGCTGAGGGAGAAACGCCATGCACAGTTACCTGCTTCTCGACGACCTGTCGATCACCTTTCCCACCGACAACGGTCCGCTCTGCGTGCTGCAGTCGGTCAGCCTGAAAGTGGAGAAGGGTGAGTTCATATCGCTCATCGGCCACTCCGGCTGCGGCAAGTCGACGGTGCTCAACATTGTCGCCGGCCTGCTGCAGGCGTCCAGCGGCGGGGTGCTGCTGGAGGAGCGCGAAGTGACCGAACCCGGTCCCGATCGCGCCGTGGTGTTCCAGAACCACTCCCTGCTGCCCTGGCTCAGCGTCTACGACAACGTGCGCCTCGCTGTGGACCAGGTCTTTGGAAAATCCAAGTCACGCGCCGAACGCGACGCCTGGACCCGCCACAACCTGGAGCTGGTACAGATGAGCCACGCCCTGGAGCGCCGGCCACACGAAATCTCCGGCGGCATGAAGCAGCGCGTCGGTATCGCCCGCGCGCTCGCCATGGAACCCAAGGTGCTACTGATGGATGAACCCTTCGGTGCGCTCGATTCGCTCACCCGCACCCACATGCAGGATTCGCTGATGGAGATCCAGACACGTCTGAACAACACCGTGGTCATGATCACCCACGACGTGGACGAAGCGGTGCTGCTCTCGGATCGCATCATCATGATGAGCAACGGGCCCGCCGCCACCATCGGCGAAATCCTGACGGTGGATCTGCCCCGCCCGCGTGACCGGATCCGGCTCGCCAACGACCCGGCCTACAACCGGTTCCGGGCCAAGGTGCTGCGCTTCCTCCACGACCGCCATCAGCAGCCGGCGGTCGTCACCGCCCCCGAATCGGCAGACGACGACTCCGGCAGCGTGCGCAGTGAACTGCGCCCCACCGGTTGAGGGTGATCCCATGACATTGGAAAAAACCGAACTGCAACTCGGCTTCATCGCGCTCACCGACTGCGCTCCCCTGGTGGTGGCGCAGGAGCTGGGACTGTTCGCCAGGCACGGACTGAACGTGACGCTGGTGCGCGAGCATTCCTGGGCCAGCATCCGCGACAAGGTGGCGCTGGGACTGCTCGACGGGGCCCAGATGTTGGCCGGGATGCCGCTGGCGATGACCCTGGGCATCGGCCCGGTCCGCGAGGCGACCTGCACGGCCCTCACCCTGGGTCTCAACGGCAACGCCATCACCCTGCGCAGTGATCTGGTCGAGCGGATGGAAACCATCGAAGTCCATGCCGGACGCGATCCGCTGGCGGCTGCCCGGGCGTTGCGTACTTGCCTCACCGACGGCTTCTCCGCCGAGCGCCCGCTCACGCTCGCCACCGTTTTCCCGGTCTCCAACCACCACTACCAATTGCGCCATTGGCTGGCGACCGAAGGGATCGACGTTGATCGGGATCTGCGCCTGGTGGTGGTGCCGCCCGAGCGCATGGTGGAACACCTGCGCCAGGGCGTGATCGACGGCTACTGTGTGGGCGAACCCTGGAACACGCAGGCCGTGGAACTGGGGATTGGGCGCATCGTCGCCACCGGTTACCAGATCTGGAACAACGCCCCGGAGAAGGTACTGGGCGTCACCCGCAACTGGCTGCAGGCGCACCCCAATACCCACCATGCCCTGTTGCTGGCCCTGCTCGAAGCCGCCCAATGGCTGGACCGTACCGAGAATCGGCTGCAGGCCGCGCGCCTGCTC
>JBNLBB010000182.1:1802-4898 GCA_050302415.1 Gammaproteobacteria bacterium | reverse complement strand
GTTGAGATCCGGGGTTTGCTCCAGGGAGAAGAGCTTGAGATCCGGGTGTTCGAGCGCCACTCGCAGGAAGTCCTGGTAGTTGTCGGAGAGCAGCTGGTAGACCGCCTCGGCTTCGTTTTCCCGCTCTTTACGCTGTTCGAAAACGAATACAAAAATCGCCAGGGGCAGGCCGACGACGGTGACGACGTAACTGAGCAGTTCCCAGACAGCGAGCATGGCAGGATGACCCCATCCCCTGGGGCCCGGCGGAACCCGAATCGGGCGAGCGGAGTATAGTTCCGGCGGACGCGGGTGTCGCCTGGCTGACGCGGATATTTTTTGCCTCCGGGGCCGGCGGTTGGCAACCCCGACCGGATCGGATTACCCTGTCTCCTCGCGCCCATCCGGGAGTTCAGCCCGGCGAACGACAATAACCACCCACTTCCGCCCACGGGCGTCGAAGCGAGGCGCGCGGCTTACCGATTTCAACTGGAGGGACAACCCATGAGTGACACCATCAAGTATCTGCTCGATGAAGAGCAGATGCCCCGCTTCTGGTACAACATCGCCGCCGATCTGCCGCAGCCCATGGAACCGCCACTGCATCCCGGAACCGGTCAGCCCCTGGGCCCGGATGATCTGGCACCACTCTTTCCCATGGACCTGATCCTGCAGGAGGTGAGTGTCGAACGCGAGATCGAGATACCGGAACCGGTGCGCGAGGTGTTGCGCCAGTGGCGTCCGGCTCCCCTGTTTCGCGCGCGGCGCTTGGAGAAGGCGCTCGATACTCCCGCCAAGATCTACTACAAGTACGAGGCGGTCAGCCCGGCCGGTTCCCACAAACCCAACACGGCGGTGGCCCAGGCCTTCTACAACGCCCAGGCGGGGGTGAAGAAACTCTCCACCGAAACGGGCGCCGGGCAGTGGGGCTCTTCGCTCGCCTACGCCGGTTCGGTCTTCGGGCTGGAAGTGCTGGTCTACATGGTGAAGATCAGTTACCAGCAGAAACCCTATCGCCGTGCCCTGATGGAAACCTACGGTGCCCGCTGCATTCCCAGCCCCTCCGACACCACCGATTCCGGGCGGTCGATCCTGGCCAACGATCCCGACTCCAACGGCAGTCTGGGCATCGCCATCTCCGAAGCGGTGGAGGTGGCGGCCAAGAATGATGACACCAAGTACGCGCTCGGCAGTGTGCTCAACCACGTGCTGCTGCACCAGACCATCATCGGCCAGGAGGCGATGGCGCAGATGGAGATGGCCGGCGACTACCCGGACATCGTCATCGGCTGCGCCGGTGGCGGCAGCAATTTCGCGGGTATTGCCTTTCCGTTCATCGGCCAGAAGATGCGCGGCGGCACGGGGGTGCGGGTGATCGCGGTGGAGCCGGCAGCCTGCCCGACCCTGACCCGCGGCACCTATGCCTACGATTTCGGGGATACGGTGCACCTCACCCCGCTGGTGAAGATGCACACCCTGGGCAACACCTTCATGCCACCGGGCTTCCATGCCGGCGGACTGCGCTATCACGGCATGGCGCCGCTGGTGAGCCATATCAAAGAGCTGGGGTTCATCGAAGCCCGCGCCGTGCACCAGAATCCCTGCTTCGAGGCCGGTGTACGCTTTGCCCGTGCTGAAGGGATCGTTCCGGCACCGGAGTCGACCCACGCGGTGCGCGTGGCCATCGACGAGGCGCTGCGCTGCAAGCAGGAGGGGCGCAGCGAAACCATCCTCTTCAATCTCTCCGGTCACGGCCATTTCGACATGCAGGCCTATACGGACTATTTCGCCGGTGTGCTGCAGGATCAGGATTACGATCAGGCGGCGCTTGAGGTCGCGCTGTCGCAGCTCCCCAAGGTGGCCGGCGGCTGATCGTGACGGCGCGCGGCCCGGCCGCCGCGCGCCGTATCATCAAAGTGTCATGCGGGTGACCTGGAAAGGTCACGAATCCTGTCTAGACTTGCTCCCTGCATCACCAAACAAGAGCGAAGGAGCGGGTCATGCCCTACACGGAAACACGGCGGTTTGTCTGGTCGGGGCCCATCAGCCACCAGCAGATATGCGAAGATATCGACTTCCTGGAACGTCGGCTGGAGCAGATGGGTTACGACGGTGATTGCGCCTACGAACGCGCCATGAGCCGGGTCTATGAGGAGCTGCTGATGAAGCGCCGTCGTGCGCTGCGGGATTTGGAGCCGGGCCGCACCGGCTGCTGATCAGTCTGGGGTGACCGCCTGCTTTTTGGCTTCCGCCTCGCAGTGCAGGATGTGGCGGATCAGCACTTCGCGGTCGGCATCCTTGATCGCTTCCAGGCGGATCGCCACTTTCACCGCCTTGACCAGGTCTGCTGAACCGGTGGTCTCCACGCGCACCACGCACCCGTAGCAGAGCAGCTGTACGCGTTCAGGGTACAGCATGAGCCGCAGTTCCACGTGATCTTCCACCTTCAGGGGCTGCACGGTGTGGAACCGGATGCCGGTGGCGCTCACCTCGACGGGCTGCAGTTCAAATGTTTCCTGCGATGCCGCCGAATTCAGCACCAGATTGGTCAGCAGGTCCACCCGGCGTGAAAGATTCTCCAAAAAATAGGCAAGGGCCGGCGGCATGTCTTCGAGTGCCCGTTGCAACATGCTGTGATCGAGAGGGATCTGCCCCAGGCCCAGGTGGGCGCGCGCATGGCTGGCGCTGTAATCCTCAAACTGCAGCATCCGCGACTGAAATTCGGCGGGACCCACGCGCTCACAGCGCACACCCATCAGGGCGCCGACGCGGAAGAATTCGCGACGTTCATCCGGTGGAATGACGTTACTGCTGCTCATTGGCGGTCTCCTGTTGCGGCTGTGTCCGCGCTTCTCCCTTGCGCAGAAATTCGAACTGCTGTTCCAGGCCCGGGTTGTTGGCGATGACGATCTCCACCCGCCGGTTGCGGGCCCGGCTGGTGGGATCGGTATTGTTGATCAGGGGGTGGGCGTCAGCATGTCCTTCGGCCGTCACCTTGTGCGCTTCGATGCCTGCGTTGTTCAGCAGCACATGCACAACCGAGACAGCACGGGCTGAGGAGAGATCCCAGTTGGAGCGATAGAGGGCGGTGGCGATGGGCACATCATCGGTGTGGCC
>JBNLBB010000182.1:0-1702 GCA_050302415.1 Gammaproteobacteria bacterium | reverse complement strand
GAGACAGCACGGGCTGAGGAGAGATCCCAGTTGGAGCGATAGAGGGCGGTGGCGATGGGCACATCATCGGTGTGGCCGGCCACGCGGATCTCGCCGGGGACCGTGGCCAGAACACCGGCAATCCGGTTGAGGGTGGGCACGAAACTGCGCTGGATGATGGCGCTGCCGGAAGGGAACGAGCCCTTCTCCCGGATGCGGATGATGACCAGCCCCTCCTTGCGTTCGACATCCAGCACTTCATCCCGAATTTCCGGCGCCAGTTCCTGTCGGAGCAGGGCGACCAGTTTGTCGGCCTCGGCTTCGCGCAGGGCCCGGAAATCGACGGTCTGCTTTGTGTCGTCCACCGTGTTCTGCCGCATCACCTTGATGGGCGTGGGCTGCGGTTTTCCGGGGCTGTACTCCTGGGCGATGATGCTGGTTCCCTTGGGTGATTCGGAAGCCTTGATTTCGCGTTGCACGCCGAACGCGGCCTTCATTGAGCCGGCCACCTGTTTGTATTTCTGCAGATCCATTTCGGAAAAAGAGAGCAGCAGCACGAAAAAACAGAGTACCAGGGTCATCAGGTCGGCGAAGGTCATCACCCATCCAGGAAGTCCTTCGCTTGCTTTGGGTTTGGCTTGCTCCATGAACTGACCGGCTGGGCCTATTTGGCCTTGCCGCCCTTCTGTTTGGGTGCGTAGGTCCGCAGCAGGTTTTCCAGTACCCGTGGATTCATGCCATCCTGGATGGCGGCGATACCTTCGATGATGAGTGATCGGGAAAGTCGTTCTTCGTCGCTGCGAATCGCCAACTTGTCGGCAATCGGCAGCGCCACCAGGTTGGCGATCACGGCGCCATAGAGGGTTGTCAGCAAGGCCACCGCCATGGCCGGCCCTATGGTTTTTGGATCCTCCATGGAAGCCATCATCTGGACCAGGCCGATCAGGGTACCGATCATGCCCATGGCCGGAGCCACGTCACCGATGGCACGAAATATCTTCTGCCCGACATCATGCCGCTCCGTTGATGTCTGCAGTTTTTGGGCGAGAATCTTACGCACCAGACCTGCCTCATAGCCGTCTGCGCACATGCGGATACCTTCCGCCAGAAACGGGTGTTCAATTTTCGCTTTTTCCAGCGACAACAGCCCGCCCTTGCGTGCCATGGCCGAGAGTTCCACCATATTGGCAATCAGCATTTCCGGGGGCTCGGATTTCGCGCTGAACGCCTTGGCAGCCACCGTGAAGGCACCGAAAAATCGATCCAGAGGGAACTTCATCAAGGTGGCCATAACCGTGCCACCGATCACAATGAGCAGCCCGGGCAGATTCACAAACAGCAGTGCGCTGGATCCCATCATGATGGCGCCGGCGACGATGGCAAAGGCACCCAACAGCCCGATCAGCGTTGCCAGATCCACCTAAATCTCTCCACCGTTCTGTGTGTTGCTGATTCCTGCCGTCCGGTCGTCCGACGGATAGTTGTCGAGGACCGTGCGCAGTTCTTGCAGCGTGGCGCTCTGCCGGCGCGCGGTGTATTGAGCAACCAGGGTCTCGCCCGCATCGTTGAGCTGAAACATCACCACCACCTTGGCGGCGTGCGGATCATCCCCCAGGCGCGGACGCACCCGCAGGATTTCCGCCTCGCACTCAAAGTGGACCGACTCCCGTTCGTCAATCGGCAGTTCACACACCATGCGTGTCCGCCGTCCGATCCAGCCCTG
>JBNLBB010000181.1:0-4924 GCA_050302415.1 Gammaproteobacteria bacterium | reverse complement strand
GTTCGCCGCGGCCCATTTCTGCTGGCTCCACAGGGCGAAGCGGTCCTGGGTCTCGCGATCGATCTGGTACCTGCGGGCGACGTTCTCGGCGGTCTCACCCATGCCGTACGGGTGGTGCATCTTCGCGAGGGCGGGATTGGTGAACCGCCAGCCGATGGTGGTGTCGTGCACCTCGTTGCTGCGGCTGAACGCCTCGGTGGCCTTGGGCATGACGAAGGGGGCGCGCGACATGCTCTCGACCCCGCCGGCGATGTAGATCTCACCCTCACCGGCCTTGATGGCACGCGCGGCGGTGATCACGGCGTCCATGCCGGAGCCGCAAAGGCGGTTCATGGTGGTACCACCCGCCTCCACCGGTAATCCGGCCAACAGCGCCGCCATGCGCGCCACGTTGCGGTTGTCCTCGCCGGCCTGGTTGGCGCAGCCATAGATCACATCATCGATCTGCGTCCAGTCGACGCCACCGTTGCGGGCCATCAGCGCCTTGATGGGCACTGCGGCCAAGTCGTCGGCGCGGACCACCGCCAGGCCACCACCGTAGCGGCCGATGGGTGTCCGGACTGCGTCACAGATGAATGCGTCTGCCATGGGTACTCTCCGGGAATTCTGCCAGCAATAAATAGGTGGAAGCCAAACAGTTTACCAGGGTTTGGCCCCCACCCTCCGGAGCATTGTTACTTTTTACGCTTTGGTGGTAAATCCGTGCAGGTGCCTTCCACCACTTCGCAGGCGAAGTTGAAGGTCTCGGAGAGAGTCGGGTGGGGATGGATGGTGAGCCCGATATCCTCGGCATCGGCGCCCATTTCCAGGGCCAGCACAGCTTCGGCAATCAGTTCCCCGGCGTTGGGCCCGACGATGCCGGCGCCCAGAACCTGTTTGGTTTCGGGATCCACCAGCACCTTGGTCATCCCCTCGTTGCGGCCCAGGCTGAGGCTGCGGCCACTGGCGGCCCAGGGAAAGACCCCCTTTTCGTAGGCGACGCCATCCTTCTTGGCCTGGGTCTCGGTCAATCCCATCCAGGCCACCTCGGGATCTGTATAGGCCACCGACGGGATGGTGCGGGCATCAAAATAGGACTTGTGCCCGGCGATCACCTCGGCGGCCACCTTGCCCTCGTGGGTCGCCTTGTGGGCTAGCATGGGCTGCCCGACGATGTCGCCGATGGCGAAGATGTGCGGCACGTTGGTCCGCTGCTGCTTGTCCACGGCGATGAAGCCGCGCTCGTCGACGGCGACGCCTGCCTTGTCGGCATCGATCCGCTTGCCGTTGGGGGTGCGGCCCACGGCGAGCAGTACGCGGTCAAAGGTGTCGTTGGCTGGTGCCTTGCCGCCTTCAAAGGTGACTTTCAGGCCCTTTTTCAGAGGCTCGATGGCCGCCACCTTGGTATTCAGGAAGATGTTTTCATAACGGCCGCTGATCCGTTTTTCCAACGGTTTCACCACGTCGCGGTCGGCCCCTGGAATCAACTCACCGGTCAGTTCGGCAATGGTGATTTTGCTGCCCAGGGCGTCGTAGACCGTGGCCATTTCCAGGCCGATGATGCCGCCGCCGATCACCAGCATGCGCTTGGGAATGTCGGGCAGCTCCAGCGCCCCCGTGGAATCGATCAACCGCTCATCGTCGTAGGGAAAGCCGGGTATCCGCGCACTCTCCGAACCGGCAGCAATGATGGCGTTCTCGAAACGCACAATCTGCACGCCTTCTGACGAGGTGACCGCAAGCTCGTTGGGCGATAGAAATTTGCCTTCGCCGCGCACGATGCTGACTTTGCGCGCCTTGGCCAGCCCGGCCAGCCCGCCGGTGAGCTGGCCGATCACCTGGTTCTTGAAGCCGCGCAGCTTGTCCAGATCGATCTTGGGTTCGGCAAAGGTGACGCCGTGTTCGGACATCTCGCGTGCCTCGTTGAGGATGGCCGCGGTGTGCAGCAGCGCCTTGGAGGGGATGCAGCCCACGTTGAGGCAGACCCCGCCCAGGTTGGGATAGCGCTCGACAATGATCACGGACTTGCCCAGGTCGGCGGCACGGAAGGCCGCGGTGTAGCCGCCGGGGCCGGAGCCCAGTACCACCACGTCGCACTGGTGGTCGGCGCTCTTGCCACTGGCGGCCGCGGCAGTCGGAGCAGGTGCTGCTGACTTTGCGGGAGCCGGAGCCGGTTTGGCCGGTGCATCTCCGGCGCCCGACGCCTCCAGCTTGAGGATGGGTGTCCCTTCGGAGACCCGGTCACCCACTTTCACCAGCAGTTCGCTCACCTTGCCACCCTGCGGCGCGGGAATCTCCATGCTCGCCTTGTCGGACTCCAGGGTGATGAGCGAATCCTCAGCCTTAATGGTGTCCCCGGGACTCACCAGGATTTCGATGATCTCCACATCGGAAAAATCGCCGATATCCGGGACCTTGACGGTTACGGTGTCACTCATTCGGTTCTCCCATCAAAGCAGCAGGCGGCGCAGATCGCCCAGCGACTGGCCCAGGTGCACGCAGAAGCGCGCGGCGTCGGCACCGTCGATGACGCGATGGTCGTAGGTGAGGTCCAGCGGCTGCATCAGCCGCGGCGTGAAATCCTTGCCGTTCCATACCGGCTGCATGCGCGCGCGGGTGAGTCCCAGAATGGCCACCTCCGGTGCATTGACGATGGGGGTGAAGGCAGTGCCGCCAATGCCGCCGAGGCTGGAGATGCTCATGCAGCCACCCTGCATCTGGGCCGGACTCAGTTTGCCGTTGCGCGCCGCCAAGCTGATGTCGCCGATTTCGGCCGACAGATCAAAGATCGACTTGCGGTCCACGTCGCGCACCACCGGCACCACCAGTCCGTTGGGAGTGTCCACGGCGATACCAATATGGAAGTACTTCTTGTAGATCAGCTGCTGGCCATCGGGACTCAGTGATGCGTTGAAGTTGGGGAATGCCCGCAGCGCATGGGTCAGCGCCTTCATCACAAAGACCAGGGCCGTCACGCGCACGCCCTTGTCTTCCGCCTCTTTTTTCAGCGACTGGCGAAACGCTTCGAGGTCCGTGATATCCGCCTCATCGTGATGGGTGACCATGGGCAGATTGAGCCAGGCCCGGTGCAGGTGCGGGCCGGAAATCCGCTTGATGCGCGGCAGATCTTTGGGCTCGATTTCACCGAACTGGCTGAAGTCGACGGCCGGGATGGGCGGGATACCGGCTCCACCGGCGGCCGCTGGAGCGGCAGCCACACCCCCACCGGAAAGGGCCTGTTTGACCCAGGATTTCACATCGTCCTTGAGGATGCGGCCCTTGGGTCCGCTGCCCTTGATCCGACTGACGTCGGCTCCCAGTTCGCGGGCAAAGCGGCGCACGCCGGGGCTGGCGTGGGCCTTATTGAACTTCTTGTCGTCCACCGGCGGCAACGGCGGTTCACGGCGCGTCGGCGCTACTGGCTCCTCCGGCATGGTGGCGCCGCGGGGTGGGCTGGCCGGGGGTGCCGAGGCGGCTGCCTGTGGTTCGGATTTGGCCGGGGCACCGCCGGCGGCGCCCGCCAGCACCAGAATCGGGGCGCCTTCGGAGACCCGGTCGCCCAGCTTGATGTTCAGGGACTTGACCCGGCCTGCGCCCGGTGAGGGTATCTCCATGCTGGCCTTGTCGGACTCCAGGGTGATCAGTGACTGTTCGGGCTTCACGTCGTCACCCGGCTGGACCAGGATCTCGATCACCTCCACATCGCTGAAATCACCGATGTCGGGGACTGTCACAATCTGGTCGCCACCCGACGGCGCCTGCGCCGCGGGCGGAGGTGGGGTGGACTCCGCCGGTTTGGCGGTCTCCCTGGCTGCGCTCGGCGCGCCGGCAGTCGAACTGTCACCAACCTCCAGGGTGAGGATGGGAGAGCCCTCGGAGATGCGGTCGCCCACTTTGACGAGCAACTCCTTGACCGTGCCGCCTTTGGGCGCAGGGATCTCCATGCTCGCTTTGTCGGACTCCAGGGTGATGAGTGAATCCTCGGCCTTCACCGTGTCGCCGGGGCTCACCAGGATTTCAATGATTTCGACATCGGAGAAGTCGCCGATGTCGGGAACGAGGATCTTTTCCACTTGTGCCATGGTCATCTCCCCGCTCAAACCGTTGCCGGGTTGGGCTTGTCGCTGTCGATACCGTACTTCTTGATGGCATCGGTGACGACCTTGGGTTTGACCTTGCCTTCATCGGCCAGCGCCTTGAGGGCAGCCACGGCGACATAGTGGCGATCCACTTCAAAAAAGCGTCGCAGGGCGGTACGCCGGTCGGAGCGCCCAAAACCGTCGGTGCCCAGTACGGTGTAACTGCGCGGCACCCACTGGCGAATCTGGTCGGCCAGTAGTTTCATGTAGTCCGTGGAGGCGACCACCGGCCCTTCCCGGGTATCGAGGCACTGCTCGACGTAGCTCTGCCTCCCCTTCTTGTCCGGATGGAGCAGGTTCCAGCGGGCCGTCTCCAGCCCGTCCTTGCGCAGCTCGGTGAAGCTGGTGACGCTCCAGACGTCGGCCGCCACATTGAAGTCCAGACGCAGCAGTTCCGCGGCGGCAATCACCTCGCGCAGAATGGTGCCGGAGCCGAGCAGCTGGACCCGAGGACCCGATCCGGTGGACTCCTGCAGCAGGTACATTCCCTTGACGATCCCCTCCTCGCAACCCTGCGGCATTTCCGGGTGCAGGTAGTTCTCGTTCATGCAGGTGATGTAGTAGTAGACGCTCTCCTGCTCCTTGAACATGCGGCGCATGCCGTCGTGCAGGATCACCGCCACCTCGTGTCCGAAGCAGGGATCGTAGGCTACGCAGTTGGGGATGGTGGAGGCCAGGATATGGCTGTGGCCGTCCTGGTGCTGCAGCCCCTCACCGTTCAGCGTGGTGCGCCCTGCCGTACCGCCGATGAGAAATCCGCGGGCCCGCATGTCGCCTGCCGCCCAGGCGAAATCGCCGATGCGCTG
>JBNLBB010000180.1:0-4968 GCA_050302415.1 Gammaproteobacteria bacterium | reverse complement strand
GTTCCTGTCAGCCGCGCTGACTCTGGACGGTGATCTGTTGGAGGACGCCCTGCGTGACAAGGTCATCCTGGCCACGCCCACCAGTTTTATCGCCCTGCTGCGCGCGGTCGCCTACGGTTGGCGGCAACTCGTGGTCGCCGAGCACGCGGAACGGATTCGCGATCTGGGCGCGGAACTCTACGGCAGACTGGCAACCTTCGGCGAACACCTGGCGCGACTGGGTAGACAACTCGGCCAGAGTGTGGAGAGTTACAATAAGGCGGTGGGCAGCCTGGAGCGGCAGGTGCTGCCTTCCGCGCGACGTTTTCCGGAAATGGGGATCAGCGTCAAGAAACCCATTGAGGAGCTGAATCCGCTTGAGTCGATTCCCAGGAGTGTCGAGATTGAAAAAGAGCCCTAAACCCCCGGAACCGATCGCCTCCGCCTACCGTCACTGCGTGGAAATGGCCAAGAACCATTATGAAAATTTTCCCGTCGCCTCCCTGATCCTCCCCGCGGAGATGCGCCCGGTGGTGGCGGTGATCTACGCCTTCGCCCGCTCGGCGGACGACTTTGCCGACGAAGGCAGTTTCTCCAACGAAGAGCGCATGCGCAGCCTCAACTCCTACCTGAACCGGTTGAAGATCATCGCCGATGGCGGCGAACCGGTGGGGCAGATTTTCATCGCACTGTCGCACGCGATCCGTGAACATGAGTTGAGCATCAGCCACTTTGTCGATCTGCTGCGCGCCTTTGCCCAGGATGTGGAGAAAAAACGCTACGCCAATTTCACTGAGCTGCTCGCCTACTGCCGGTTCAGCGCCAACCCCGTCGGCCGGCTGATGCTTGAACTCTTCGGCGCACATGACGAGGAGAAGGCCCGCCTCTCCGACCGTATCTGCACCAGTCTGCAGCTCATCAACTTCCTGCAGGATATCGTCAAGGACTACGAGGACCTGGGGCGCATCTACCTGCCCCAGGACGACATGGTCAAGTTCGGCATCAAGGAGTCGGACATCGCCGCCCGTCGTGCGACCAGCCAGTTTCGGGATCTGATTCAGCACCAGGTGCAGCGGGCGCGCGGCCTGATGCTGACCGGTGCGCCGCTTGGCAAACAATTGCCCGGCATGCAGGGGCTGCAGATCCGGGTGACGGTGCAGAGCGGCCTCCACCGATTGAAGCTCATGGAAACCGCGCCGGACCCCTTCCGCATGCCCCGCCTGAGCAAACGCGACCGGGTCAAGGTGCTTGCGCTGGCCTCGGTCGGCCGCTAGGAGCTGCACCCATGTCCTACATGGATCGCATCCGCGACTGCAACCGCTTCGAGCCCGAGCATTTTCTGCGCTGGTTCATCGGATCCAGCCAGGTGGGTTGGCTGCGCCACGAATTTGCCCGCGAACTGCGACGGTTTCCGGACATTTTCACCATCACGGCGGACGATGTGGTCATGGTCAGCACCCTCGGCACTTTTGACGCGCGCACCGACGCACTGCGGCGGGCTTCGGATACTCTGATCGCAGCCGGGCTGTTGCCGCAGCGGCACGGTGAACTCTATCCGGTAACCGCGGGGCGGCGCAGCGACGCGCTCTGCCTGCTGGATCGGGCATTGGCCCCCGCCTTCGGCATCCGCGCCTTCGGTCAGCATCTGAATGGATATGTGGAGCGGGGTTCCGGCATGCACATGTGGATCGCCAAGCGCTCGGCGGACAAGCGCACCCACCCAGGAAAACTGGACAACCTGGTGGCCGGTGGTCTGCCCCATGCCCTGGAACTCGGCGAAAACCTGCGCAAGGAGTGCGAGGAAGAGGCGGGCATTCCCGCCGCGTTGGTGGAAAAAGCGGTCCCCGTCGGCATGGTCAGCTATCGACTGGCCACTCCGCTGGGCTGCAAGCCTGATGTCATGTACTGCTACGACCTGGAGCTTCCGGCGGATTTCGTTCCGCTGAATCGCGATGGCGAGGTGGAGTCCTTTGAGCTGCTGCCGATCGGGAAAGTGGCGCGCCTGGTCCAGGAGAGCGACCGGTTCAAGACCAACTGTGATCTGGTGATCATCGACTTCCTGCTGCGCCACGGATTCATCGACCCGGATCATCCAGACTACCTGGAAATCGCCACCGGCCTGCGGGCCGGTGGCGATGTGCTATCCCGGTAGCGTCTGCCGGTCAACCTGGACCGGCAGATTGCCCGACGACTTCGCCTGTCAGAAGCCGTGGCGCATATGCCGCATACCGCTGTGGTTGAAATGCTCTTCGACCAACGCCTTCTGCTCGGGCGTCAATACCTGCAGCAGATCCTGCACTTCGGTGCGAAAATCCTGCAGGGTGCCCAGCATCTCCTGCATCATGGCGACGCGCTGATCGAAGCGATCCATCAAATCCCCGTCCGTTTGCTGCCGCATGGCGTCACGCCTGGCTATCATGGCCTCTGCCCGGGCGCGGAGTTTGGCGGCAAAGGCATCCCAGGCCGGCTTCTGCTCGGCGGTGAGCTGCAGTTTGTTTTCGAAGCGTTCCAGGCGCTGTTCCATGTTGGCGGCCCGCTCTTCCGGGGAGGCAGCGCTGTGGCTGCCGTGTCGGCCCCAACCGCCCATCTGTCCGTCATCGCAACCGGGACCGGAGACGGCCGCCGCCGCTGCGCCGAGGCCGCCCACCAGCAGGCTGGAGACGAGTGCTATCTTGGTAATGCGTTTCATGACTGTTTCTCCTGTGTCGACTTGGCTCAATGCCGTTGGTACACAGTAGACAGGAACCGGGGCGCGATGTGGTGTCCACACTGTTGCACCGGGTAACACCGTATTGCGTCCCCGCGCTTTGACACAAATTGTTACACAGTGGATTCTCCGCCCGGGCTACCTTGTGGGTAGTGGGAATCCATCAGGCAGACAGAAGATCAATGGACCGGATACTGATTGTTGACGACGACCGGGAAATCCGCGAGCTGCTGGTCACCTACCTGTCGCGCAACGGTTACCAGGCGCGGGCCGTGGGCGATGGCAGGGCGATGTGGCTGGTGCTGGAGCAGGCGGAGTTCGACCTCATCATTCTCGATCTGATGCTGCCCGGTGATGACGGCCTTACCCTGTGCCGCACCCTGCGATCCCGGTCCGACATTCCGGTGATCATGCTGACCGCGCGCGGTGACGATACGGACCGCATCATCGGTCTCGAACTGGGTGCCGATGACTATCTGCCCAAACCCTTCAACCCGCGTGAGTTGCTGGCACGCATCAAGGTGGTGCTCAAACGCGCCCGCAGCCTGCCCCCGGGCAGCAGCAGCGGCGAAGGCGCGAGAAGCTACCGGTTCGCCGGCTGGCAGTTCGATCTCAGGGGGCGGCAACTGATCGACGCCCGGGGCGCGACCCATCCCTTGACCACCGCCGAGCACGCCCTGTTGACCGTATTCTGCAGCCATCCCCATGTAGTCCTGAGCCGCGACCAACTGCTGCAGTTCACCCAGGGTCGGGAAACCGTGCCATTCGAGCGGCGTATCGACGTTCAGGTGAGCCGCTTGCGCAAACGGTTGGGCGATGTGGGCAAAGAACCGGTACTGATCAAAACGGTGCGCAATGCCGGATACGTGCTTGCGGCAGACGTGGTGGAGGAAGCCTGATGCGCCTGCTGCCCCGTTCCCTCTTTGGCCGCCTTTCCCTGCTCCTGGTGGTGGCCCTCGTGGTGGTACAGATTGCCGCCTTTACCCTGCTGCTGTTTGATCGCGGCCATACCCTCGCGCTCCATCTGGGGCAGCAGTGGGCCCGCAACGTGGCCGGCGTGGTGCGCCTGGTGGACGTCACCGACCCGGGGCTGCGTCCCGGTGTGATGCGCCAGCTTGCCTCGGCGGATACCCGCATTGACCTGCTGACGCGTCCCACGGCCGAGGACATGGACCAGGAACCCGGTCCCGGCCGCGCGGCCCTTCACCTGTTGCGTCGGGAATTGCCCGGGCACCGGGTGGCCATCCAGTGGGAACGCGACGAGATGAGACCGCGACCCACCGACCGACCCGGCATGTTTCGTGGCCATCGACCGCCCCATCGGATGACTGCCCAGGTGGAACTCTCCGATGGCCAATGGCTGCAGCTGACCCAACGCATGCCTGCCTTCTGGTCGGATCGACCCTTCCGGCTGCTGATCAATCTCTCGCTGCTGGTGCTTGCCGCGGTGCTCATCAGCTGGTGGGTGGTTCGCCGGGTCACCCGCCCGCTGCAGGACCTGGCCCAGGCGGCCAATCGCCTGGGAGCCGACATCAACCAGCCGCCACTCAGCGAATCCGGCCCCCGCGAAGTGGCCGAAGCCGCCCGTTCCTTCAACCGCATGCAGCGCCAGATCAGGTCGCATTTGGAAGAACGAACCCGTATCCTGGCGGCGGTATCGCACGACCTCAAAACCCCCATCACCCGCATGCGTTTGCGGGCCGAACTGCTGGATGACCCGGAGCTCCGGGACAGGCAGATTCGCGACCTGGAGGAGATGTCACAGATGGTCGAGGCGACCCTGGAACTGATGCGCGGCGTGGCGCAGGCGTCTGCGGGGCCGCCCACCGAGCTGGGTCCGGTCATTCAGGACCTGGTGGAGGGCTATGCGGAGACAGGACAGCAAGTCACCATCCATGGCAGGATACCCTCGCCCCTGCGGTTGCGCGCCGAGACTTTGAGGCGTTGCCTGGACAACCTGCTTGGCAACGCCCTACGGTATGCGAAGGAGGTGGAGCTGCAGCTCGATGAGACCGCGGAGCGTGCCATCTTTCGCGTCTGTGACCGCGGACCAGGCATCGCTGAAGCCGAAATGGAGCGGGTGTTTGAACCCTTCTACCGGCTCGAACCGTCGCGCAACCGGGAAGCGGGCGGCACCGGGCTGGGACTGAGCATTGCGCGGAGCCTGGCCCGCGCCCACGGCGGCGATATTGAATTGAACAACCGGAGCGGAGGCGGCCTGTGTGCCGAATTGTGGTTCCCCAGGCACCGCGGTTAACAACTGACAGATTGACTATGCAACC
>JBNLBB010000179.1:0-5058 GCA_050302415.1 Gammaproteobacteria bacterium | reverse complement strand
AAGGATCTGCACATGCTTCCCGTTCAGACCGGTATCCTCGCCGATGTACCCGCCTGCGCCCGCTATCTCAGCTTCTCGCTGATTCCGGACTCGGACTACCGGGCTGCTTTGCAGGAACTGGCCGCCCACGCCGATGGCAGCGCGACGGTGGTCGGCCTTGGCAGATCACTGATCGAATCCGTGGACGGCACCCTGACCGGGCTGGGCGATTTTCCGAGCTACAGCCGCAAGGGGGTGGAGATCCCCTCCACGCCCGCCGCGCTATGGTGCTGGCTGCGCGGCGAAGAGCGCGGTGAGCTGGTGCACCGGACCAAATCCCTGCAGTACCTGGTGGGCAGTGCGCTGCAGCTGGACCAGGTGATTGATGCATTCAAGTACGGCACCGGTCGCGATCTCACCGGCTACGAGGACGGCACGGAAAACCCGGACGGCGACGACGCCATCAAGGCAGCGGTGGTCACCGACACCCGGCCCGGCATGATGGGCAGCAGTTTTGTGGCCGTGCAGCAGTGGGTGCATGACCTGGCAAGCTTTCAGGCCATGCCGCAACAGGAGCAGGACCACGCCATCGGCCGGCGCCTCAGTGACAACGAGGAGCTTGACCACGCACCCGACAGCGCCCATGTGAAACGCACGGCGCAGGAGGATTTCACCCCCGAAGCCTTCATCCTGCGCCGCTCCATGCCTTGGGCCGATGCCCATCGCGAAGGGCTGGTGTTCACCGCCTTCGGTTATAGCACCGCAGCCTACGCCGCCATTCTGCATCGCATGTCGGGCGCCGAGGACGGGATCGTGGACGCGCTGTTCCGCTTTACCCGCCCGCTGACCGGCGGCTATTTCTGGTGTCCACCCATGCGGGGCAACCAGCTCGATCTGCGCGCGCTCGGTCTCTGACCCTTGATTGATCCATTCAGCGAAATCAACGCTGCATGAACAGCGCACAGGAGACTTCGTGGCGACGGGTCTGGATCGCGTTTGTGGCGGGCTGCGTCATTGCCTTCCATATCGGCAAGATCCCCGCCGCCATCCCCTCGCTCATCGACCAACTGCAGATCGACCTGTTCTGGGCCGGGCTGGTGATCTCCGCCTTCGCCTTTATCACCGGTACCACCGGTCTTTTCATGGGGCGATTCACCGACCGCATCGGGCACCATCACGCTGCGGTGGCCGGCCTGCTCAGCTGCACGCTGGGATCGCTGGTGGGTGCGTTCGCCACCGATATCGCTGTGTTGCTCGCCAGCCGCATCCTGGAGGGACTGGGCTTCATCCTGGGCGTCTCCTCCCTGCCCGCGCTCATCGCCCAATCCACCAGCGACTATGACCGACCGGTGGCGCTGGGTATCTGGGGTGCCTTTCTGCCGCTGGGGATGAGCCTCATGCTCCTGGTTTCACCCTGGATCATCGCCCGCATTGAATGGCAGGGACTCTGGGTGGTGTGCAGTCTGCTCTGCCTGCTATGGGCGGCCGTCTTTTTCGCGGAGTTCCGGGGTCATCGCACAGCTGGTCAGCGCAGCGGCCCGCTGCTTGAATCCCTGCGCCTGGTGTGGCGGCCGGCTCCGCTGCTGCTGTTCGGCTGCTTCGTTGCCTACTCGGCCCAATTCCTCTCGGTCACATCGTTTCTGCCCACGCTGTTCATCGATGAATTCGGTTTTACCATTGGCGGAGCGGCCACCCTCAGCGCCCTGGTGATCGGCTCCAATACGTTCGGTAACCTGGCTTCCGGTTGGCTCCTGCGCCACGGCGTCAGCCGCCGCACCCTGCTGGCCATAGGCGCCGGTGGCATGGGAGTGGCCTCCATACTGGTGTTTTCGCCACTTGCACCTCTGCCACTGCGCGCCCTGGGCGCCTTCTGTTTCACTTCGATCAGCGGCCTGATCCCCGGCGTGATCACTGCCAGCGCGCCGATGGTCATCGAACGGCCGTCGCAGTTGGGCAGCATCATGGGGTTCATGATCCAGGGCGCCGGGGTGGGCCAGATCATCGGCCCGCCACTGCTCACCGGCACGGTGGGCACCCTCGGCGGCTGGAGCTACGCACCGGTCTTTACCCTTGCAGCCACCGGTTTCGGCATTGCCTGCAGCCTCGGTCTGCAACCCATACGCAGCATGCGCGGGCAAACAACGGACTGAGATGACACCGGAAACCAGCCATGAGCAACTTTGATCTTCAGGTAGTCACTTTTGAAGGCGAGGAGGCAGCGCAGATCTGTGCCATCCGCCGTGCAGTGTTCACGGACGAACAGCAGGTGGATCCCGCCATCGATCTGGATGGTCAGGACGCCGACGCGGTGCAGTTGCTGGTCGAGCTGGACGGGTGGAGCGTGGCGACCGGGCGGATGCTGGCAGACGGTCGCATCGGCCGGCTGGCGGTGCTGGCGCCGGCACGCGGTCTGGGCATCGGCGCCGCCATGGTCGAAGCCCTGGTCGCCATCGCCGGTCAAGCCGGCTATCCGCGCATTTACCTCGGCGCCCAGGAGCACGCCATCGAGTTCTACCGCAGGCTCGGGTTTGTCCCTTATGGTGATCCCTACATTGAGGCCAATATTCCCCACCAGAAAATGGAGCGACTGCTGAAATGATGCCGCTTTCAGTAGCTTTGGTATTTTTCGGGGCATCCGTCCTGCTTGGCCTTGCGCCGGGACCTGACAACCTCTTCGTCCTGACCCAGTCCGCCCTGCGCGGCAGCCGCGCCGGTCTGTTGGTCACGCTGGGACTCTCCACCGGACTGCTGGTCCATACCAGCGCGGTGGCATTTGGAGTCGCCGTCATTTTTGCCACCTCGGCGGTCGCCTTCACAGCACTGAAGCTGGTGGGCGCAGCCTATCTGCTCTATCTGGCGTGGGGCGCGCTGCGTGCCGGCGCCACCCGGCTGGGCGCGGGCAAAGCGGCGGAACTGACCGGCCTGCAGCTCTATCGGCGGGGCATCTTCATGAACGTCACCAACCCCAAGGTCTCGATCTTCTTTCTCGCCTTTCTACCGCAGTTTGCCGACCCGGCCCGTGGCCCGGTGGCGCTGCAGATCATCCTTCTGGGCGCGATCTTTATTGTCGCCACCTTGTTGGTATTCGGCGGTATCGCCCTGCTGGCGGGCTATATCGGCGAATGGCTCAAGCGTTCGGACCAGGCCCAGCTCTGGCTCAATCGGATCACCGGCGTGCTGTTCATCGGTCTTGCCCTGCGCCTGGCCACGGCACAACAGAACTGACTTTTTCCAACCTAGCAGGAAGCTCACCATGGCAACCCAACCCCTTCGCGTTTTGATTCTGATCGGACTCATCACTCCCGCCGTCACACCCGGCAATACCCTGGCCGACAGCCGCCAACTGGTGGAACTGCCGCCCATGATGCAGGACCACATGCTCGCCAACATGCGCGACCACCTGCGCGCCCTGGGAGAGATCACCACCGCCCTCTCCCACGACCAACTCGACCTGGCCGGAGAGATTGCCGAACAACGTCTGGGTATGTCGTCCTTGAACGGGCACGGCGCCCAACGCATGGCAGGCCATATGCCGCAGCCCATGCAGGCGCTGGGCACCCGCATGCACCAGGCGGCGAGCCGGTTTGCCCTGGCCGCCGAGGAGACTGCGGTGGATGGCGACAACCGCCGCCTCTATGCCGGGCTCTCCGAAGTGGCGGCCAGCTGCAACGCCTGTCATGAGGGTTTCCGATTGCGCTGAACGGTGCGCCCCGACCCGGAGGAGTGGCAGAAACCACCACGCGAACTAAGCTGAACCTTATGAATCATAAGAGTTTACCCGTGGTTTTGACGGGTGGGGTGATGGTCCATGTTTCAAGCTGTTGTCGGTCATAGTGATGAAGTGGATACCGTCGAGGCGATCGCGGAGATCCTCGCCGTATGCCGTGACCAGCTCGGTGTGCTCCAACCCCATGCGGGCCTGCTCTTCTGCGGTACTGAATATGATCGCGAGTGGTGCGTGCGTGCCATCAACAACTTGTGGCCCGGCCTGCAACTGATCGGCTGCACCACCGACGGCGAGATGTCGTCGGAACTCGGATTTACGGAAGACGCGGTCACCCTGCTGCTGTTCAGCTCGGACCAGGCACGGTTCGGCGCCGGCATCGCCAGTGGTGCGGGCGCCAATCCGCGACGCGCCGCCGAAGAGGCGCTGGCCGCGGCCCGCGCGCAATTAGGCGAAGCCCCCAGACTGGCCATCGTCCTGCCTGACGGTCTGACCAGCAGCGCACACGAGGTCCTGACCGCCATGGGTGACCTGCTCGGTCCCGACGTGCCGATCGTGGGCGGCATGTCCGCCGACCGGGTGGGCGGGAGCAAGGAGACCTACGCCACCTTCCAGTTCTGCGGCGACCGGGTGCTGAGTGACGCCATTCCGGTACTGCTCATCGGCGGCAATGTGCTCTTCTCCCTGGGTGTCGAAAGCGGCTGGATGCCCCTCGGCGTGCGGATGCGGGTCACCCGGGCAACCGGCACGGTAGTGCAGGAGCTGGACGGGCAGCCGGCACTGGCGCTCTATCAGCGCTACCTGGGTACCGAATCGGGCGAGAATATCGCCGGGCTGGGCGCCTATCCGCTCGCCATCTACGAAGCCGACTCCGACCGCTACTACCTGCGAGTGGCCAAAAGCGCGGATCCGGAGACGGGCGCCATCACCTTTCTGGGCGAGGTGCCGGTGGGTGCCGAGGTGCAGATCACCCAGGCGATCCGCGACTCGGTGATCGCCGGCGTGGATGCGTCAGTGGCCAAGGCCACCGCCGCCTATCCGGGCCGGCAGCCCGATGTCGCCCTCTTCTTCTCGTGTACCGGGCGCAAAATCGCGCTGGGCACCAAAACCGCGGAGGAGATTTCCCGCGCGCGTCAGGCACTCAAGCTGCCCATTCCCATGTGCGGTTTCTACACCTTTGGCGAAATCGGTCCGGTGAGTGACCAGGATCGGGCCCGCTACCACAACACCACCTTCGTTACTCTGTTGCTGGGGAGCACATGAACGACGTGGAACGCGAGCAAACGGTCGGGGAGCAGATCTCCACCGGCGCCTACCGCAAGCTGGAACGCGCCCTCACCCGGGCCCAGGAGCGG
>JBNLBB010000178.1:0-5119 GCA_050302415.1 Gammaproteobacteria bacterium | reverse complement strand
GGCATAACCACGGAAACGGGTCAATACCTCGACGGGCGCTATTTTCCAGTCCATCTAAAGGAGCAGCCATGAGAGAAAAAAACAAAATATTTACAATGAAATGCCTAATATTGACACAAAGGGAAAAGGGGCATGTACAAAAGTTCTGGTTCTGAACCAGACAGCCCCACGCCAGATTAATGGTCAGACCAATATTTATTGAGGCTGAAACGCTCCGGCCGTCACCCAACCGGGAAATCAGCCGGCAAAGGTTTCCTGGTAGGACTCGCGCAGTTGGTTCTTCTGCACCTTCCCCATGGTGTTGCGGGGAAGTTCCGGCAGAAAATAGATCCGCTTGGGTTGCTTGAATTTGGCCAGCTTGTCGGCGAGCAGCGCCAGCAGCTCCTGCTCCTGAAGCTCACGGCTTCCGTCCGGCACCACCGCCGCGACCACGGCCTCCCCGAAATCGGGGTGTGGCACACCCACCACGGCGGACTCCTTCACCCCGCTGATCTCGTCGATCAGCAGTTCGATCTCCTTGGGATAGACATTGAATCCGCCGGAGATGATGAGATCCTTGGCCCGGCCGACGATCGCCACCCGTCCATCCTCGGCCATGGTGGCGATATCACCGGTAATGAAATGGCCGTCCGCGCGGAACTCCGCCGCTGTTTTTTCGGGCATCCGCCAGTAGCCTTTGAAGACATTGGGCCCGGTGATTTCCAGCACGCCCGGCGTGCCGCGGGGCACTTCCCTCCCCTCCTCATCCGCAATCCGGCCCGAAATGCCCGGAAGAAAATACCCCACCGTTCCGGCGAGCCGTTCGCCAGCCAAGGGGTTGGAGGTGATCATGCCGGATTCGGTCATGCCGTAACGCTCCAGGATGCGCATGCCGGTCCGCTCCTCCCAGGCGGCGAAGGTCTCTTCCAGCAGCGGGGCCGACCCGGAGATGAAGAGGCGCATCCCGGCACACAGTTCGCGATTGAGCTCCGGGCGCTCCAGCAGCCGGGTGTAGAAGGTGGGGACTCCCATCAGCACCGTAGCCCGCGGAATGCGTTCCAGAATGGCGTCGGCATCGAACTTGGGCAGAAAGAGCATGGGCGAACCGTTGAGCAGGGCACAGTGGATCGCCACGAAGAGCCCGTGGACGTGAAAAATCGGCAGGGCATGGATCAGCACGTCACCGTCACGCCAGCCCCACAGCTGGTGCAGCGCCAGGGCGTTGCTGGCCAGGTTGTCGTGGCTCAGCATGGCCCCCTTGGAGCGCCCGGTGGTGCCCGAGGTGTAGAGAATCGCCGCCAGGTCGTCGCCGCTCAGTTCGGCGGTTTCGCTACTCTCGGCGGTATCGCGGAAGGCGGCCATCAGCGACCCGTCGCCGTCGCCACCCAGGGTCAGCAGTTGCGCGCCAAAGCGTCCGTCCATCATCGCCCGCAGGCTGGCTTGCGTCGCCGGCCGCGCCACCACCACCTTCGGCTCGGCGTCGCCGAAGAAGTAGTCGACTTCGCGTTCGGTGTAGGCCGTGTTGAGCGGCAGATAGACAGCGCCCGCGCGCAGGCAACCCAGGTAGAGGATGGCGGCCTCCACGGATTTGTCCACCTGTACCATCACCCGGTCACCCGGCGCCACCCCCAGACCCCGGAGCAGAGCAGTCATGCGCCCGCTGTCGCGATCCACCTGGGCGTAGCTGATCTGCGTCCCGTCCGGCTTCTCAAAGCAGCAGGCATGTTCGGCATCAGCGGGAAAGCGGCTGCGAAACAGGGTGTACAGATTGGCGTTCATGGTGTTCCTCAAATTCAACTGCCGGTGACGGCGGCTCCTCTAGTCCGCCGCGTGTTCCGCCAGCTCCGCAGAGAGGCTGGCGACAAAATCGGTGAAGGAGCCGCTCTGCACGGTGACATGCGACTGCAGCAGCCGGTCGACCGCCTGTTCATCCCCGGCCACCATCGCCTCTACGATGCGGCCGTGTTCCATGAAGGAGTCATCCACCCGGTTGCGGCGGCGCAACTGCAGCCGCCGGTAGGGCGCCAGACGGTTGCGCAGGTTGCGCGTCTGCTCCGCCAGGAACCGGTTCTGGCTCCCGCGGTAGATCGCTTCATGGAAAGCGACATTAGCCTCGTAGTAACCGTCGCTGTCGCCCGCCTCCACAAACCGCTTGCTTAGGCTGTGCAGGGCCTGAAGTTCGTTCCGTCCGCTGATCGAGAGGCGGCGGGTGGCCAGGCGCCCGCACAACCCCTCCAGGGTGGCCATCACTTCGAACATCTCCAACAGGTCGGTCAGGCTCGGCGCCGCAACAATGGCCCCGCGCCGCGGGCGCACCTCGACCAGCCCGATGGAGGCCAAGTGGCGCAGCGCCTCGCGCACTGGGGTACGCGATACATGAAAGCGCTGGGCAACCGAATTTTCGTCCAACCGCTCACCTGGACGCAGGCGACCGGTAATGATCTCCTGCTCCAGGGTTTTGGCCAGGGTGGATACTCGCTCAGTGGTCACTCAGGCGCCGTTCTGCTGGGTTGGGACAGGCAGCTACCTTAGCCATAACGTGAAATGCAGTAAAGAGTAAATTGTATACAAGACGGATTGACAGGCATTCAATTTAATCCTACTGTCAACGACCATTCCGCCCGCCGGAGGCCGTTGCACACCCGGGCGGAACGCGATTCCAAACGACAATGACGGAGGGTTAACTCAATGAATCTGGTCAAGAATTCCCTGCTGGCTGCCGGTCTGGCTGCGGTCGGCATGATGTTCGCCAGCCCCACCATGGCCATCGAGCTGAAGGCCTCGCACCAGTGGCCCGGCGGCAAGGGCGACGCCCGCGATGAAATGGTACAAATCATTGCCCGCGAGGTGGAAAAGGCCAATGTCGACCTCACGGTCAAGGTCTATCCCGGTGCTTCGCTGGTGAAACCCAAGGAGCAGTGGGGCGCACTCGCCAAGGGTCAGATCGATATCTCCGCCTTCCCGCTGGACTATGCCAGCGGCCGCGTGCCCCAGTTTTCCGCCACCCTGATGCCCGGGCTGGTGCGCAATCACGATCGGGCCACCCGGCTCAACAGCTCACCCTTCATGGCGGATATCAAGAAGCTGATCGAAGACAGCGGCGTCATGGTGCTGGCCGATGCCTGGCTGGCCGGCGCCTTCGCCTCCAAGAAGCAGTGCATCACCTCACCTGAAACCATGAAGGGCCAGGTGACCCGCGCCGCCGGACCCGCCTTTGAGCAGATGCTGGTCGGTGCCGGCGCCTCCATCGCCTCCATGCCCAGTTCCGAAATCTACACGGGCATGCAGACCGGCGTGCTGGATGCGGCCAACACCTCATCGGGCTCGTTTGTCTCCTACCGCCTCTACGAGCAGGTCACCTGCCTGACCGCGCCAGGTGCCAACGCGCTCTGGTTCATGTACGAACCGATCCTGATCTCGGCCCGTACCTGGGGCAAGCTGAACGACGCCCAGCGCAAGGCGCTGATGGCCGCCTCGAAAAAGGCTGAAGACTACTTCCTGGGCGAAGCGAAAAAGCTGGACCAGAAGATGGTCGATACCTTCCGCAACGCGGGAGTCAAGATTGCGGAGATGAGCCCCGCCGACTACGACGCCTGGCTCGCCATCGCCAAACAGACCTCCTACAAGGAGTTCTCCGAGAAGGTGCCCGGTGGCAAGGAGCTCATTGAAAAGGCCCTCGCGGTCAAATAGTCCAAGCCGGGGCCGGGATCTTCCCGGCCCCGCCGTCTTGGACCTGCGCGCGCAGTCATGGACCGGTTCATCAATACAGTCAGCGCCATCTCCAGGGCCTGCGGTGTATTTGCATCTCTGCTGATCGGCTCGGCCATCCTGGTGGTCTGCCAAATGGTGGTGATGCGTTATTTTCTGAACGCATCGACGGTGTGGCAGACCGACTACGTCATCTTCGCCCTGGTGGCCGCCACCCTGATCGGCAGCCCCTACGTCCTGCTCATCAAGGGCCATGTCAACGTGGACCTGCTGCCCATGTTCCTGCCCCACAAGGCACGGGTGGTGCTGGCACTGATCGCCTGCCTGGGCGGGCTGCTTTTCACCACCATCCTGGCGTGGACCGGCTACACCCTGTTCCACGAGGCGTTGGTCAATGACTGGCGTACCGAAACCATCTGGAAACTGCCCCTTTGGATTCCCTACCTCTCGCTGCCCCTGGGCATCGGTCTGCTGGCGCTGCAGTACATCGCCGACATCATCGCCCTGCTCACCGGCCGCGACATGCCCTTTGCCATGCACGACCACAGTCCATTCGAGGGGGAGTAGGCCATGGATCCGCTATTGATTGGCGTACTGGTGGCGATCGCGACCGTGGTCGTTCTGGCCACCGGCATCCCGGTGGCCTTCGGCCTCGGCCTGGTGGCACTGGTCTTTCTGGCCATGTTCGAAGGCATCGGTGCCCTGGCCTTCACCGCTGAGACCTTTTTCGGCGGTCTGGGTGAGTTCACCCTGGTCTCCATCCCCATGTTCATTGTCATGGGCGCAGCGGTCGCCTCCTCACCCGCCGGCAAGGATATCTACGAGGCACTGGACCGCTGGCTCAACCGGGTACCCGGCGGGCTGGTGATCTCCAACCTCGGTGCCTGCTCCATTTTCGCCGCCCTGTCGGGCTCATCGCCCGCAACCTGCGCGGCAATCGGCAAGATGGGCATCCCGGAGATGCGCAAGCGCGGTTTCCCCGACGGGCTGGCCACCGGCTCCATCGCCGCCGGGGGCACTCTGGGCATACTGATTCCGCCGTCCATCACCATGATCGTGTACGGCATCGCCACCGAGACTTCGATCGGCCGCCTGTTTCTGGCCGGGGTGATGCCCGGGCTGATGCTCACCGGGCTGTTCATGGTCTGGTCGCTCTACACCGCCTGGCGCCACGGCTACTCCCTGACCGACATGACCCGTGAAGTGACCTGGGCGCAACGCTTCCGGATTCTGCCCCGGGTGCTGCCCTTCCTGGCCATCATCGTCGGTATTCTCTATGTGCTCTACGGGGGCGTGGCCACCCCGTCGGAAGCAGCGGGCGTTGGTGCGCTGTTCTGCCTGGTGCTGGTGGGGGTGATCTACAAAATGTGGCAGCCGCGCCACTTGTGGCGGATCCTCTCCGACTCCATGCGCGAAAGCGTCATGATCCTGA
>JBNLBB010000177.1:0-5130 GCA_050302415.1 Gammaproteobacteria bacterium | reverse complement strand
CCCGCTCCTGGTTGCTCACCGGAATGGATATGTCCTGCTGCCGGCTGCGTGGTTCGACCCGAAGGTGGATCTCGCCGTCAACCACCGTGGCTTCGAGTGCGCCCCGACAGCGCGCGCAGACAATTCTCCTCCGACCCTGGGTGGGTGGCTCGTTGAGGTGCAGGTGCGCATGGCACAGGGGGCAGTTGAGATCCGCCGCCGTCATTTATTCTCCCGATATTTCCGTCGGTATTTTTTAAGACAACGCATTAAGCATAGTAGGGATTTTTCTGGGTGCGACCGAATCCGGCGGCGCTGAATGAGGTTTTGGCCTAGCGGGAGAAGCCCAGACGCCCGAGCCCGGGCAGGCGCAGGGCGGGCGCATTCAGATCGATGCCAAAACCCAGGCCCAGCACATTGAGCTCCAGCCCCTCTTCCAGGGCGAGAGTGGCCCCCAGCAGGCCGGCGAGCGAAACCTGGTAACCGGTGCCGCTGGGCGCCTGCGCCACCAGGGATCCGCCGGGAAGATAGTCCTTGCCGATGGCGGTGGCGGGCAGATCCACCTGCAGTGCCGGCACCTGCCGCGCGACGTGGGCCACAAAGGTGTTGCTGTTGGGGCCGGGCCAGAGGGTGTAGTCGTGCGGGTAGGGGTAAGTGGCCACGGCCGCCTCGATCTGGCCGATCGCCTGTTCGGCGGCCGGGCCGTAGAGTTCGCCCACCAGCGTGGGCGGATTGCCATACCAGTGCCGGTCCGGGGTGCCCGGTCCGGAGTCGACGGCGCTCCCTCCGTAGCGGGCCCGCCAGCCGAGCACCTGGTGAATGGTGTAGTGGTCGGCGCCCTGCGGTTTGACCGCGATCCAGGTGTGCACACCGAACAGTCCGCGCCAGCCGAAGGCGCGGGCCGCGAATACCTGTACCACCGCCTCTGGATGCCGGTCGGGCGCGGGCGAGATGCCGATGCTGTCGCGCCGCGCACCGGCCCAGTGGCGGTTGAGATCCACCTGTCCGCTGAGCAGCGCCAGCACGGGGCCGGCGAGAACCAGCAGTAGCGGAAGCACGAACCAACGCAGTCGTTTCATGAGGGCAGGATCACTAGGGCAACGCCGCAGGGCGGCACCTCAGTGTGGACCCCGATCCGGTGTCGGTGTTCCGCCCGCCGCTCAGTCGCGGAAGTTGTCGAACTGCAGTGGCAACTCCAGGGTGGCCTCCCGCAACAGCGCAATGGCCTGCTGCAGGTCATCGCGCTTTTTGCCGGTGACCCGTACTTTGTCGCCCTGAATCGCCGCCTGCACTTTCATTTTCGATTCCTTGATGAGCTTGACGATTTTGCGCGCGTTGTCGGAATCGATTCCCTGGCGGATGGTGACGACCTGTTTGGCGCTCTTGCCTGCCAGCTCCGCTTCGCCGGGATCGAGGCAGGCGATGTCGATGCCGCGGCGTGACAGCTTGGTCTGCAGAATGTCGTACATCTGCTGCAGCTGGAATTCCGAACCGGTGGTCAGCGTGATGACCGAATCCTTCAGCTCGAAGCTGGAGTCCGATCCCTTGAAATCGAAGCGGGTGGTGACTTCGCGGTTGGCCTGGTCCACACCGTTGGTGGCTTCGTGCATGTTGACTTCGGATACGACGTCAAAAGACGGCATGAGACACTCTCTCCTGGATTCTGAACAATGGGTCAGCCGCCCACACTAACCGGTCGCCCCCGCGTCTGCCAAGCCCGTCTGCTCAACCGGGCAGCTCCTCCCAGCGCCGGCGCAGGCGCAGCAGGGTTTCGGCGGGATCGAGCACCGCGAGCCGCTCCGCGTGCACCTGCAGCAGTTCCAGGTCCGCCAGTTTGCGCAGCCCGTCGGCCACCTCGTAGTCGACATCGATACCGAATTGGTCGCGCAGCGCCTGTTCCACCCCGCGGTCCAGGGTCGGGGCGTCGATTCCGGGCCGTTGGGTGAGGTACCAGTAGGCGAGCACCGCCTCCTTGCACTCCTCCATGGCGGCCATCTCCGCCAGATAGGTGATGGCCCCCAGGTTGTTGTCCAGGTTGCAGAAATAGAGATTGCGCGAGAGGCGAGCCATATAGCGGGTCCGGGCATTGAGCACCCGGGCCACCTGCCGCCAGAGCAGAGCGGCCAGTCCAACCACGGCCCCCGCCAGGGTGAGCGGATTGGCGGCGGCCGTCAGTTTGGAGAGCGTGGCCGCCACCCCACCCGCCGTGCCGCCACCCCCGGTGATCCCTAGGAAAATCTTGTCCGGGGAACTCATGCGGATGGTGGTGTTGGGAAACAGGGTCTCCAGGTCCGATAGGGGGATGTCCTTGAACAGCTTGATCAGCAGCGGCCCGGCCTCGGTGCCCCGGCTTCTGGGCTGCAGCACCAGCACCAGGCGGCGGTAGATGGGGATCTGCCGGGTCACACGGCGAAACCCGGCGCGCCACTCCCGGCGGCTGAGCGGCCGGGTGTCGGCGCCCCGCCAGTAGAGGGCGAAGTGGGCGAACTCCGCGAAATCCACCTGTACTTCGACACCATCCGGAGAGCGGGCCGAGAGCGCCGCATTCAGCTGGCTCTCCGGCAGCGGAGTGAAATTGGCGGCGTTCAGCAGTTGCTCGATGGTCCGCAGCAGTTCCGGTGTGGCCCCCGCCGAGTCGGGGGGCAGGGAGGCCGCCGTATCGGCGTCCGGGTTGACCGGGTGGTAGAGCTGACGGACGCATTGCAGCAGCAGCTGCAGTTCATATCGGTAGATCGCGCCGAACATCCGGATGCAGGCGCGCAGCGTGGCGCCCCCCTGAGGTTCCAGCCAGGCCTGGATCATTTCAAAGCTGACGGGCAGGTAACGTTCGCGCGGCGAATTTTTTGGAATATGGCTATGCATGCCGGTCCGAGACCAAGAGGTGTCCAGACCGGATGTTAGCAGCTCGCTGTCAGGCCAGACGTCCAGCCTGGTAGTCGGCAAAGGCCTGGCGCAGCTCCTCCTCGGTGTTCATCACGAATGGCCCCCAGTGGGCTACAGGCTCGTGGACCGGTTGGCCGCTCACCAGCAGAAAGCGCACGGCCGCCTCGTGGCTGGTGACTCGCAGTCCGTCGCTCTCTTCACCTTCGCCCAGGAGTCCGATCTGGTGGGTGCGGATCACCGTCGAGTTGTTACACAGGCCGAAGTCCGCGCTGCCCTCGAACACGTAGACGAAACCATTGTGGTTCTTTGGCAGAGTGATGTTGGCGGTACTGACCGGCGGCACGGTGACATCCAGATAGACCGGTTCGGTCACGATTTCCGATACCGGCCCCTTGACGCCACTGACGCTGCCGGCGATCACCCGCACGTGGGCGCCGTCGGGCGTGGTGGTCTCCGGGATCCGCTCCGGGTCGATATCCTGGTAGCGCGGTTCGCGCATCTTCTGCGCAGCGGGCAGGTTGACCCAGAGCTGGAAGCCGTGCATCAGGCCCTCTTCCTGCTCCGGCATTTCCGAGTGGATGATGCCCTTGCCGGCGGTCATCCACTGGACGCTGCCGGCGCGCAGGCGTCCGGTATTGCCGACGCTGTCGCCATGCCGCATGGCGCCGGCGAGCATGTAGGTGACGGTTTCGAATCCGCGATGGGGATGGTCCGGGAATCCGGCAATGTAATCTGCCGCGTCGTCGGAACGGAACTCATCGAGCAGCAAAAACGGATCCAGCGCGGCCGAGCTGCGCGGATCGAACACCCGGTACAGGTTGACGCCGGCCCCGTCGGAAGTGGGCTGTCCGGACCAGACGCGGCCAATGGTGCGTGAACGGAATGGCTTCGAATCACTGGAGTCTGTCATCTGCGCTCCCCGGGATCGGTGTTTCGGTGCGCCTAGTATCCGTTGCCCGCGCAGCTGATGTTAGCGAGGATATTTGTGCCACCGGTTCAGGAAAATTGAATGCACTCGGATTGTGGGAATTGATGGGGGATTGCTGTTTGCACGCCGCGCTCAATTCAGAAATACCCCCGGGACCGCGCCTTGCGTATCGACGATTGCCGTGTAGGCTGGATTGAAACACGGGAGGGCGGATGGATATCACCATCGATAAGAAACGCGACTATTGGCAGGTCACCTGCGCGGGTACCTTCAGCTTCGAGGGCTACCAGAAGCTGGTGGAGAGCTTGCTGGGTGAGGCGGGATGGGGTCCGGGCACGCACATGATGTTCGACTACCTGAATACCGACCTTCAAGCGGGTCACTACGAACTGCTGTTGCGGTGCCGTGCGGTGCACGAATCCAACGAGCAAGCGATCGGCAACGGCAAAACCGCATTGGTGATGCCGGGGACACTGGGTTATGGAGTGGGGCGTATGTGGCAGGAACTGATGGACGAAACCTGCGCAACCACCATCCAGATATTCGCCGACCACGACGGGGCCCATGCCTGGCTGACTGCCTGACACAGTTCGCCAATCGCTGCTATAGCGGCGCGCGTCGATGACCGGTGGGGTGGCTGCCGATTTAATGGAGGTACCGCCATCAGCCAAAGGCAGGTGCCATATCTCCCTCCAGCATGTCGTTCATTGTCGATTTTGCCGATTGTGATCCCGCCCAGATCGTCTTCTATCCCAAATACTTTGTCTGGTTTGATCGGGCGGCCGAACGCATGTTTCGGATCCGGGGCATGCCCTGGCCCCCATCCGATTTGGTGACGAGGCAACCATAGAGAGCCGGATCACCGAATGGCGTGGCAAACGTGCTCCACGTCAAACACCGCGTCTTCGCCAATGAAGCGCTGGTGGCGGAAGGCTTTGAACTGCGCGTCTGGGCGGTGCGCGATTCCCAGCGCGAGAGCGGCATGCGGGCGGAGGTGGTGCCGGAGGAGATCAGGGCCCGATTCAACGGATGAGTGCCAGTCGATCTCACGCAATGGTTGGGTGCCACCGCTCCCGACAGGCCAGAGAACGGGATTACCGTAGAGGAGCAGCCCCATGCCTGATCAACATTTCGCCGAGACGGAAATCCAGGTCCAACGATTCACCGTAACTCTGGCGGGCCGGTTGCTGTTGGAAACGGCGAGGGGAGTGTTGCTGCGCGAGTATTACCAGGGAAGGGCACTCCCGCCGGTGTACTACCTGTACCGCGACGATATCGAACCGACTTGGTTGCGCCCCTCGAAACACCAGACCGTCTGCCCGATCAAGGGTGTCGCCAGG
>JBNLBB010000176.1:0-5162 GCA_050302415.1 Gammaproteobacteria bacterium | reverse complement strand
TGTTCATCGTGGCCGACTCTCCCCAATTCTCCGCGCTGGCCGCACGCTACTGTCCCCCGGCCTACACCGGTACGGCGCTCACCAGCCAGAACGGGGTGGGGTTTGCGATCACCATCATCGCCATCCAGCTGGTGCCGGAAATCGCTGCCCGGGTGGGCTGGCAGTGGGCGTTTCTGGTTCTGGCCCCCGGCCCCCTGTTCGGAGCCTGGTGCATGTGGCGGCTGGGGTCGATTGCGGCGGAACCGGTCGCCCTGCCGGAAGAGGTCGGCTGATCCGATGCGCGCACGTCCGCTCTCTTCCCATGCCATGGTACTGCTGCAGTTCGCCGGCATCGTGCTCGCCTGCTACCCGGTGGGCTGGGTCAACGCCGGCTGGTGGGTCGGGCTGCTGCCGGTGGTTGGCGGCACCGGGCTGGGACTGGTCACCCTGTTCCACAACCGGATCGGCAATTTCAACGTCTATCCGGAGCTGCGCGAGCAGGCGCTGCTGATCACTTCCGGCCCTTACCGCTGGATGCGCCACCCCATGTATGTCGCGCTGGTGATCATGATGGCGGGCATTGCGCTTTACAACGGTCACTGGATCAACGCGGTGGGGGTGGCGGCGGTCGTGCTTGCCGTGGTGCTCAAGGCACGTCGCGAAGAGGTCTACCTGCGTCAGCGCTTCCCCGAGTATGCGGCCTATGCCGAGCGGACGCGTGCCTTTGGCTGGTGGTAGGGGCCTGCGCGGCGCGGTAATGGCCGGCGCGCTCACCCTGGGCGCCTGCTCCGCGTGGCAGGTCCCCGGGCCGGAAATCCTGTTTGATCCGGGCACCCGCTGCTATCAGGGCTACCTGTGCATCCTCCAGGAGGAGTCGGCAGAGTCCCTGGTCTGGACGCTCGATTTCTGGGCACCCGTGCCCTACCGGTTTGTCTTCGACCTGTTGGTGGAGGGGGCGGAGGCGACACCACCAGGCATCCGTCTGCAGCTGGAGCATCCCGGACGCTATCTGCTGACCTCGCTGCGCAAACCCGACCTGGGCCGACCCTGGCGCTACAGCTGGCGGTTTACCGCCCACCCGGGCACCACCGGACAACACGATGACAGTGTGGTCTACCGCCTGCCCTGGGCGCCGGGGGAGAGCTTTGCCGTGCTTCAGGGGTACGGGGGCTACTACTCGCACCGCGAGGCCGGTGAATTTGCCCTCGATTTCGCCATGCCGGAAGGGACGCCCATTCATGCGGCACGCGCGGGCGCGGTCTATCTGCTGCGCGACGATTCGAGGCTGAGGGTCCGGGGGCAGGCCAACTACGTCTACATCCGCCACGATGACGGCAGCCTTGCCCTCTACAATCACCTGCGTTCCGGCGGCATTGTCGTGCAGCCGGGTGACCGGGTGGCGGCCGGGGATCTGCTGGGCTACTCCGGCAATACCGGCCACTCCACCACCCCCCACCTCCATTTTCAGGTGGCCGAGCCGCTGGCGTCGGGAGAGGCGGCCTACCGCACCCTGCCGGTCCGGTTTGCCACCCGCAGCGGCCCCGTTCAATTGGAGACCGGAATCCCCTACCTCAATCCGCCGGCTGATCGCGATGAGTGAGCAGCTGCCGGGCTTCGTCCACTGTCCCGCCTGCGCGGCAAGCGGGCTGGTCCGCCAGGCCAACGAACTGAGCTGCGCACACTGCGGATTCCGCTACTTTCACAACAGCGCCGCCACGGTGTCGCTGATCGCGGAGCACGCGGGCCGGATCCTGCTGGTGCAGCGGGCGGCGGAGCCCCGTGCCGGCTTTTTCGATTTTCCCGGTGGCTTCGTGGGATGGGATGAAACCCTGGAGGCGGCGCTGGCACGCGAAGTGCGCGAGGAGTTGGGGGTCGGCATCGCCACCTGCCACTACCTCTGCTCCGCGGCCAACCGCTACCCGTTTGCCGGCGTGACCTACTGCACCACCGATGCCTATTTTGTCGGCGCGCTGGATGATCCGGACACGCTGGTGCCGCAGGATGATGTGTGCGATCTGGTGTGGGTTCGCCCCGACGAACTGGACATGGCCCGACTGGCGTTTGACTCAAACCGGCGGGCGGTCGGTTGCTATCTGGAGAAGGGCCGGTGACCCGGGCGGGTCACCGGCGATGATTGGTCAGCCTCAGTAGGCTTCCATGTTGTTGAATTCGGCGTTTTCCAGCCACATCTTCGGGGCGCGGATGAAATCGATCATGTTTTCCAACAGCACGGCATGCTGTTTCTCTTCCTTGATGATGCCTTCAATCGCGGCCTTCTCGGCATCGGTCTGGGCCTGGGCCAGCAGTTCGGTGTAGAAGGCCACGGCCTTCTTCTCACCGTCCAGCGCCTTGGCGTAGACCAGTTCCTGCGGTGTATCGCTGCTGAACTGGGAGGCGCGCTCCTGCATCCCGCGGAAGACCGCCTTGACGTCTTCCACCATGAGGTCGACTTCGAAAGGGCGGGTGGCCTTTTTCTCCATCTCCTCGATCACCTGGTAGTGTTTGACCTCGTTGTCGGCAAGCACGGTGAAGATGCGCTGCAGCCCCTTGTCCTGGGCGGTGGCGGCGAGTTGGCGGTACTGGTCCTCGCCCTCTTTCTCCATCTGCTTGGCGGCTTCGTACAGATTCATGTTCGGTTCCTCGTAGCGCGTCGTTCTGCACTAAGGTTTACCACAACCGTTCGCGCCCGGTAAACGCAAAATTCTGCGGCGCGTCAAAAAAACGGGCCGGGAATTCGCTGCTTCCGTCAGTCGAAATAGGAGCAGCAGTAATCGGTCAGTGCATGCACCCGCAGACCGAACCGGGCGTTGGCCGGGACTTCAAACGCTTCGCCGGCGCCAACCCGGGTCCAGCTTTCGGATCCGGGCAGGCGCACTTCCAGATCACCGGCGGCGATCTCCATCAGTTCGCGCTGCTCGGTGCCGAAGTCGTACTCACCGGGCATCATGATGCCCAGGGTCTTGCGGCTGCCATCCGCAAAGTGGAGGGTGCGGCTGGTGACTTTTCCGTCGAAATAGACGTTGGCCTGACGGTCGACGGTGACGTTGCTGAATTGCGACATGGGCTGCTCCAGGATGTAACAGAGCGCGGATTGTAGGCGGCCGCGAGTGGGATGTCTGCAGTCGGGTGGCAGACCGGCCCGGCGCTGCCTTTTCAGGTTGGGTCGGCGCCGGTCTCCCCGCGGCACTTCTGCAGGGCTAGCTGCATCACTTCGACCCCCGAGCGGGCATTGTGGCCGTCGAAAATCACCACCCCGGTGCGGATCTCCAGGCTTTCGCCAAGCCGTTCGAGCAGATGCAGGGCGCTCTCCACCAGACGCTTGGTGAGGGTCACGGCCCGCTCCGGGAGGGTCTCCGGCGCCAGTACGATAAAACGGCCGCTACCCACGTAGACCACTTCGTCGGTGTTTCGCAGCGCGCTGTTCAGGGCCGCCCCCAGGGCAGTCAGGTCGCGCAGGCGCTCATCGGCGCCGTCCGCGTCCACCAGCTGCACCGCGATGCAGGCGAATTCGCGTCCGTAGCGCTTGGTCCGCTGCACTTCGTGCTCCAGGCGGCGGAGGAAATAACCGCCAATATCCGGGCGCAGTCCTTCCGCTTCGCAAAACCGGACTTCCCATTGGCCCGCGTCCGGCAGTGAATCACTCGCCGGCAGTTCGCTCTGGTGTTCTTCTTCGTCGGCCGCGAGGCGGGAGAGACCGAAGATTTCATCGACAAAAAAGGCGGTGGTCTGCTCGCCGCCGCTGCGCACCTCATCAAACCGCACGCCGATCAGGGACTGGCCATTGGGGGCATAGTCACAGCGCACCACTTCGCCGTCCAGGTGGATCGGAAACGCGCCCGCTGCGGTGGGAATCCCGGTTTCGATACGTACCTGGGCACCCACCTCCTGGTGGCGGTCGGCGGTCAGCAGGGCCCCGCCGCGACTGACATTGAGGGTCTGCACGCGGCTGGTATTGCCGTTGACGGTGTAACGCACCACGTACTCGCAGGGCTGGCGCGGATAGCGGCGCTTGTTGGTGTGGCTGTCACCCTCGTCCGTGGACTCCGGATGATCGCCGTCGGCCTGGCTGGCGGCTGCCTGCCGGTGGTGCAGCGCGTAGGCGTCAACGCAATCCTTGTAGCCCTTGAGTTCTACACCCACCAGCCGCTGGTAGGGAAACAGGTCGCGGGTCGCCTCGTAGGTGCGGGTGCAGACCAGCACCCCGCCCACCGGTGATTTTTCCTGCAGTCGGGCGGCCAGCACCACGCCGGTGCCGAGCATGGTGGATTCGGTGTGGTCGGGAAGCTGGAAGACGCTGATGGAGACTTCGCTGGTGGCTACACCGATGCGAATCCGCAGATCGGTATTCACCCTGGGATCGCGCCAGCCCGGCCGCAGCTCTTCGGCCAGCTCCTGCATGGCCAGGGCGCAGTCGACCGCATTGCGGGCGTAGTTCTCCTCGCCCTCCACTTCCAGAAAGTAGGCAATGAGTCCGTCGCCGAGCAGTTTGTCGATGCGTCCGTGGTGCAGCTGGACCACACCTGACATCTCCGCATAGAACTCGTTGAGCAGCGCCCCCAGTTTGGCTGGAGGCATGCGTTCGCTCAGTACGGTATAGCCCTTGATGTCACAAAAGAGGGCGCTGAGTCGAATGTCCTCAGTCCCGTTCGAAGTGAATCCGGCTTCAACGCCCATCGAGCATCAGTCCCGCTTTCCCGTTTTCAGGGTCTCTGTTTTTAGGATGGCTGAACTTCGCCATCTCTGGTTTTTCCACGCAACCCAGTGATTCTTTAACAGAACCGCAGAAATTCAAAGGCAATTTTAACTCGGGTGGAACGGGTTGGGGTCCGACTGCGGCCGATAGAACAGCAGATAGCAGGCCAGAGAGAGCAGGGCACAGGCGGTCATAAAGCCGATCATGGGGTAGGGGGTGCCGTTCTGCAGCTGCCCCACCGCCTGGGAGACCAGCGCGGCGACGAACATCTGGCTGAAGCCGATCACCCCGGAGGCAGTACCCGCGCGCCGCGGATTGATGCTGACCGCACCGGCCATGGCGTTGGCTATGCTGAGTCCGTTGCCCAGGCCACCCACCGTCATTCCGGCAAAGACCACCATGGGCGTCCAGATGCCCGCCATCAGCAGCCCCAGGCTGGAGACGATACCGAGCAGTGCGATCAGCGATCCGGCAAGGATCAGCCGATGGA
>JBNLBB010000175.1:0-5207 GCA_050302415.1 Gammaproteobacteria bacterium | reverse complement strand
AAAAGCCCGATGAAAAAGTGCTCCCGGTCCAGACGCAGGTCGGAAACCAGGGTCGCGCCATCATCTTCCAGGCGGGCGCGATCGATCAGCCCCCAGGGCGTTGGCCAGCGCACCGCGTCACCCCGGCTGAGCTGCAGACGCAGCCTCACCTGGTACACGTGACCACGCTGCACCAACTCCCCACTGCCCGGTGTCTCTTCCAGCAGCTCCACGCCGGGGCGCAGCTTGCGACCTGACGCACTCATGGCTTGGCCGGCGACTGTTTGGCCTTGCGGCAGTCGTGGCACTCCACGGCCACCGCATCGATGTGGCCCTTGGCCTCCTCGTAGTACCACTTCTGGTCCTGCGCCTTCCAGATCTCCCGCTTTCCGCACAGACGGCAGATGAACGGCTGGTCGATGTAGTACTCCGGCAGCGCACCGTAAGTATTGATGTGTGTGAGTTTGGTGGGATCGGCGGCCACTGCCGACGGATGGTCACGCTGCTGCAGCGGATGCATCTTGGCCACGCGCTCGGCTTCGCGCAGCGCCTTGAGGGTGGGATGGCGTCCTGTATCCCGACGTTTGGCCACGGGTTCAGTTTCCGGCCAGCTGTCTGCTCACCGCCAGCTCGGGCGGACGGGCCAACGTCTGGAAGACCACGCAGTAACGCTCGGTCAGCTTCAGCAGGGTGTCGATTTGTTCTTCGCTCGCATCGGTATCGAGGGTGAAATTTAACCGGATGTTCTGGAAGCCCACCGGCGCGTTCTTGTCGACGCCCAGCGTGCCACGAAAATCGAGATCACCTTCAGCACGCAGTTGCGCATCGCGCAGCTCAATGCCCAATGCGGTGGCCACCGCGTTGAGCGTGACACCGGCGCAGGCGACCAGCGCCTCCAGCAACATGTCCCCGGAACAGGCGGCCATGCCCGACCCGCCGGTCGCCGGATGCAGCCCGGCCTCGACCAGCGCCTTGCCGGTCTCGATCCGGCAGGTGACATTGTCGCCGATATGGCCTTCGGCCTTGAGGGTGATGAGCGCGGCATCGGGCTGATCCCGATACCGCTCCTTGAGGGGCGCCTGCAGGGCGCGCAAATCATCGCTATTCATTGGTCACTCCTCGCCAGCCAATTTCTATCTGCCCCCGGACCGCAGCGCAGCGCACCGGGCGATGCGCCCCATTGTTCCATTGTCCGCCCGACCGGTCCACGCATGCGGGATTGATCCCCATCAAGTGGCAAAGCCTTCGCAAGCAATCGACGATGACCTTGGCTCTACAATGAAACACCCCGTTCGCGCCCGGTTGCTGTGGATCCTGATCGTGGGTTATCCATTCCGGCAACCAGAAAGGAATGGCCATGCGACGCACCCGGACACCCTCCGTTCTGCTCCTGATCTTATTGCTTCTGGGAATCACCGCCTGCGGTGGTGGCGGTGGCGGCAACCGGAGCAACAACCCGGTGGCGACTCCGGCCAGTGGACTGCTTGCTCACACCGGCGGCGTGCTGTACCAGATTGACCGCGACACGGATCGGATTCGACCGGTCAGCGGCCTGGGGCTGCTCGGCGCCGCCAGCGTGCGCGCCCTGGCCTTCGACCGTAACACCAATACCCTGTACGGCGCCGATCTCATCAGTTCGGTGATTCTACGGATCAATCCAACCAATGGCTCCAGCGACATTCTGGGACCGGTTCCTGGAAATGTCAGCGGTCTGGCCTTTGATCCCAACAGCAACACGCTCTACCTCTCCACTTTTGGGCTGAGCTGGCTGTTCCGCGTGGACACCACCACCGGCCAGTCGCATGGCGTCGGACCGCTGAGCCCCGGTAACACCGTGAATGTGTTCGGTTTGGCTTTCGATCCCAACACCAACACGCTATACGGCGCGGATGCCAACACCAATTCGTTGGTCACCGTCAGCCAGACCACCGGGACGGCCACCGTGGTCGGCCCCTTCGGGTTCAGCAACATCCAGTCACTGACGTTTGATCCGGGCAGTAACACGCTCTACGGCCAGGCGCCCGGCACGGAGCAGCTGCTCGCCATCAACACCAGTACCGGCGCCGCGTCAGTGGTCGCTCCGATGAGTGGCTTCTCCGCCGGCATGGCCTTCGACCCGAACACGCAAACGCTCTATTCCGCTGAATTCAACTCCAACGAACTGGAAACCGTGAATCAAACCTCCGGCACCAGAACTTCCCGCGGCACCATGGGCGGTGTGATTTTGGAGGGACTGGTTTTCGACCCGGCCAGCCAGCAGCTTTACGGCGTCGACGCCATTCTGAAAAAGCTTTATCGCGTCCATCCCGCAACTGGCACGCCAACGCTCGTCGGCAGCATCGGATTCGCGGACGTCCGGGCCCTGGCAATCAACCCTGCTGACGGCACACTCTACGGCCTGGACGACAGCAGCGACACGCTGATCACCATCAACAAGACCAGCGGTGCCGGCACCCTGGTCGGCAATACCGGAGTTGCCGGTTTGACGGGTTCACTGGCCTACAACACCTCGAACAACCTGCTCTACATGATCCACAGCAACGACCATTTTGTGTACCAGATCAATCCCGCCACCGGTAGCGCAACCGTGACTGCCATCGACACCGGTGGCACCGTCGAGTCGCTCACCTATGACCCGGTGAACAACCGTCTGCTCGCGGTGGACGGGGCCACCGACCAACTCCTGGCGATCGACCTCACCACTCCGGGCGTATCCTCCCTGGGGCTGGTGCTGGTGAGCGGCATCACGGGTCTGTCCCTCGACACCGCCACCCAGGTGCTTTACGCCACCGACCGCAACAAGCTGCACCTCTACACCATCGACCCGACCACCCTGCAGATGACAACGGTGGGCGCCATCGGAACGCGTGCCGTGAACGACCTCACCTACGACGCTGTCAATGACCGGCTCTACACGGTCACCTCGTTTGATCCGGATTCCCCTGAGGTGCTGCTCAGCCTGGATCGGACCACGGGGGCCGGCACCTTTGTAGGCCGCATCGGATTCGACAGTCTGGATGCGTTGAGCTGGCACGGGGGCGACCGGAACCTCTATGGCCATGACCTCAATACAGACAGGCTGATCAACATTGATCCAGCCACCGGCGCGGGCACAATGGTCGCCGACCAGCCGCTGCTGTTCGGTCCCACCTTCAGCGGATTTTCCTATCGGCCGGTCTCCGACACCCTGGTCACCTACCGGAGCATCGAGCTGGTCAATATCGATGTCACCAGTGCCACCGCCTCGGTGCAACTCAACTTGACCGAGCCCCTGGGACGCATTGTTGTGGATTTAGACAGCGGGCAGCTATACGGCACGCGCAACATCGAAGCAGAGCAGGTACGGGACTTCGTGGCCGTGGAGCTGCCTTCCGGAACTCTGACTTCAGTGGTCTCACAGGCGGCTGGTTATGCGGGTATGGTGATTGTGCCGTAGCCCCTGTCGTTCTGTCCCGCAACCCAGGCAGTCCGGGCCGGCCTTCAGGTTAGGCGCTGGTGACTGGATTGGGTTCTTTCGACTGCTCGCTGTCAAACAGGTCCAGATAGGGTTGGTTGAAGGTCGGGTGGGTCCCTTTCGCAATGGTCAGGCACACCTCCGCTTCCGACTTCGCCAAGTCGACAATGACGGGATCCAGGCGCCGGGTTCCGGCCATCTCGTCGAGGATGCTCAGCACCTGTGGCAGCTGCATGCCGGTGCGGTAGGGCCGGTCCTGCACCAGCGCCTGAAAGATATCGGCCACAGCGATGATGCGCGCCTCGGTGGAGAGATCCCGTTCGCTGGGATGGAAGGGATAGCCCGCACCGTTGATGCCTTCGTGGTGAAAGGCCGCCCACTGGGCCACCTCGTCCAGCCCGTCGATATGGCGCAGGATCTCGTAGGTCTCGTAGCTGTGCTGGTTCATGATGGCGCGTTCCGCGTCGTTCAAAGGACCCGGTTTTTCCAGAATCTTGTCCGGCGTGTGGAGCTTGCCCAGATCATGCAGCAACCCGGCAATCTCCACCTTCGCGCATTGGGCTTCGGAGAGTCCAAACTGGAGCGCCAGGTAACGGGCCAGGTCCGCCACCCGCACCGAATGCTGCGCGGTGAACGGACTCTTCTGGTCGACAATGTAGGAGAGGATGAGCGAGAGCTGCTTGATCTGTTCCAGGGTCAGGCGGACATTGCTGGTGCGCAGGCCCATATCCCAGACGTAGCGCACGATGTGCCGGTCCTCGAGTGCAATCCAGAACGCCTCCGAGCGTTTGACCCGCAAAAACGCTTCAACAAATACGGGATTGAAATAGGAACCCGCATGCTGGGTGATGGAGCGTTCGATTTCTCCCCGCACCAGCAGAATGTCGTTGCTGTAGTGACTGGCCCCAAGGACGTCGATGCGGTCGGCCAGAAAGATGAGATTGGCCATACGCGCGTGCTGTGCGTTGACCGGCTGGTTCTCCAGTTCCGACCAGGAGGTGTGGTGATGCAGGATGGGCACCGAGAAGCGAGCCAGCGGCGCAAAATCCTTGAGCAGGCGATAGCCGATTTCGCAGTGGATATAGGCGTCGTGCCAATCGAAGTGGTTGACCAGGCTGGAGTGCATCTGCTCAGTCGACACACCGCAGTCGTGCAGGAGGCCGAGATCGAAGACAAACTGCAGATCGTGTTCGCTGAAACCCAGTTCGTGACCCAGCTGGCTGGCGATGTAGGCCACCCGCTTGCCGTGATTGGTGTCGTTCATGCCCACCAGCGACACGGCGGTCTCGATGGCCATCACCATCTGCCGCAGGTCGATGCTCAAATTCGATTCGCTGTCCATGGCTTTCACCCGCAGACTTCCACCCCGGAACGGAGGCGGTTCTGCATCAAGTTAAGTGCAAGACCTTGGCCTCTGCCATGCGGGAGGTAGCACCTTGGTGAGCGCTTCGGGGATTAAGTTTCAGACAAGTGATCAACCGGACTTTCAGACCTGGTGACGCGCCTGAACAGCAGCGCGAGGGCATGCGCGCCACCAGCAGGGCCGCAATCCATTCCGCCCAGGCACTCAGGGCGAACGCCATCAACAGGGCGGCCACTGCCGCCGACGGAATCACTGCCATCCAACGCAACCATTTCATGGACTGGCGGTGTATCGCGCCGGACAGGCAGGGGCAACGATTCCCCCTTCAGCGGGCGCTGAGGCGGACCGTGAGGTGGGGATCAAACACCGGTGCGTTGACGGTGACGCGATAGCCGTTTCCGGCATACTCCA
>JBNLBB010000174.1:0-5273 GCA_050302415.1 Gammaproteobacteria bacterium | reverse complement strand
AAATACACGCAGATTTTTATACAGGAGGAGAAAAAGCGGTCGGATGGCCGCATGAATGACTCACTTCTGCGTTGATCTGACTGCGGGTCACAGCTTTTTCTCCCGCCACTGCCACCACCGCATGTGACCCATGGAATGGCCCCCAGGGCAGAGACGGCAAAGCTGGAATGGCGGTTCTCTGGGACAGATTGAAGCCTCGATATTCGGTGTGATCGGCCAATGTGACTTTCCTGTCGCGTTGGGCTTAATTTTCTATTAATAAGTCCGCAAACGAGCTACGGGTTCGATTGGTGGGCGTCATACTGTGGTGCGCAGCAGCTGCTGGATTTGCCGAACCGGCACCAATTTGACGATGGCAATCGGACTAGCCGGTCACCTCGCGCCAAACATCCATTAACGGAAAATAGAGCCCGGTTCGGATAGGCCGTTCGTCAATGCGCGCCATCGCGTTGCGATAGCGAGCCAGCTGTTGCCGGTAGCGCTCGATCTCGGAGTCGATGAACTGCTCCAGCCTACCTCCACCATGCATGCTGGTCTTGAAATCAATGATCCAGCGGGTGCCTTCGTCGATAAACGTCCGGTCGATGATCGCTCTCTGCCAGCCGTCTGCGGTGCGGAAACTGATGTCCAGTTCCGATTCACACGCCGAGTGGTCGGTACTCAGCGCCCACCGGCCGGTGTCGCTGGAGAGGGTTGTTGTCAGTGCCTCGACCGCGCGTTGTCGGGCTTGCGCCAGATCTTCATCCCGCACGCCCGATTGCTGCAACAGCCGATCCAGATAGGGTGCAATCCGCTTCACGCGATCAACCGGCCAGGCCTCCAGTCCATCGCGGGCAATTCGATGGAGCAGGGCATGCACCACCACGCCGACGACTCTGAGCACATCGCCGGTCCAGTCGAACTCAATCGCTTCCCGGATGGTCTCCCTGCGCTCGGGCGAGGGAATATCAGACGCACGTCCCGGTTCCTGCCAGTCGAGCGGCAGGCGGCGCAGAGTCAGTCCAGCCGGTGGCGATGCGGTTTCGCTCTCGTTCTCCGGCGGCCTCCAGTTGTCCAGCCGCGCCAGGAACTGCGCCTCGTAGATCGGCCAGAGCGGTGCCAGCAGGGAGCCGGCGGGTGGTGAACGCAGGCTCGGCGCCTCGCCCGGTTTGACGCCCGCGTGTCCCAGCAGATGCAACCGATTCACGGCGCGCGTGGTGCCCACGTAGAGCAGGCGCAGCAGTTCCTCCCGCTCCGCCTGCTGCGCCATGCTGCGGGCAAACCGGTAGATGGCGCTCTCGTCCTTTTCGTACACCGTGGCGATGCTTCCGAGCAGCAGCGGATAGGTGGGAATGTCGGTGCGTTCCTGCCAGATCAGCAGCGGTTTGTCCGAACTGCGCGGCTGCCGGCCCATGCCGGGGATGATGACGGTATCGAACTGCAGACCCTTCGATTTATGCAGCGTCATGAGCTGCAGTGTGCCGTCGGCCTCGGTGTCGGGAGAGGCGCGCAGGCGATCGAGCTGTTCAGCCAGATAGACGACATCCCCCAACCGGTTTTCCTGTTCCGCACGCTCCAGCAGACGGAAATAGGTCTCTGCGTCATTCAGGTCACTGGCGCCCGCCGCGCAGGCGCCTCCGCCCAATTCAAGCCAGCAGAACTTGAGCAGTGTCGCGAAGGGGACCAGTCCGATCCGGCGCAGCGCGTTTTTCAGTACCGCGTGAATCCGCTGCAGGCGTTGCCTGCCATCGTCGGACAACTGATTCACGCGGCCCGGCTGCGTCATCAAATGCCAGAGGGTGCTTTCCGCATCGTCAGCGCACAACCCGGTGAGGTCGCGCAGTGTCAGACCACACCACGGGGCCCGCAGTACCGCCAGCCACGCCACGCGATCACCCCGATGCAGCAGCGCGCGGGTGAGGGCGAACAGGTCCTGGATGACGGGGCGGTCCGCCAGCGCGTCCATGTCCACCGCCTGGTACCGCAGACCGGCCTTGACCAGGGCGGCGGCAATGGTGCCGGCATGGCCCCGATTGCGGACCAGAATGGCGATGCTCTGTGTCGCGTCAGCCTGTTTTGCCTCCTGCACCAGGGCGACCACCTGGTCGGCCTCTGCGGGTTCATCGAGCTCCAGCTGCGGATGCATGATCACGGCCGCTCCGCCCAGCGCGGGGTGGTGGGCGTGGCAGGCGGTATAGCCGACGGTGCCGGGCGAGTCGCTCTGCATGATCTGGGAGAAGGTGGCGTTGACCCAGTCGACGATCCCCGACTGTGATCTGAAATTGGTGAGCAGTTGCAGGGATTCGGGGCGCAACGCACCGATGCCCTGGTCGCGCACAGTGAGAAAGACACCCACCTCTGCTTCGCGGAACCGGTAGATGGACTGCATGGGGTCGCCGACACAGAAGAGGGTGCGGCCATCACCCGGTTCCCAGCCGGCAGTGAGCCGGGCGAGCAGTTCGTACTGGTTGATGGAGGTGTCCTGAAATTCATCCACCAGCAGATGACGGATCCGGTAATCCAGATGCAGCGCCAGATCGGTGGGCTGATCCTCGTCGCCGAGGGCGAGGATGGCGGCGCGCGCGATTTCATTGAAGTCGGCGCTACCCGTCTGGGCGAAGAGTATGGCCAGGTTGGCGGCACTCAGCTTGAGCAGGGTGATGAGCGCCGCCAGCGTCTGCCAGTCGGCTTCGGTGTAGACCGGCGAGGGCAGCGTTCGGGCGCGGTTGAGCGCGGTGGCCACGCCCGCCAAGTCGGCAGCGTCGGCCAGCAGACGGGTCATCTCATCCTTGGCCTGCTGGCGGCGGGGCGCGTCGGGGCCGCTTCCCTTCGCCGGGAAGCCCGTTTTCACGTTCAGCTGGCGGCGCCAGCTGCCGGTGCCTGTCAGGCAGAGTTCCGCCACTCCATGCCAGAGTGCCAGATCCCCGGCTTCCGCCCGCGGGGAGCGCCCCACGTTGCGCCAGGCGCACAGCGGGGACTCCTCCGGTGCGTTATCCGCGGCGTACTGCAGCAGCGGCACCCAGTCGCTCCAGGGCAGCAGCCGACAGGACTCCGCAATGGCCTGCAGCTCGTGATCGACAATCAGCCGCAGATTCTCCTGCAGCAGTTCGCGGGTGAGATCGCCACTGCGCACCAGCGGCCGCAGCCACTGGTCACGGCGGCGCAGCATGTCGATGAGCAGTTGCCGGGCGCGTCCGTGGTCGTTGTCCAGGTGCGCCAGAATGCGGCGCACCGCTTCGCCGTATTGGCCGTCCTCTTCGAACAGGGCGATGGTTTGATCGGCGGCGCGTTGCAGCAGTTCGGCCGGATCATCCAGCAGTCTGGGTGTGCCGCCCAGGGTGGAGAGCAGCGGGGTCTGGCGGGCGATGGTGAAACAGAGCGAATCGATGGTCTGGATGCGCAGGCGGTTGGGAGTGTGCACCAGGTGCCAGCCCGACTCCCGGTCTCGCTGCGCAACGGCACGCGCCAGGCGCCAGGCAATCCGTTTGTGTTCGGCTGCAGGCTCCTCTTCCGCTGCCGCGCGCAGGGCATCGATCACCCGGTCGCGCATCTCGGCGGCGGCCTTGCGGGTGAAGGTGATGGCGATCACCTCTTCCGGGTGGTCGACGGTGGCCAGCAGGCGCAGGATGCGCTGGGTCAGCAGTTCGGTCTTCCCGGAACCGGCCGGCGCCTGCACGATGAAGGAGTGCGCCGGGTCCAGTGCCCGCTCCCGGGCCTGCTGGTCACTCAGCGTCATCGGTCGCCTCCGGGTGTACGGCCAGTTCGGTGATCCGGCAGAAGGGTGTCAGATTGCAGTATGCGCAGGCAGCCTGGAGGGACTTGGGATCGACGGTTGCCTCCCCCCGGCGGAACCCGTCGGCGAGTGCCTCGATCACACTGCGCCAGATGGCGAGCTGCCCGCCCCACGGGGGATCCCGCTCCGGGTCCGGTTTGCTGCCGATCAGCCGGTCGTCGGTGCTGGCTTCCGATTCGCCGCGCCAGTCCAGCGTGCGCGGATGGACGTTGGCGTAGGCGATCCCGCCCACCGGCTGGCTGTCGGTGACGGCATAGAGCGGCAGCTGTGCTTCATCGGGGCGGGTCCCGTGCACGCTTTTCATGGTGCGTCGGGTCGCCGAGGTCTTGTAGTCAAAAATCACCCGACCCCGTTCGCTGCAGCGGTCGATACGGTCGGCGCGGATGGTCAGGGTCAGCCCGCCGATCGTCACCTCATGGCGCTGCTCGGTCTGTTCCACGGTAAAGGGGGCGCGCTGGCGTTCGAGTTCCAGCCAGTGCGTCAGCAATTGGCTGAGGCGCATCAGTTCCAGTTGGCGATAGCCCGTGGTGAGGACCGTCGGCCGATCCCGGACCAGACGGTCGATAGCCGCTGTGGCGGCATCCTCGACCATCTGTCGGCCGGCGGAATCCGTCAGCGCCACCAACTGGTCATGGTGGGTGATGCCCCGGAAAAGCTGCTCCAGCGCGTAGTGGACGAGGTTGCCGCGGTCGCGGGCATCCAGTCCGGGAGCGGCGGTTTCCGGTGTGACGGCATGCAGCCGGAACTGTCCGTAGGCGGAGAAGGGGCAGAGCGACTGCCGGGTGATCACCGCCTGTCCGCCGGCAACGCTGCTGCCCGCTGGCAGGCCGATGCCGGTGTGGTCCTGCAGACTCTCCAGGTGGGCTGACCCCAGCTGTCGGGCGGCCAGGGTGTCGTCATATCCCGGAATCTGCTCAAAGGAAGGAATCTCAAGAATGTGATGACAGGCCAGGGCGGGTCGGTCCTCGGTCAGCTCAGGGTGGCTGAAGACGGTTTCGCGACCGCTGGCCAGCAGCGCCTGCCAGCGCGCGTCGGCAATCCGGCGCTCCTGGTCGGCGTCGGCGCCCGGCAGCCCATGCAACCGCTGCAGCCGTTTGGGAATCAGCGGGTTGCTCTCCGGGGTTGGCGGCCAGGTATCGGCGGTCATGCCGCTGACCCAGAGGTGCTCAAAATGGAGACCGCTGGTCTCATACAGTCCCAGAATGGTGACCGGTGACTCGGCGGAACGGGGTTGATGGATGCGGTCTGCCGCCATGCGCCGGACCCACTGCAACCAGCCGGCGCCATCCATCCGGGCCTGGGTGTGGTCCAGGCCGCCGGCTTCGCGCAGCAGTTGCTGGAACTGCTCCACCTGTTGATGCAGGGAGGATTCCAGTGCGCCGTCGCGGGTTTCCGCCGAGGGTGGCCACTGCAGCAGTTTCAGGGTGTCGCTGGCCAGCCGCGACCAGGCGGATGGGGTGGTGGCGTGGGGATGCTGGGCACAATGGACAACCAATTCATT
>JBNLBB010000173.1:0-5335 GCA_050302415.1 Gammaproteobacteria bacterium | reverse complement strand
ATTGGTGGCGCAACAAACTTTAACCTTTCAAAATCAATCGGATACCGGAACAAGCAATACCGGAACCGGGGATTTCTGGCTGATCCGGTGTGCCGTGGACCCGATCAACAACTCTCCCAGCGTGCTGTGACCGTGCCGCCCCAGGACCACCAGGTCCGCCTGCTCCTCGTCGACCACATCCAGGATGACCTGCGCCGCCTGCCCATCCCGCACCCGCATGCTGACCCGGCTGCGGACAGCCGCGTCGCCATCCCAATCCTGGGTAATGATCTCTTCGAGCTGTGCGTCGAGCTTGGCGCGGATGCGTTCGCGCCCTTCCGCCTGCACCTGGGCCACCCGCGCATCGTCCAGGTACTCCTTCATCCGGGCCTGCACGAAGGAGTCCATGGATTCGTTGACGTAGAGCATCAATACTTCGTCCCCGGCGCGCAGCGCGGCGCGCAGCACATCCTCACAATGGGCACCCAGGTCCGTGGCACACAGCACTTTCCGATAGCTTCTGTTCATGTTCCTCGCTCCGCCCCGGATTCGGGGTCACTGTTTCAAGACGGTTGCGCTTGCGCCAGGCGCATGGCCTGGTCCAGCAGATAAAAGATAGACCGGTAGGGACGATCCGCGTGACGGGAGAGCCCGATTTCGCAGGTCCGGCTGGTGCTGTAGCCCCGCGCGCACCCCGCCGGCAGCGAAGGCTTCAGGGTGGTGAGGGCCGAGGCATTCAGCTCGGGTACAAAAAATCCCTTGTCTCCGGCAAATCCGCAGCAGGCCACGTCCGGCGGCACCACCACCTCATCGGCCAGCCGCGCGGCCAACCGGGAAAGCTCGCTCTCCAGGCCGAGTTTGCGGCTGCTGCAGGTGAGGTGCACAGCAACCGTCTCCGGTACCGGGTGTACGGCCACCCGCGGCAGGAGCAGTTCGCTGATGAACCGGATTGGTTCAAAAATGGTGAGTGTCTCGGGTGCCCGTTCCTGGGTGTGGTAATGGCAGGGACTGGTATCCATCAGGATCGGCCACCGACCCTGCCCGCTCGCCGCCAGGAGCGCGGCCTGAAATTCAGCCTGCTTGCGTTCGGCTTCCGCAAACAGCCCCTTGCTGTGGAACGCCATGCCACAGCAGAGATTCTCGATGTTGTCCGGCAATACCACGCGGATGCCGGCGCGCTCCAGCACCGTGATGATCACTTCGGGCAGCGAGCGCCGGTCGGTGTCGCGCAGTGCCGGACCCAGGGTGCGGGTGGCGCAACTGGGCACATAGACCACGGTCAGTTCCGCGTCGGGGTTGGCAGCGGGCGTGGGCGGCGCGGTTGCGGCCGTGGGCATCCACGCGTGCCACTCCGGGATGGTCCCTGGCGCCAGTCTGCGGCCGAAGCGGGTGATTGCCTGGACGGTGCCGTTACCGACGAGCGACTGGGCAACCTGCGCCGCCCGCAAACCCACGCGGGCGCCCTGCAATACCGTGCCGAAGTGGGTCCCCACGGTGTGCGCCCGCTGTTCCTGACGGCCGCTGCGCTGGTGCCGGATGGCCCGTGTCAGGTCACCGGTGTTGATCCCCACCGGGCAGCTGGTGGAACAGAGTCCGTCAGCCGCGCAGGTTTCAACACCCAGGTAGTCAAAGTCCCGGCGCAGGCGCTCTTCGCGCGCCCGGGATTCCGCAGTGGATTCCAGGCGGGCGAGTTCACGCCAGATGACAATGCGCTGGCGCGGCGTCAGGGTGAGATCACGCGACGGGCACCACACTTCGCAGAAGCCGCACTCGATACAGGTATCGATCAGCTCACTGGCCGCTGGCATCGGTTTCAGATTTTCCAGGTGGATGTGGCGATTCTCATTGAGGATGACGCCGGGATTGAGCAGACCCTGCGGATCGAACAGCCGCTTGATCTCCTGCATCACCCCGTACCCGTCGTCGCCCCACTCCAGGGCCACGTAGGGGGCCATGTTGCGCCCTGTCCCGTGTTCGGCCTTGAGCGACCCGTCGTACTTCTTGACGATCAGATCGCACACTTCGTCCATCAGGTCCGAGTAGCGCTGCACCTCGCTGGCATGCTCGAAGTCCTGGGTAAAGACAAAGTGGAGGTTGCCCTCCAGGGCGTGCCCGAAGAGGATTGCATTGGTGTAGCCGTGGCGGTCGAAGGCGGCGCGCAGGTCGCGCACCCCATCGCTCAAGCGCGGCACCGGAAAGGCCACATCCTCAATGATGACGGTGGTGCCGGCTGCACGCACCGCACCCACCGCCGGGAAGAGCCCCTTGCGGATATTCCAGAGCCGGGTGTAGGTGGCCGCATCGTCGCGGAAGTGGACGGGTTGCAGTGTCGGGAAACCCGCCAGCACCGTCGACACCTGCGCCAGATGGCCGGCCAGTTTGTCCGAATCGGCACCCCGCACCTCGATCAGCAGTGCCGTGGCCTGCGCGTCCAGTTCCGCCAGAAACCCGGGCATGCCCGGCTTGCCGGCCACTGCGTGCAGACCCACGTTGTCAATCAGCTCCACCGCGCTGACCGGTGTGCTCTTGAGCGCGCTCACCGCGTTGCAGGCCGTGTCCAGATCCGGAAACACCACCAGGTCGGTGGCCTTGTGGGGAAAGTCATCCACGGTGTGGTAGGTGATTTCGGAGATGAAACCCAGCGTGCCCTCCGATCCGATCATCAGGTGCTGGATGATCTCGATGGGGTCGTCAAAATCGATCAGGGCGTTGAGCCCGTAGCCAGTGGTGTTCTTCAGCCGGTATTTATGGCGGATGCGTTCGGCGAGCGCAGGATTGCCCTTGACCGAGTCCGCCAGCGTGGAAACACCGGAAACCAGATCGGCATGCGACTCCAGGAAACTGTTCCGGCTGCGCTCATCGCCGGTGTCCAGCACCGTACCGTCCGCGAAAACGACGCGCATGCCGGCCAGCGTATGGTAGCTGTTCTGCGCCGTGCCACAGCACATACCGCTGGCATTATTGGCGGCGATGCCGCCGATCATGGCCGCGTTGATGCTGGCCGGATCGGGTCCGATCTTTTTCTGGAACGGGGCGAGCGCACGGTTGGCATGCCCACCCACCACTCCGGGTTGCAACGCGATACGCGTGGCGTTGTCCAGCAGCCGGAGGGAGCGCCAGCCGGTACCCAGCTTGATCAGCACCGAATCGGTGATCGCCTGTCCGGAGAGACTGGTCCCGGCCGCGCGGAAGGTGACCGGCGCCTTGTGGCGGCGGCAGCAGGCCAGGGTGTCGATCACCTCCTGTTCGCTGTCCACCAGCACCACCAGGCGCGGAACCAGCCGGTAGAAGCTGGCGTCGGTGCCGTAGGCCAGGGTGCGCAGCGGATCGCGCACCAGTTGCCCTTCACGCAGAAAGGCCCGGAGATCCGTACACAGCGCATCGTAATTGGTCGGCATGGACGAAGCTTCAGTCAATCAGGATGACGATCAGCTGGCGTGGGCCGTGTACCCCGTACACCAGGGTCTGTTCGATATCCGCGGTCTTTGACGGACCCGAGATCAGCACCACGTTGGTCGGCATGGGGTCGCGCCAGTCCTGCACCCGGATCACCTCCAGGAATGTGTTGTAGATGCGCGATTTCTGCAGCACTGCGAAATGGACCGGCGGCACCAGGGACATCAGGCGCGGCTCCGCCCGGCTGGGCCAGAGCACCAGCGAACCGGTGTGGGCAATGCCGGCCAGCACGTCGGTCACCGAACCGTCCATCGCCTCGAACAGATCCTCTTTCCACTCTTCGATATCGCGGTCGTACGGTTCCAGAACCACGGTCGATTCCAGTTCGGCCGCGGCGCTCACAATCTGCGCACCGGTTGGTGTCTCGGGGGCGACGCAGAGGTTGCGCAGCCCCTTGGCCTTGGCGATGTTGAGCAGCCCCCTGGCCCACTCTCCCGGGCCGAATTCATGAATTTCGGTGTTCTGCGCCTGCATCAATGCGATGAGCCGGCGCACCCGCTCCTCCGCGTCGTACTGGATCTCATCCACGACGCTGAAATTCTCTTCCGCAAAGTGGGTTGCCCGCGGTGCCAGACGCAGCCGGGTGAGTATCGCTTCGCGTCGCGAGTTCATTGTTTCTGCCCCCGTTCCCGCATCAACATATGCAGCGTCTTGCGCGCCGGCACCGGCGTGCTGCGCACCCGGCCCCAGGTCTTGAGTGCCCCCACCTTGGGCAGGCGCCGCATGCGGCTCAGGACACTCCCCATCCAGCGGTAGAGCAGGGGCACGCGGTGGACCCGTTCCCACCAACGCCACACGCGGCTCTCCAGCCATTTTCGCTTGCTGCCGGCACCCGGCAGGTAACCGTTTTTGTCGACCGCCTCGCGGCGCAGCCTGAGCAACATCTTGGGCAGCGGAATCCGCACCGGGCAGACTTCGCCGCAGGCACCGCAGAGGGTGGACGCGCCAGGCAGGTCGCCCGCCTTGTCGCAACCCGCCATCTGGGGAGTCAACACCTTGCCGATGGGACCCGGGTAGGTGGTCCCGTAGGCATGGCCGCCAATGCGCGCGTAGACCGGGCAGTGATTCATGCAGGCACCACAGCGGATGCACTGCAAGGTCGGGCGCAGCTCCTCGTCGGCATAAATCCGGGTCCGGTTGTTGTCCAGCAGCACCAGGTGCACCTGTTGCGGGCCGTCGCGCTCCCCATCCTTGCGCGGCGAACTGATCATATTGACGTAGGTGGTGATCGGCTGGCCGGTGGCCGAGCGGATCAGGAGGCTCAGCAGAGGGGGCAGGTCCTGAAGTCGTTCAATCACCTTTTCGATGCTCATCAGCGCCACATGCACCGCGGGCGCGGTGGTGCTCAGGCGGCCGTTGCCTTCGTTCTCCACCAGGCAGAGCGTGCCGGTTTCCGCAATGGCGAAGTTGACGCCCGAGACACCCATGTCCGCGGTCATGAACTGGCGGCGCAGCACCCGGCGCGCAATGGCGGTCAGCTCGGTGGGAATCTCGGTGTAGGCCACGCCCGGAATTTCCCGGCGGAACAGCTCGGCAATCTGCTGCCGGTTCATGTGGATGGCCGGCATGATGATGTGCGACGGCACCTCCTTGGCCAGCTGCACGATGTATTCGCCCAGATCCGACTCCACGCAGGTGATCCCGTGCCGCTCCATGAAGTGGTTCAGCTCCATCTCTTCGGAGATCATCGACTTGCCCTTGACGATGCGCTTCACCCGGTTGGCGCGGGCAATCTCCAGTACGATCTCGTTGGCCTGCTCGACTGTTTCGGCCCAGTGCACATGAATGCCGTTGCGCACGCAGTTGCGTTCCAGCTTCTGCAGCAGTTCCGGCAATTTGCTCATGGCGCGCTGTTTGATCGACTCGCCCAGCAGCCGCAGATCCTCGCGCTCGGTCTCAT
>JBNLBB010000172.1:0-5424 GCA_050302415.1 Gammaproteobacteria bacterium | reverse complement strand
TCACTTGCTGTCGAATTAAGGGTGGTACCTTCCGGGCGCGGTGATCAAAACACCTATCGTTCTACCCGCTCGGATCTTCCCGCTTGGCGATTCTCAGTCACCAACGGCGATACGGCCACCATCAGTTCGGGTCACGCAGTGCCCACCACGCGCGCCACCCGAGAACGGGATGGCAGTCTCACACGCGAGCCGGTGGTGGTTCGTTTTGGTACCCGTTCCACCCTCAATGTGTTTGCCACGGATGGGGAGTTTGATGCTGAAGTCGTCTTCGACCGTCTTTCCGCGGAGTCTGCGCGCGGCGGTCAACTCCATGCCCGGCAGGTGGACACACGGGTGCGCGGGCGACTCAACGAATGGTACCCGGTGGCCGAGTGGGGATCGGTCGGGGGATCCGCCAACGTATCGGCAAGCCGGATTCTGAGCTCGGCAACCGGCGACCTGGAACTGCAGATGCGCGTGGAGCGCCGCTAGTCGGGATCCTATTCCTCGATTTTCGAGAGGGCGACGGTGGGTGCATCCGCCGGGCGGGAGTATTCGTGACGCCGCTGCAGTTCCTCCATGGCCGCATCGCGGGCCGCTTCGTTCTCGTACCAGCGAAAGTATTCGAACGAATCGCCCAGCAGATGGCTTGCGCGCAGCGTGTCATTTTCCGGCAGCGTGAATCGGATACCAAATTTTTTCATCTCGGGCCTCGTCTCGGTGCACCATCAGATTGGGATAGGGGCGGATTGTACTGGGCGCCCCCTCCGGCTGGCCAGCGCTAGCGCCACTCGCTCAGCAATCGCTGGTGATTGAGCGCCAGCCATTGCAGGGCGATGATGGGATTGGCCGAACAGATCCGTCCGGATGCGATCCATTCCAGGGCAGTGGCCGTCTCCACCACATGCACGGCGATATCCTCACCCTCTTCAGGCAGACCGTGGATGCCGCCGACCCCCTCGCTGTCCACCTCGCCACAGAGCAGGTGGATAATTTCGGTGGTGCCACCGGGCGACACGTAGAACCGGCAGATCGGTTCCACCCGGCCAACGGTGCAACCCGCCTCCTCCATGGACTCGCGACGCGCCACATCCTCTGCGGTTTCGCCTTCGTCAAAAATCCCGGCGACCACTTCCAGCAGCCAGGCGCCTCCCGGATCACGGATGGCGCCCACCCGGAACTGCTCCACCAGCACTACCCGGTCCCGCCTGGCATCGAACAGCAGGATGGCCACCGCTTCGCCGCGTTCGAACAGCTCGCGGGTCAGCACCGGGCTCTCGCCCCCCGCATAGAGGGAATGACTCACCCGGTAGCGGTCGAGACGGAAAAATCCCTGGTGGCAGTTTTCACGGTGATGGACGGTGTAACGGAACGGGTGTTTGTCTGGCACGGCTGATTCCTTGATTTTGGCCTCCACCCGGATTGTCGCAGATCAATTTCCCCGTCCGCGCACTCCAGGATGATGTGGCACATACCGTACCGTGTGCAGTCCCGGCAGTCACGCCGGGCGGCGTCGGCTATGATTGCCAACCTCTCCCGCAGAAGCCAGGAGCCCGAGTGAACAACCCAGCTGTCGCCGCCAACCACCTCTGGCGCTCCACGGGCGTCATCATCCTGTGCGGCTGCTTGATCGCGCTGATCACATTTGGTCCCCGCAGTACCATGGGACTCTTCACCGCCCCGATTTCGGGTACCACCGGATGGGGGCGCGAAGTCTTTGCCCTCGCCATTGCCATCCAGAATCTCCTGTGGGGTCTCTGCCAGCCGCTCTCCGGCGCCGTCGCCGACCGCTATGGACCCGTGCGGGTGTTGGTCGCCGGCGGGCTTATTTATGCCGCCGGAGTCGCGCTGATGGCAGTCAGCACCTCACCGGCGCTCATCTATCTCAGCAGCGGCGTGCTGATCGGAATCGGACTCTCCGGCGCTTCTTTCGCCGTGGTGATCGGGGCCTTCGGGAAACTGGTGCCGGTGGAAAAGCGTTCGCTGGCCATCGGTCTGGCGACCGCTTCGGGTTCCCTGGGCCAGTTTGTCTTTGCCCCCATCGGCCAGGCGTTCATTGCCGCCTATGGCTGGCAGACGGCGGCGTTGCTGCTGAGCCTGAGCGTGCTGCTGGTCCCGCTGCTGGCAACCGCGCTGAATGCCCGGCCTCAGACGGAAACTGCCAGTGACTGGGTGGATCTGGGCATCAGGGAGACGCTGCATCTGGCCTTTGCCCATCGCAGCTACCAACTGCTGGTCGGTGGCTTTTTTGTCTGCGGTTTTCACGTGGCGTTCATCACTGTGCACCTGCCCCCCTATCTGACCGAACTGGGCATCGCGCCGTCGCTCGCCTCCTGGTCCATTGCCCTGATCGGCCTGTTCAATGTGATCGGTGCCTACGGCTCCGGCCTGCTGGGCGGTCGCTTCAGTAAAAAATACCTGCTGACCGTCATCTACGGTGCCCGCGCCCTGGTCATAACGCTCTTCATCCTGGTACCGATCAGCCCCCTCTCCGTGGTGCTGTTTGCCGCTGCCATCGGACTGCTGTGGCTTTCCACCGTGCCCCCCACTTCTGGCCTGGTGGCGGTGATGTTCGGCACCCGGTTTCTGACCATGCTGTTTGGCATCGTTTTTTTGAGCCACCAGGTGGGGGCGTTCATCGGTGTCTGGCTGGGAGGCTATCTTTACGACAGGACCGGCACCTATGATCTGGTCTGGTGGCTGGGCGTGGCACTCGGCCTGGCGGCTGCAGTCATCCACTACCCGATTGCGGAAACGGTGGCGCCCCGGTTTTCCAAGGTTGCAGTCGAACTCAATCGCGCGGCGATGGCTGGTTCGGATGCCGGAAAATGAACACATTGCCTGCGAACTGGAGACTATTGCCGGACACCAGATGATAATTGTTCGAGAATGCGACATTAACCACATGAAAATTCCAGGGAAAGTTGTACACTTATCTTCGCTATGAGTATCCCAGTCTGGATCCGCACTTACCTCAATAATCGGGATTGCGACTTTACCGGTCGCAAAGTCAGCGCGTTGGGTTCGTTCCTGGAAAATCTCGCCGCTGCCCACATTCCGGCCGAAAAGGTGGCCCGTTCCCAGATTGTGGTGAACGGCCATGCGCGGCTGATGGTGGTCTATCCGGCCAACCGCAATCTTGATTTTGATGCCCTCGAAAAACTGCTGACCCGCCGCTTCGAGCCCTGTCCTGAAGACGATCTGAGCGAAGTGGTCCCCGGTTGCGATCCGGAGGCGCTGCCCCCACTCGGAGAGCTGTTTGGCCTCTCCGTAATTCTCGACCGGGCACTGGTGGGGCTGGACAAGATCTACTTCTCGCCGGGGGTGCCGGATCTCTTCGTCTCCATGTCCGGTTCGGAGTTCATCCGGCTCCATGCCCACAGTCTGCGCAAGCTTGAAATTTCACGCCCGCTGCCCGAAGAGAATGACATCGTCATGGAAGAAGATGACGATGGGTCACCTGCCCTAGTCGACATTCTCGCCGCGGATATTCAGGCACATGAGAGCGCCGAGATCTCCCTGCCCAAACCGGGCAAGAAGGCATCCCCTGGGGTGACCTCCATCGATTCTGCGCAGCCCAAAACAGCCAAAACCAAGAAGGCGCCGGAACCAGAGCCTGAGCCCGACGAGGAACTGGTGCCCATCCTGGATGAACCGCTTCCGATTCTCGAATCGGTGGAACTTGAAATGCCGGAAGAGACGGAACCGGTGATGGTGGAGGAACCGGAATCCGTGGAGGCCATCGTTTCGGAAATGCGCGAATCCTTTGACGAAGACGAGGACTACTCCATATCGGACGAGATGAGCCACGGGGATGATGCCAACCCCTCCTCCAGTGAATTCGATGAAATCGACTCACTGCAACTGCAGTTCGAAGAGACCGCCTCGGCCGTGATTGCCTCACTTGAGGAGTTGGAGCAGCAGTCCCGTGCCACTGACCCGGCCCCGAGCGCCAGCAGCAAGCCGCGGATGAAGGATCCGCGCCAGGCAGCGCGCGAAGCGGCGCGCGCACAACTGCTGGCCTTGCGCAAACGCATCCGCAACAAGGTGGAGTCCACCACCCAGCTCCCCGCCATGCCGGGTATCGCCACCGAAATCATCAGCATGCGCAACAACGCCTTTTCCACTCCCGTTGAGGTAGCGGCGGTCATCGAACAGGATCCTGCGCTCTCCGCGCAGCTGATCCGCTATGCCACCTCGCCGCTATACGGCTATCAGGGAAAGGTGGATTCCGTGGAGAAAGCCATTGTGCGCGTGCTTGGGCTTGATTTTGTGTTCAACCTGGCCCTCGGCCTGTCGCTCGGTCGGAAATTCAAGAATCCCAAAGAGGGTCCCATCGGACTGGACTCCTTCTGGCAGCACGCCGTACGCGCCGGAACCCTGGCGCAGAGTCTCTGCAACTACATTCCCATCGAACACCGTCCAGCGCCCGGTGTCGCCTACCTGGCCGGACTGCTGCACAATTTCGGGTTTCTGCTGCTGGGTCATCTCTTTCCCTACGAATTTCGCCAGCTCAACAAAATCATCGGCAAATACCCGCAGCGCTCCGTGGTGGAGCTGGAGCAGCGTTCATTGGGAGTTACTCATTGCGAACTGGGCAAATGGCTGATGCGCGCCTGGAAGATGCCAGTCGAGATCCAGGCCGTGGTCGAACACCATCACAATCTGGAATACGGAGAGCAGCATGCCTCCTACGTCCGTGTGGTCCAGATTGCCAACGCATTGCTCAAGCGGCAGGGAATCGGCGATGCGGCAAGCAGCGAGATCAAACCGATCCTGTACAAACGCGCCTATCTGGCAGAAGACAAGGCCGAGGCGGCACTGCAGGTGATTCTGGATGCCGAAGAGGGGCTCGATTTTATCGCGCGCAAGATGGTCGCGTGATAGCGACCGCCTAACTGTCGGACTGAATACCCAAACCGGCGCCGGCCGCCAGCCCTACAAATCCCGGAAACGAAGTGGCGACGTTGTCACAGTCGCCGATCTCCATGGTGCCGGCCGAGCGTAAAGCCGCCATGGCGAATGACATGGCAATGCGATGGTCGCCGTGGCTGTCCACCCGGGCGCCGCGCAACGCACCGCCGTGGATGACAATGCCATCTTCCGTGGGCTGGGCATCAATTCCGTTGGCAATCAATCCCTCCGCCATCACCGCGATGCGGTCACTCTCCTTAACCCGCAACTCGCGCGCCCCTCGCAAAACGGTGGTGCCCGTAGCGCAAGCTGCGGCGACAAACAGCGCCGGAAACTCATCTATGGCAAGCGGCACCAAGTATTCGGGAATCTCGATCCCCCGCAGCCGCGCATGAGTGACCCGTAAATCGGCCACCGGTTCGCCACCGGCGTCGCGCCGGTTGGTGATCTCAATCCGCGCACCCATCATCTGCAGAATGTCGATGACACCCGTCCGGGTGGGATTGATGCCCACATGCTCCAACACCAGAT
>JBNLBB010000171.1:0-5445 GCA_050302415.1 Gammaproteobacteria bacterium | reverse complement strand
CAGATCAATGTCACCTTCGCCAACGTGTTCATCGCCTTTCCCGGTGCGACCGTCCGGGAGGTGGAGCATCTGGTGACCACCCCGGCGGAGCAGATCCTGTCGGAAATTGAAGGCGTGGAGCACATCTATTCCGTCTCCCGTCCCGGCATGGCCATTCTGACCGTCCAGTTCTACGTGGGCGAGGATCGGACCCAGTCGATCGTGCGGCTCTACAACGCGGTCTTTTCCAACAGCGATTGGCTGCCGCCCAACCTGGGTGTGGCCCAGCCGGTGATCCGCCCCATGGGCATCGACGACGTCCCCGTGGTCACCGGTACCCTGTGGACCGATGATCCGCAACGCGGCGCCACCGAGCTGCTCGAAGTCGCCCACGCCATCGAGGCCGAGCTGAAGCGGGTGCCGGGTACGCGCGACATTGTCACCATTGGCGGTCCCGAGCGGGTGGTGCACGTGCTGTTGGATGCCGACAGAATGGCGGCCCACGGCCTGGCGCTGGGCGATCTGCGGGCGGCCCTGCAGAGTGCCAATACCTCGCTGCCGGCCGGTGAGCTGGTCGCCGACAACCGGACGGTTGAAGTACAGGCCGGGAGTTTTCTCACCACGCCGGAAGAGGTGGCGCAACTGGTGGTGGGGCTCTACGACGGTACCCCGGTTTTTCTGGGCGATGTCGCCGAGGTGAGCTTCGGTGCCGATCAGCCGCAACAGTATGTGTGGACCGGCACCGGGCCGGCCTTCGCGGTGCAGGGCTATGGTCAACCGGGTGAGTATCCCGCCGTGACCATCGCTGTCGCAAAAAAACCGGGTGAGAATGCGGTCGCCGTGGCCGACCAGGTGATCCAGCGCTTTGAGGCACTGCGCGGCACCTTCGTACCGGATGGCGTGCATGCCACCATCACCCGCAATTACGGCGCAACGGCCAACGACAAGGCCCAGACGCTGATCAAGAAGCTGATTTTTGCCACCGCTTCGGTGGTGCTGCTGGTGCTGCTTGCACTGGGGCGGAGGGAGGCGTTTATCGTCGGGACGGCGGTGGTGGTCACTTTGGCGATTACCCTGTTTGCCTCCTGGGCCTGGGGTTTCACCCTCAACCGCGTCTCTCTGTTCGCGCTGATATTTTCCATCGGCATTCTGGTGGATGACGCCATCGTGGTGGTGGAAAACATCCACCGTCACATGCAGCTGGGCGGCAAATCGCTCGCCGAGGCAATCCCGGCGGCGGTCGACGAGGTGGGTGGCCCCACCATACTGGCCACCTTTACCGTGATTGCGGCGCTGTTGCCGATGGCCTTTGTGAGCGGTCTGATGGGTCCCTACATGAGCCCGATTCCGATCAACGCGAGTATCGGCATGCTGATCTCCCTGGCGGTCGCCTTTGTGGTGACCCCGTGGTTGGCCTATCGCATGCTGGGCAAGGTCCAACACCCGGAAAGAGAGGGTGAAGACCCCCTCTATCGGCTGTTCGATCGGGTGATGCGGCCCTTCCTGGTGGGTGCCGCCGGACGGCGCCGTCGGCGCGCCATGCTGGCGGTGGTGCTGGTGCTGATCGGCGGATCGGTGGGCCTGGCGGTGGTGCAGGCGGTGGTGCTCAAAATGCTGCCCTTCGACAACAAGTCGGAATTCCAGGTGATTGTCGACCTGCCCGAGGGCACGGCGCTGGAACGGACCGCGCAGGTGACGGCCGAACTGGGACGCTACCTCTCCACGGTGCCGGAGGTGATGGACTATCAGGCCTATGTGGGGACCGCGGCACCCATCAACTTCAACGGTCTGGTACGCCAGTACTATCTGCGCACCGGGGCACATGTGGCCGATCTGCAGGTCAATCTGGTGGACAAATCCGACCGCGCACGCCAGAGCCACGAAATTGCCCAGTCGGTGCGCGAACCGCTGCAGCAGATCGCCGCGAAGTACACCGCAAACGTGAAGATTGTGGAAGTGCCTCCCGGACCTCCGGTGATGTCACCCCTGGTGGCCGAAATCTACGGCATCGACTACGCAGGGCAGCGCGAGGTGGCCGGCGCGATCAGCGAGGTATTTCGTGCTACGGCAGATATCGTGGATGTCGATACCAGCGTCGAAGCGGAAGCGCCGCGCCTGGTGGTGGAGGTGGATCACCAGAAAGCCGCGCGGCTGGGCGTTTCCCAGGCGGAAATATCGCGTGCTATCGCCACGGCGCTGTCGGGCGAGGATATTTCGTATCTGCACCTCGATTTCATGAAGTATCCGATCCCCGTGCGCGTAGAGTTACCGGTCAGCGAGAAGAGCGAAATGGCGCCCCTGCTGGCGCTGCGGGTACGTGGCCGCTCGGGCAACATGGTCGCGATCTCCGAGCTGGTCCAGGTGCGCCAGAGCTTGCGCGAGCAGCCGGTCTATCACAAGGATTTGCTGCCGGTTGTCTTCGTGACGGGTGACATGGCCGGGCATCTGGACAGCCCGCTCTACGGTATGTTCGACCTGTTTTCCAAGCTGGGGGATTACCGGCCGGATGGCGGACCGGTGCTGGAACAGCATTTCATAGCGCCCCCGGACAACCCTTACCAATACAGCCTCAAGTGGGATGGGGAGTGGCAGGTCACCTATGAAACCTTCCGCGACATGGGGATTGCCTATTCGGTGGGCCTGGTCTTGATCTACCTGCTGGTGGTGGGGCAGTTCCGCTCGTACCTGATTCCCCTCATCATCATGGCGCCGATACCGCTCACCGTGATCGGCGTGATGCCGGGCCACGCGCTGCTGGGCAAGCATTTCACGGCAACGTCGATGATCGGGATGATTGCCCTGGCCGGCATCATCGTGCGCAACTCCATCCTGCTGGTCGATTTCATCAACGAACAGGCGCGTGCCGGGATGCCCTTTGACGAGGCGGTAATCCGCTCCGGAGCGGTGCGCGCCCGCCCGATCGCGCTCACCGCGGCGGCGGCGATGATGGGCGCATTCTTTATTCTGGATGATCCGATTTTCAGCGGTCTTGCGATCTCCCTGATTTTCGGGATTCTGGTCTCCACGCTGCTGACCCTCGTGGTGATTCCGGTGATGTACTATGCGTTCTATTTCCGACGCTTTGCCGCCGCGCAGGACGCGGCCAATCCGGGTTAGCTGCGTTTTTCCAGCGCCACTGTTACTATGAGTGGCCCGACGCGACCGGATCGCGTCGGCGACAGAATAAATCAAAGGGTCAACATGGCAGATCGTAGACTTCAGGTGTTCCATACGGTTGCCCGCCTGCTCAGTTTCACCAAGGCGGCGGATACGCTGCACATGACGCAGCCGGCGGTCACCTTTCAGGTGCGCCAGCTGGAGGAACACTTCAACACCCGCCTGTTCGACCGAACCCATAATCGGATCAGTCTGACCGAGGCGGGCCAGCGCGTGTACGAATACGCCGAGCAGATTTTCGAGCTCTACGGCGCCATGGAAAATTCCGTTCGCGAGCTGACCGGCGAAATCAGCGGCGCACTGGTGATCGGTGCCAGCACCACCATTGCCGAATATATGCTGCCGGCGCTGCTGGGTGATTTCAAAGCCAAATACCCGGACGTCAACATTCAGCTCAAGGTGGGCAATACGGATGCCATCGTCGCCATGGTTGAAAACAATGTCATCGACCTGGGTGTGGTGGAAGCGCCGGTGCTGAACAAAAACCTCTCCGTGGAGGTGTGCAGCATGGATGAACTGGTCGGCATCGTGCCGCCCGGGCATGTGCTGGCCGACCGCAAACAACTGGCGATCCGCGAACTGATTGGCTTTCCCTATATCTGCCGAGAAGTGGGCTCCGGTACCCGGGAAGTGATACTGCAGTACCTGGCCGACAACGGCCTCAGCTCGTCGGATCTGGATGTGACCCTGGAGTTGGGCAGTCCCGAAGCGATCAAGGGGGCGGTGGCAGCAGGCATGGGTATCTCGGTAATCTCCAAGGCCACCATCGACAAGGAGCTTCAGCTCGGCACGCTGGTGGCCATTCCGCTCGAACCGCGCCTGGATCGCCCCTTCTCCTTTGTCCACCAGAAACAGAAATTCCGCCACCGCGCCATGGAGGAGCTGCTCTCCTTTTTCCGCGTCTACTGCAAGGAGAATCCGGGCGGTTTATGATGGCCCGCGGATATCCTCGTACCGGGGCAATGCGTCGCATAGAAAAAGAGCTTGGCGAGATCTATCAAAAGCTGCCCGCTGAGGCGCAGAAGCAGCTGCTGGCGTTTGCCCAGTTTCTGCAGCAGCAACACGGCTCAGATGACCATGGCGAGCTGCCGCCACCGCAGCGGATCGAACGCCCCGACAATGAGAGCGTGGTCGCCGCGCTGAAGCGTTTGACCACCTCCTATTCCATGCTCGACAAGAGTGCCCTGTTGCACGAATCCTCCGGTCTGATGTCCCAGCATGTGCTCCAGGGGCGCCCGGCCAAAGAGGTGATTGATGAGCTGGAGCTGCTGTTCGCCGGACACTACAACAAGCTGAAGACCTCGCGCGGGGAGTCGACAACGTGATAGGCATGATGAGAGATTGGCTGCGGCGCTACTTTTCCGATCCGCAGGTGGTCATTCTGGCTCTGCTCCTGGTGGTGGGCGCGGTATTTGTGCTCACTCTCGGACAGATTCTGGCACCGGTCATCGCCGCGCTGATCATCGCCTACCTGCTGGAGGGGCTGGTCGGACTCATCGAGCGGCGGGGGGTGGCCCGGCTATTGGCGGTGATCACCGTATTCAGTGTGTTTCTGGTCTTTCTGCTGTTCCTGGTGTTTGGCATGATTCCGCTGCTCTCGCTGCAGGCCACCCAGCTGTTGCAGGAACTGCCGGCCATGTTGAGCAAGGGGCAGGAGGCGCTGCTGGAGCTGCCCAAACACTATCCCACCTTTTTTACCGAGCAGCAGGTGGCCGATCTCTCGGCCAGCATCCGCAGCGAAATTGTCACTTGGGGCCAGCGGGCGGTGTCGGCATCCCTGGCATCGCTCTCCAGCGTGGTGACGCTGGGCGTCTACCTGATCATCATCCCGCTGCTGGTGTTTTTCTATCTCAAGGACAAGGCTCGACTGCTGGCCTGGGTGAAAAGCTACCTGCCCCGTGAACGGGGACTCGCGGCCAAGGTCTGGCACGAAGTGGACGCCCAGATCGGCAACTATGTGCGGGGCAAATTCTGGGAGATCTGCATCGTCGGCGTGGCGACCTACTTTGTGTTCGAACTGATGGGTATGCGCTTCTCTCTGTTGTTGGGTCTGCTGGTGGGACTCTCGGTCATCATTCCCTATGTGGGAGCGGTGGTGGTGACCCTGCCGGTGGTGATCATTGCCTATGTGCAGTGGGGATTCACGGCTGATTTCATGTACCTGATGGCCGGCTATCTCATTGTCCAGGGGCTGGACGGCAATCTGCTGGTGCCGCTGCTGTTCTCGGAGGTGGTCAACCTCCATCCCACGGCCATCATCGTGGCCCTGCTGCTGTTTGGCGGTCTGTG
>JBNLBB010000170.1:0-5454 GCA_050302415.1 Gammaproteobacteria bacterium | reverse complement strand
TGGGTTTCTCATCGCCCAGCACCCGTCCGCCAAACCCCACCACCCGGCCGCGCCGGTCGCGGATGGGGAAGATGATGCGGTCGCGGAAGCGGTCGTAGAAATCGTTTGATTCCTCCTTGCGCTTAATTAGTCCCACCTTCTCCATTCGGCGCTGGGCGTTGTGCAGGTGCGACAGCGCCTGGATCAGGTAGTCCCAGCCGGGGGGCGCAAAGCCCAGGCCGAAGGCGGCGGCGATCTCGCCGGTCAGCCCGCGCCCCTTGAGGTACTCCACGGCGCGCGCCTTGCCGGCGTGATGGCGCAGCGCATGCCGGAAGCTGTCGGCGGCCTTCTCCATCACCTCGAAGAGATTGTCCTCGTCGGCGGGCCGCGCGGGTTGGTCGCCCTCCTCGACGGGGACCTGCAGGCCGACACTCTGCGCCAGATCATCCACCGCCTCGCGGAACCCCATGCGGTCGTGTTCCATGAGGAAGCCGATGGCGGTGCCGTGGGCGCCGCAGCCGAAGCAATGGTAGAACTGCTTGGTCTGGCTCACCGTGAAGGAGGGGGACTTTTCGTTGTGGAAGGGGCAGAGGCCCTGGTAGTCGCGGCCGGCCTTTTTCAGGCGCACGCGCGGTTCGATCACGTCGACAATGTCGACCCGACCGAGCAGTTCATCAATGAAGTGGGGAGGGATGCGACCCGCCATGACTCTGTGGAATACCCCCGGTTCGCGGTCTGTGCCGCTGTTTCCGCGCGCGTGGCGGAGGAGGGCAGAAATCTAACAGGAAGGGCGGGTCAGGTCGACAGCCGGGCCTTGATCAGGCCGCTGACGGCGCCCATGTCGGCGCGACCTTGCAGTTTTGGCTTGAGCAACCCCATGACCTTGCCCATGTCCTTCACCGAGGTGGCGCCCGATTCGGCCACCGCTTCCGCCACCAGGGCAGCGATCTCATCGTCGCTGAGCTGGGCGGGGAGAAAATCCTGGATGATGCCGATCTCGGCCTGTTCCTGGTCGGCCAGATCGGTGCGTCCGGCCTTTTCGTACTGGCTGATCGACTCGCGCCGCTGCTTGACCATGCGGCTCAGCACCTCCAGGCACTGTTCGTCGTTCAGCTCGATGCGCTCATCGACTTCCCGCTGCTTGATGGCCGCCAGGATGAGACGGATCACCCCCAGACGCGGCTTGTCGCCGGCCTTGAGGCTGGTTTTCATCTCTTCCTGGATACGCTGCTTGAGCGGTTCGCTCATGATGGGAAGTCACCCCGCGGACGGGGTTGATACCTATCTATTAATACAGACGACGGCGACGGGCGCGTTCTTTGGAGAGCTTCTTCATGTGGCGCTTCACGGCCGCAGCCTGCTTGCGCTTGCGGATTTCCGTCGGTTTTTCATAGAACTCGCGACGGCGGATTTCGGTCAGCACGCCCGCTTTTTCGCAGGAGCGCTTGAAACGGCGCAGAGCCACGTCGAAGGGCTCGTTATCACGTACACGTACAGTTGGCATGCAAGCCGGTCCTCTGCAAGGTCTGGGGAGCGCGGATTCTAACGGCAGGGTTGTCCGATGTCAAAGCGCTTGGGGCTTGATTTCCAGGGGCCCCGACCGGAGACTTGCGGCCATGAAAGTACTGGGAATCGAAACCTCCTGCGACGAGACCGGGGTCGCCATCTACGACTCGGCGCGGGGTCTGCTGGCCGATGAGCTCTACAGCCAGGTGGCGCAGCATGCCGAATATGGCGGCGTGGTGCCCGAATTGGCCTCCCGCGACCATGTGCGCAAGCTGCTGCCCCTGCTGGAGCGGGCGCTGCAGACCGCCGGCCTGGAGGCGGGCGGGATCGACGGCGTTGCCTACACCGCAGGACCGGGTCTCGCTGGAGCGCTGCTGGTCGGCGCGGGGTTGGCGCGCAGTCTCGCCTGGGCCTGGGGTGTGCCGGCGATTGCCGTCCACCATTTGGAGGGCCATCTGCTGGCGCCCATGCTGGAGGACGATCCGCCCGAGTTCCCCTTCCTCGCGCTGCTGGTCTCCGGTGGCCACAGCCAGTTGGTGCGGGTGGAACGCCTGGGCCACTACGAGATCATCGGTGACACCCTGGACGACGCGGCGGGCGAGGCCTTCGACAAGACCGCCAAGCTGCTCGGCCTGGGCTACCCGGGCGGCCCGGCGCTGGCGAAACTGGCCGATGCCGGGGACCCGTCGCGCATCCGCTTTCCCCGCCCCATGACCGACCGGCCCGGCCTGGAGTTCAGCTTCAGCGGCCTGAAGACCGCGGTGCTCGACCAGGTGCGGCGGGGTGACGCCATGGCGCCCGAGGATATCGCGGCCTCGTTCCAGGAGGCGGTGGTCGACACGCTCATCATCAAGTGTCGACGCGCCCTGGAGGCGACCGGCTATGACCGGTTGGTGATTGCGGGCGGCGTCAGCGCCAACCGGGCCCTGCGCGCGGCGCTGGATGAGCTGGGGCGCAAAACGGGTGCCCGGGTCTACTATCCACGGCCCGCCTTCTGTACCGATAACGGCGCCATGGTGGCCCTGGCGGGATGCCTGCGACTGGCGCGGGGGGAACGGGCCGACCTGGAGTTCTCCGCGCGGCCCCGCTGGCCGCTCAGCTCCCTGGCCACGGTCTAGGCGCTCTTCTTTTTTCCGATTTTGTCTTCGGTACCGGCCAGCAGGCGCTGGATGTTGGCCTTGTGGCGCCAGTAGATCAGCACGGTCATCACCGCGAGCAGGATGGCGACGTCCAGGGTGCCGAACACCCAGGCCGCATAGGCCGGCGCGAGCGCGGTGGCGATCAGTGCCGAGAGTGACGAGATCCGGAAGAGCGCGGCTCCCGCCAGCCAGGTGAGGATCACCGCGCCGCCCAGCAGCCAATTGAGCCCCAGGTAGACACCCAGCGCGGTGGCCACCCCCTTGCCCCCCTGAAAGCCGAAGAAGAGCGGGAAGAGATGGCCCAGGAAGGCCGCCAGCCCGGTGGCCCCGAGCAGGGTGGTGTCGGGCTGCAGGTGCAGCACCACCAGCACCGGCAGCAGCCCCTTCAGCATGTCACCCGCCAGGGTGAGCAGCGCCGGCAGCTTGCCGCCGATGCGCAGCACGTTGGTCGCCCCCGGGTTGCGCGACCCCTCGCTGCGGGGATCGGGCAGCCCCATGATCCGGCAGACCAGGATGGCGCTGGAGATGGAGCCCAGCAGGTAGGCGATGGGGACGGCGAGCCAGTAGAGATTCATGGGCGGCTATTCCACTGGCTTCCCGGCACCCCGTCAAGCCCGGTGGCCCGCTTCCGGATCGTCCGCTACCATGAGGCCCGGATAACGGGAGCAGGCATGGACATCATTTTCTTACGCGACCTCAAGGTCGACACCGTCATTGGCGTCTTCGACTGGGAACGGAAGATCCGCCAGACGGTGGTCTTTGACCTGGAGATGGGCACCGACATCCGGCGCGCCGCCGCCAGTGACGCCCTGGCGGATACGCTCGACTACAAGGCGGTGGCCAAGCGGGTGGCCGAGTTTGTGGAGGCGAGCGAGTTTCAGCTGGTGGAGACCCTGGCCGAGCGGGTGGCCGAGATCATCCGGTCCGAATTCGGCGTGCCCTGGCTGCGCCTCACCCTCAATAAGGCCGGTGCCGTGAGCATGGCCGACGGCGTGGGGGTGATCATCGAGCGGGGAGTCCGCGATTGAGTTCCGTGACGGCCTATATCGGTGTGGGCAGCAATGTCGACGCGCCCCGCCATGTGCGCTCGGCGTTGCACGCCCTGCGCGAGCGGTTCGGGTCGGTGGTCTGCTCGTCGGTCTATCGCAGCCGGGCGGTGGGCTTTGAGGGCGATGATTTTCTCAATCTGGTGGTTGCGCTGCAGACCGATCTGCCGCTGCAGGGGCTGATCGATGAGTTGCGTGCCATTGAGGCCGCCAACGGACGCAGCCGCAGCGACGCCCGTTTCGGCCCGCGCACCCTGGATCTGGACCTGCTGCTCTACGGTGACCTGGTGACCCGCGACCCGGTGGTCCTGCCGCGCTCGGAGATCACCCGCTACGGGTTCGTGCTGGGGCCGCTGGCCGAAATTGCCGGCGATCTGCGCCACCCCGTGACCGGGCACAACTACGCCGAACTGTGGCAGGCCTTTGACCGCGGCGCTCAGCCCCTGGAGCGGCTCAGCGACTGGTGAGTCGATTTCGGTGTCCCGTCAGGGGCGACCGCCATCCACCCCGATGATCTGTCCGGTAATGAAGCCGGCCTCCTGTACCAGGAAGCGTACGGTGTGTGCGATCTCTTCCGGTTCGCCGCGCCGACCCAGCGCGGTCTCGGCCAGAATCCGGTCCGCCGCGGCATCCGCCATCCCCGAGTCCGGCCAGAGGATGGCGCCGGGCGCCACCCCGTTGACCCGGATCTCCGGACCCAGCTCCCGGGCCAGGGCGCGGGTGAGCGCGGCCAGCCCGGCCTTGGCCGCCGAGTAGACCGGGTGGCCGGCCAGCGGATGGCTGGCGTAGTAGTCCACCAGGTTCACCACACAACCGCATCGCGCGCTCAGCTCCGGCAGCAGGTGCTGGATCAGAAAGTAGGGCGCCTTGAGGTTGGTCCCCAGCAGCTCTTCCCACTGGGCGTCGCTGGTCTCCCCGGGCAGGGTCGGGTAGAAGGCGGAGGCGTTGTTGATCAACGCGTCCAGTCGCCCGAAGCAGGCCAGGGCATTCGTGACCGTCTGCTCCCGTTGTGCACCGTCCACGAGGTCGCCGCTGACCACGGCGGCCGAAGCGGCGCGCCCGGTGTTGAGTTGTGCGGCCAGCGCATCGGCCGCCCCGCGTGAGCGGCGGCAGTGGATCACCACGCGCATCCCCGAGGCGTGCAGGCCGCGGGTGATGGCCGCGCCCAGGCGTTGGGCGCCGCCCGTGATCAGGGCGACCGGTGCATCAGCGGTGGCGGGTGTGGCGTTCATGGCCACCAAGGTTAACCCAGCTTCCCCGGGGCGAACAGGCGACTCGCCTGCCCTTCTGTGATAAAAGGGCACCCCATTCAACAGACCGGAACCCGAACGCTTGAGTCACTCCATCGCATGGCCCCTGCCCGCCGACTGGCCCCGACCGGAGCCTGAGGCGCTGGTCCGCAGTGCCGCGCTGTGCGCCCGGCTGCGCGCCGAGCTGGCCGGTGGGGCGATGCCCTTCGACAGCTTCATGGAGCGGGTGCTCTACACCCCGGAGCTGGGCTACTACAGCGGCCCCAACCACAAGTTTGGCGCCGGCGGTGATTTTGTGACCGCGCCGGAGATCTCCCCTCTCTTTTCCGCCTGCCTGGCGGCGCAGTCTGCCGAGGTGCTGACGGAACTCGGTGGTGGTGACGTGCTGGAACCGGGCGCGGGCAGCGGTGTGATGGCGGCCGACATGCTGCTGGAGTTCGAACGGCTGGCCTGCCTGCCGGAGCACTATCTTATTCTGGAGCTGAGTGGCGAGCTGCGGGCGCGCCAGCAGCAGAGCATCGAGGCGCGTGCACC
>JBNLBB010000169.1:0-5545 GCA_050302415.1 Gammaproteobacteria bacterium | reverse complement strand
GATTGGAGTTTTGTGGGACGTTACCTCAGCTACGCCCTGCCACTGCTTTCAGCGGTCTGCGTCGTGCAGCGGGTGAACGGCGACGACTATCTGGAAGCCTGATCAGCGGGCCGGTTGCGTGAGCCGCGCCGCCAACTGCGGCAACAGGGTCCCGGCCGGACCGGCGAGCACCACCTCAACCGCCAGGCGGGCCATCAGTTCTGATGGCACGCGATTGATTTCGATCAGACTGGCGCCGGACTGGCGCGCAATCTCGGGCAGATGGGCCGCCGGATAGACCAGGCCCGAGGTACCCACTACCAACATCACCTCGCACCCCGCGGCCGCCACTGCCGCCTGACGCCACGCCTCCTCCGGGAGTGGCTCGCCAAACCAGACTACTGCTGGCCGAAGCAGATCGCCGCAGGTCGGGCAGCGGGGGATTCCACCGCTGTCCGGCGTGCCATCAAGCGTGGTGGGGCAGCTGCTGCAGCACGTGCGCAGCAGACTGCCGTGCAGGTGAATGACACTGTGTGCGCCACCCCGCTGGTGCAGGTCATCCACATTCTGGGTGATCAGGGTGAACTGTGGGCAAAGGCGCTGCAGGGCGGCCACCGCTTGATGGGCCGGATTGGGTGCGGCATTCCGCACCCGGTCGATGCGCCAGCGATACCACTCCCAGACCACCTCCGGCTGGCGCCGAAAACCATCGATGGAGGCGAGGTCCATGGGGTCGAAGCGCGCCCAGAGTCCGGTCTGAGCCTCCCGAAAGGTGGGGATGCCCGATTCGGCGGAGATGCCGGCGCCGGTCAATAGACAGACCGAACGGGCGCCGGCCAGCAGCCTGGCCGCACGGTCGAGATCCGGATTGTCGGATGGCATCGGTCACACCCCTCCCATTCAAAGTTGACCAAAAAACTCGGAATCAGGCACCCAAATTGCAATGTTTTACTGTGAGCGGAACCGGGTGGTTCATCGCACCATGAAAATCAAACACCTACGATTTGAACACTCAGGTGGATCGCCCCGGTTCAAAGCAGTATGCCCTCTCTTGGGGCAATTTTTCAGAAGTGGAGGCCACATCATGGTGACTGGAAAAGAGTGTCTGGATTTCAGCGGATTGACCGAAGGTGAGATTGAGGCAATCGCGGAGCATGAGCATATACCCCCGATTCTCGCTGCTGAATTGGGAGGGTGCCTGCTGAAGAGCGATGTGGGCACCTGGCTCATCAAACGCTATATCGAAGAGGATCTGCAACACGCGGAGCAGATCGGTGATGAGATTCATGCCGCAGAACTGTTCGACGTGCTGGCGCATTTTGCCCGGCAGCATCCCACCTATACCCTGCGCTGACCGTCTCCGGGCAGGGAGGACCGCCATTCCCCAAACAAAAACCCCGCCGAAGTGGCGGGGTAAGCTCTAAGGGCCAAGAAGACTGTTTGGAGGAAAAGTCTCGTACTCCCAGTGAAGACCATGGATTGGGGGGATGCAAGAAAATCCCATAAATTAATTGTGGGTTAAGAAATCACGCCGGTATCGCCGGCCGGCAGCCAGGAGGCGTGGGTCTCCCACGGCGGATTGGGAACAAATTTTTCCACCAGAAAATCGACGAACGCCCTTACCTTGGGCGATAGATGCCGCCGGTGTGGATAGACCACATAGATGGACGCCCGCTCATGCACATAATCCGTGAGCAGCGGCACCAGCCGCCCCTCCCGGATATCCGGTCCCACCAGATAGGTGGCCAGGCGCCCGATGCCGATGCCGGCGAGCACCGCCTGATGCAGAGAATCGCCATCATTGACCTGAAAATTGCCCTGCACGTGCAGCACCCGCTTGCCACTTTTTTCATCGAATTCCCAGTCGTTGAAACGGCTCCGGGTGGAGATGCGCAGGCAGTTGTGGTTGAGCAGGTCGTCCGGGCCGGACGGGGTGCCGTGGCGGGCAAGGTAGCTGGGCGCGGCGACGATGACGCGACGGTCCGTGGCCAGGTGGCGCACGATCAGGCTGGAATCGGCCGGTTCAGCCAGGCGGATGGCCAGGTCGAACCCTTCGGAGACCAGGTCCACGGAGCGGTCCATCAGTTCGATATTGATGTGCATGTCGGGATAGCGGGCCAGAAACTCCGGCATCAGAGGTACCACCTGGTGCTTGGTAAAGGCCACCGATCCATTCACCCGCAGCAGTCCGCGCGGTCTGGAGTGCAGCGCGGTGATTTCGGCCTCCGCCTCCTCGATGGAAGCGAGAATGCGGGTGCAGCGCTGGTAGAAGGTCCGGCCCTCCTCGGTCAGGCTGAGGCGCCGCGTGGTGCGCTGCAGCAGCCGGGCGCCCAGGCGGTCTTCGAGGCGGCCGATCTGCTTGCTGATGGCCGATGGGGTGATGCCCAGCTCGCGACCGGCGGCGGAGAATCCACCGGTCTGGACGACCTTGGCAAAGATGGCCATTTCTGAGGTCTTGTCCACAAATATTTATTCCATTTGGTCACAAGTAATTGGATTGTTTTGGATATTATCATTTCAAATTCATCAATTACACTTACTCTCCATTGAAACACGCTTCTTTTGGAGAGCCATCATGAACCGCAATCACGCAGCCAACCAGGGCACAGTTTCCGATCTGAGCTGTGCTGATATCCACGAAATCGAAATGCGCGCCCGTGAACTCCGGGCCGAATATTTCGCCATGCTGATGGGTAGCCTTTTCCGGGCCCTGTTCAGCCGCAAAGAGAAGCCAACGGGCCGCAGAACCGTCACCAGCCTGCAGCTGAGAACCCACTGAATCACTCCTTCGAGCATTTTTTGCTTGGTGTCTCGCCAAGGATGGCGATTTTTTTCTCCGCAGGCTTATTCAAAAGCCGATATCACCTGACAACTCACTGTTTATAAAAAGTAATTTTGACCTTGTGTGAGTGGCATCCACCCCACACAGGCCGTCTGTTCATCTGCCTCAAATCAGTTCCGCGCCAAATTGCGCCATCCCGGGTAAGGAAATCACCACTGGCCCGTTCCCATTGGTTACACGGTTTAGACCGGACCTGCTACTGTGATGATCAGGTACCGGCAGTGGAATGGTAGTGATACCCACGCTGTGTAGACCGTGGGCAGGCCAAGATGCGTCCAGTGTTCTGGCCTTTGAATCTGAACAGTCCACCGGTGGAGATCTCCCTATGAAAACGAAAATGAGTCACTTGGGTACCCTGCTGCTTGCGCTGACCGCCCTTCTGTTGGGGCAGGCGGCGTTTGCCGCGGGCCCCAGTCAGGCCAAGGGGTATACGGATATGCTGGCTGCCGCCAATCCGTGTGCCGCAAAAAACCCCTGCGCCGCCAAGAATCCCTGCGCAGCAAAGAACCCTTGTTCGGCCAAGAATCCCTGCGCTGCGGGGAATCCGTGCGCGGCAAAAAATCCCTGCGCAGCCGCCCGCGCCGGTGTCGATTCCAAGTTGGTCACCCGTCCGGCGGGTACCCGTCTGATGAAAGGACGTCAGTCCGATCTGGAGTCCTACGGTGAAAAGCTTTGGAACGATACCAAGCTGAGCAGCAACGGACTCTCCTGCAACACCTGTCACCAGAACAACCAGAGCTTCCAGCCCACCTTCAGCAAACCCTATCCGCACACCGTGGCCATGGCCAAGGCGCAGTCGGGTCTGAAGCGGGTCTCCCTCGATGAGATGGTGCAGCTCTGTCTGGTGGTGCCCATGGCCACCAAGCCGCTGGATTGGCAGTCGCGTGAACTGGCAGCGCTGACCGCCTACACCGCAAAGGTGCAGAAGGACTATATGAAGATGGCGGCTGCCAACCCCTGTGCGGCCAAGAATCCCTGCGCCGCCAACCCGTGTGCCGCGAAAAATCCCTGCGCGGCAAAAAATCCCTGTGCCGCTAAAAATCCGTGCGCTGCCAAAAATCCCTGTAAGAAATAGTGGTGACAACGGGTAGCGGTGAACCAACCGGGACCCATGGCAGGAGCCGCCTGGGAGGGCGGCTCCTATTGAGCGTGATCCTGGCGATTCACGGTCTGGCGTCCGGTGCGCTGGCGGACGGCACTCCCGACAGCATTGATCGGTTTCTGGAACGCCACTGGCAGAGACCGCTGTCACCCCAGGGTGCCCCACCCAAGGGGTTTACAGCGCTTGAGGGCCAGTTGAATCCGGAATCGTGCGGTGCCTGTCATCCCCGGCAATGGGCCGATTGGCAGACCACCCGGCACAGCCGGGCCATGGGGCCCGGGTTGATGGGGCAGCTGCTCGACATGGCAGCGGACGCCACCGGTGATCACCAGTCCTGTCTGCGCTGTCATGCACCGCTGGCGGAACAGGCATCCGCCCTGGTCGCCGAGTTGCGCACGATCGGTGTCGGGGAGGTCAAATCCGCGCAGGCGGGTGGTCTGCATCGGGCGGGTTTGATCTGTGCCGCCTGTCATGTGCGGCAGCATCAGCGATTCGGTCCCGCCCGCCGGGATGGATCCCAACCCCCAGACATGGACACGTTGCCGCACGCTGGCTGGAGGGTGGCCCCGGCATTTGCGGACAGCCGTTTCTGCGCCGCCTGTCACCAGTTCGAACCGGGCGATTTTGCCCTGAATGGCAAGTTGCTGGAGAACACCTACGGCGAGTGGCGTGAAAGCCGCTATGCCAAACAGGGAGTCCACTGCCAGGAGTGCCACATGCCGGATCGCCGCCATCTGTGGCGGGGCATTCACGATCTGGACATGGTGCGCAGCGGTGTGGAGATCCGCGTGGCGCCGCTGGAGGGGCACGCCAGCCAACTGCGCACCGCGATCAGTCTGCGCAATACGGGGACCGGTCACTATTTCCCTACCTATGTCACCCCGCAGGTGGTGGCTCAGATTTTTCAGGAAGACGCCGCGGGCGAGTTTCTCGACGGGACTGAAGCGTATCTGCTCATCGGGCGCCGGGTCGGTCTCGACCTGAGCAGTGAGATTTTTGACTCCCGCCTGGCGCCGGACGAACTCCGGACCCTGAGCTACGACCTGCCTCGTCATGCCGAGGCGGCAGGGATGGTTTATCGGATCTATGTGGAGCCGGACGCTTTCTACACCGCGTTTTATACTGCCCTGCTCAACAGCGGTGGGGTGGTGCATGGACGCGAAGCGCTGGAGCAGGCACTGGCCGAATCCCGGGAGTCGGTGTTTACGCTGTTTGAATCCCGGGTGCCATTAAAGCCCGCAAGGGGAGGCTAGAATCATGCCGACCATCATCACTTTTTTATCGCGCATTGCCGGGACCCTGCTGACCGGAATGCTGGTCGCGAATCTGGCGTCTGCCGATGCAGCGCCCAAAGTCATCGAACTGACCCAGGTCCCCTGTCAGATCCTGGAGGCGGAGGGTGGGGTCAATCGTGGATTTGAGTCTGTGCGGGCGGCGGACTGCGAGTCGATCAACTCGGCGACCGGCGAGGCCCGAATTGCGGCCCACGAACCGATGCAACTCAAGGCGGGGCGCTACATTTTCCGCGTCACCAATCGCAATGTGCCCTACGATCTGGGCTTCTGGCTGCGGGGGGCCGGAGTGATCGGCCGGGCCACCCTGCCCAGCGTGTCGGGTGGTGG
>JBNLBB010000168.1:0-5563 GCA_050302415.1 Gammaproteobacteria bacterium | reverse complement strand
GCCTCACCAATCTGGGGATTCGCCAGGTCCCCGAGGATCTGGTGGAAGCAGCCCGATCCTTCGGGGCCAGTCCCAGCCAGTTGCTGTTTAAAGTCCAGTTACCGCTGGCGATGCCCACCATCATGGCGGGCGTCAACCAGACCCTGATGCTTGCGCTCTCCATGGTGGTTATCGCCTCCATGATCGCAGTCGGCGGGCTGGGCCAGATGGTGCTGCGGGGCATCGGCCGGCTCGACATGGGTCTGGCCACCGTGGGTGGCGTCGGTATTGTGCTGCTCGCCATCATTCTCGACCGCATGACCCAGGCGCTGGGTCAGGATGCCCGCACCCGCGGCGCACGCCATTGGTACGACACCGGACCGGCTGCGCTGGTCCGCCGCCTTTTCTTCCGCTCATCCTCACCTGAATTGCACAATCAGTAGTCAAACAAGGAGAAAATCATGCATCCCATTTCGCGAACATTACGCACCCTGATCATTACCCTCGGCGCCGGCCTGGCCATGCAGACCGCTGTGGCGGCCTCCATGCCCGGGAAGGGCGTTACCGTCCAGCCGTTGAAGAGTTCCATTGCCGAAGAGACCTTCCAGACCATGTTGGTCATGAAGGCCCTGGAAAAACTGGGCTATGAGGTCAAACCCATCAAGGAGGTGGAGTACGCCGCCGGCCACATCGCCATTGCCAACGGTGACGCCACTTTCATGGCCGACCACTGGGATCCGCTGCACATCGACTTTTTCGAAAAAGCGGGTGGCGATGCCAAGATTTTTCGTAAAGGCATCTACTCCAGCGGCGCATTGCAGGGCTATCTGATCGACAAAAAGACGGCAGACAAGCACGGGATCAAAAGCATCGACCAGTTGAAAGACCCGAAGCTGGCCAAGCTGTTTGATGCCGATGGCAACGGTAAGGCCGACCTGGCTGGATGCAACCCGGGCTGGGGTTGTGAAAAGGTGATTGAACATCACCTGGATGCCTACCAGCTGCGCGATACCGTGGAGCACAAGCAGGGTTCCTACTCGGCGATCATTGCCGACACCATCACCCGCTATAAAGCGGGCAATCCGGTCTTTTACTACACCTGGACCCCCTACTGGGTGAGCGGTGTCATGGTGCCGGGCAAGGACGTGGAGTGGCTGCAGGTGCCCTTTTCCTCACTGCCGGGTGCGCGCGGCAAGGTGGACACGTCACTGCCCGACGGCAGCAACTACGGTTTCCAGGCGAACAATCAGCGGATCATCGCCAACCTGGCGTTCGCCAAACAAAACCCGGCTGCCGCCAAGCTGTTTGAGATCATGAAACTGAGCGCCAATGACATCAGCGCCCAGAACAAGCGGATGCGTGATGGCGAGAAGAGCGCAGCGGATATCGAGCGCCACACAAACGCCTGGATTCGCGCCAACCAACAGAAGTTTGACGGGTGGATCAAGGCTGCGGAACAGGCAGCCAAATAGTCACAGCCACCTCAAAGGCAACGGGGGCACCTGCGTGCCCCCCTTTTTTTTCAGTGTTCCAGGTAGTCAACCAGCAGGCCGCTGGTCCGGCGTAGCCGTTCACTCAACAGACGGGCCATTTTCAGCAGAATGTCGGCGCCCAGTGCGGGATCTTTCTCCAGCAGCTGGTGAAAGTTCTCGCGCGTCAAAATCGCCAGCGTCACCGGCTCTTTGGTGATGCAGGTGGCGGAACGCGGATGCCCATCGACAATAGACATCTCACCAAGGATGCGCCCGGGCGGAACTGTGTAGACCGTTTTGGAATGGCGCTCCATGTCGTTTTTGATTACGTCCACCTTGCCGCTGATCAGCAGGCAGAGGTAGTTGCCCGGACTCCCTTCCTGAAACAGGGTAATGCCCGCCGGGGCTGAATAGGCTTTCATATAACCTGCCAGCACACCCACCTGGGTCCAGCTCAGATCCTCGAAAAACCGGGTTTCCGAAATCATCTGGCGCAACTGCTCCACAAAGGCCGAACCTTCGCCGATTTGCTCCAGGTGTTTGCTGAACAACTCCGCGGCCATCACGATGAAACCCAGTGGTTAACGCTGAAAAGTTCGTCGGAAAAGAGTCCTTTGATTTCAAGGTCGCTGACTTCGATGTGCTCAATCAGCCAAATCGGCGGATACTCGAGCACTTCACCGGTCAGTTTGGCATCGCCTTGCGCACAGTTCTTCCGATCGCTGAGCATCTCCCAACGCAGGGGGTTCGCCAGCCGGGTATTCATGGCGTGCTCCGGCTTCTCCACGGGGTCGAACAGGTGCTTGTTCTGGTCATCAATCGCCTTGGTACCCGTTGCGCAGGTATGTTCCCAGTGCACTGATGTCATAAGGACTGCCCTCACTTAATCGTCGCAGATACCCGCACCGATCCGGTGCGCGATTCGGTAACTGTAGCAGTCGATGTGGGGCTTTTCCGGGAAGTTCCCGTAGATTGTCAGTGCCGCAATCCGACACCGGACACCGGTGCTTCGTCCTGATTGCACACAGCGCGAAGACCGGCGATTTGTTCAAGATCCCGGCGCAGCGCCATGGGCGCAGCAAAGGACGAACCCATGAGCGGGCGATAGCTGCTGCGTGGCAATCGATCACCGGTCAGGAATCCCGCCGAGAGCCGGGAGACGGGAATATCCACACACCCGTCGCCGTCGATATCGTAACCCAGGGGAACGCCTGCGGCGTCATCCACGCGTTCGATGTGATAGGCCGCACGCTCGTGCCGATCGACAAATGGATTGTCCGCCACGTAGTGGTCCAGCTGTTGCTCCACGGCGCCAACCGTGGTCACCCCTTCCGCAAATGAAAAGGTATTGATCATGCGCGGACCTCCATTCCCGGCGATGGTGTAGACGCGCACGCCCTGCGCGACAAGTTGCTCCAGTTCATCAATGATCTGCACCGTGGCCCGCCACACCGGGTCGGACTCCCCCCAATGGCGCACAATCTGTTTGTAGTGATCGGCGCGAGCCGTATCGAGCCGATCATCAAACGCGCTGACCAGCGAGGAGGACTCCCAGGAGAGCACCAGGGCATCCATGGGTTGTTGTGACTGGCGGGTGCGGATCTTGCGAAGATTCTCCAGAATCTCCTCCAGCGGGTGACGCCGGCCGGGCAGGGGAAATTCAAAAAATTCGAGGCCCGGGCTGGCCGCCACCAGGCGCACCAGATCCCCGTGAAAATAGGGTTCCCGGATTTGGTCCCGATCCAGATCAAGCTGACCGTAAAGCCAGCCGGTGAGCCGCCGATCATCGTCGGAAGTGAAACCCTCCATGGGTGGATAAAAGCGATCCACGATGGCCACCCGGAAACCGGCCTGCGGCCCGCCCGCCACGGGCGCGCAAACCAGCGCCAGTGCCATGGCCGTGCAGATTGCCGTCCCGCAGTAACTCATGATGCCTCCTGACCGGCAGGCAGCGCCGTTAGCGGTACCCTCCGCGATGCTCAGCATCCCGAGTATAGGAGCTGCCCGGCCGGTCAATGGTGACAATCACTGCCGCGGTGATGTGAGTCAAGTGGCCGCCTGGAGCTCGCTGGCGGCCGTTCCCTGATCCAGCCGGTGGGAACACCCGCCGCCACCCGAAGGTCGAACGGACATGAGAATTCAGTCCATTTTCAAGACAACCCGATGGATCGGCCTGATAGGCGCCCTGCTCGCCGGATTGGCAGCCTGCAGTACCATCCCGGACATCGTGCGCACGCCGCCCCCCGGAGATCCGCAACTCGCTGCCGCCGCCACCCTGGCCGATGACACCCGTGTGCGCTGGGGCGGAACGATCGTGGCGGTGGACAACCGCGCCGATGAAAGTCTGGTGGAGATCCTGGCCAGCGAGCTCGACTCACGGGGCTATCCGCGCGACCCGCGCCCCGGTGACCTCCGGTTTCTGGCCCGGATTCCCGGTTTCCTGGACCCGCTCATCTACGCGCCGGACCGTCGCTTCACCGTCATTGGCACCCTGCAGGGCAGGGAGGTGCGATCCGTGGGTGAGCACGCCATGACCCTGCCGGTGGTTGCCGTGGAGTACCACTACCTGTGGCGCACCTACCGCTACGCCTCGGCGTTCGATGACTACCCCTACTACGGTTACCCCTACTTTGGGCTGCACGGCAGCTGGCTGCTGGGCACTCCTCACCACCATCACCTGCCGTTCAACCCACGCAGTATTGAGCGCATCGACTCACCCCATCTCTGAACTGCTCCGCGCCTTAGCCCCGAACCCCTTCCCGCGGTATGCTGTGTCGCGTGAACCAACCGATCGTACTCTTCACCCTGCACGCGGGTTATCACCACTCTTCCCTCGCCCTGCGCTCCATGCGTGCCGCCTGCCGTATGGAATCGTTCGCCGGACAGATTGTGGTTGAAGAGCATCAGCTCAAAGGGGACCACGCCGCTATTGTGCAGCGCCTGCGCGACCTTGATCCCGCCTTGCTCGCCTGCTCCTGTTACCTGTGGAACATCGATGCGCTGCTCGCCATTTGCGCCGAACTCAAGGCATCGCACCCTGATTGCGGGGTGCTCCTCGGTGGGCCGGAGGCGGGGCCCCGTGCCGCAGATCTGCTGACTCATCACCCGTTCGTTGACTATGTGATCGATGGCGAGGGCGAGCTGGCGTTTCGTGACCTCTGCCGCCACCTCTGCGCCGCGGATACCGATCTTGGAGCGGTATCGGGACTCCATTGGCGGAGCAGTTCGGGGACAATCGAAGCCAACGCGGTGGCCCTGGTACCGGTGACCGACATTCCCGGGCTTGCCGACCAGGGTCCCCTGCCCGATCGCGATCTGGTCTATTGGGAGACCTCCCGCGGCTGTCCGTTCCACTGTAGCTTCTGCACCAGCAGCGAAGAGATGCTGCGCCAGTTTCCCATGGAGCGGATCGAAGCCGATCTCGCCGTGCTTGGACGGCTGACCCAGCGCACCGTCAAACTGCTCGACCGCAGTTTCCATCTGGGGCGCACGCGCACCCTGGATCTGTTGGAGCGCTTTCTGGAAACGCCGGATTCGCTGCGCTTTCATCTGGAACTCAACCCAGACCGGATCTCCGATGAGGCGCTGGCCATTTTTGCGCGCGCCACACCGGGCAAGTTTCAGTTCGAAGTGGGGTTGCAAACGCTCAATCCCGACGTCCTGCGACGAATCCACCGGGAGATGGACGTGGAGCGGGCCATGCGGACCCTGGCCCGGCTGATCGGCATGCACCGGCACCCGGTCCACCTGGATCTGATCGTGGGCCTGCCGGGCGAAACTGAAGCCTCCTGCCGTGACTCCCTGGACCGCGTGTTCCGGCTCCATCCGGATCACCTGCAGCTCGGCCTGCTGAAACTGCTGCCCGGCACGCCGCTGCGCCGTGAGGCCGTCGCGCTCGGTTATCGCTGGGTAGATCGACCTCCCTACCAGATCGAGGCCGGCAGAGAGCTCTCCGCAGCGGCCTTCAACCGGTTTGCCGATTTTGCCGAACTGCTGGAACGGCTGTGGAACACGGGCTGGCTGCGAAACACACTGCCGTTCATGGTGGAACACCGCTTTGACGGGAGCGTTTCTGCGCTCCTGGCACAGCTGCGCGAAGCGGCCCCGGAACT
>JBNLBB010000167.1:0-5698 GCA_050302415.1 Gammaproteobacteria bacterium | reverse complement strand
GTGATGGTTGAAATGGTGGGTGTGGTATCGGTGCTGATCGGCGGATCGCGCCGCTACGACGGGCCCTTCGGCAAGAGTGACCGCGCCTTCGGATTCGGTCTGCTCACCCTGCTCTTGGGGATGGGGATCGCTCCGGGAATATGGAGTGCTGCATTGCTGTGGCTGATGCTCGCGCTCAGTGTATTGACTCTATTGAACCGGGCGCGCCAAGCGCTGCTCGAAGTGAACGCGGGAGGGACTGATGCCTGAGTTGCAGATCACGCCGGTCACCTGGGCCCTGGGCGGGGTTTACGGCCTGCTGGTATTTGCCAGTGCGCTGGTCGGGCTGTTGAAGCGGCGCGGCACGGGGGACCATCAGGAACTGGCTGACCGGATCCGCTCCTGGTGGGTGATGGTGCTGATTTTCACCGGCGCGATTGCCATCAACCCCACCCTCTCCATCATTTTTTTGGCCTTTGTATCGTTTCTGGCTTTCAAGGAGTTCCTCTCCATGATCCCCACCCGGCGTGCCGATCGGCGGGTGATCTTCTGGGCCTTCCTGGCCATCCCCGTGCAGTTCTATTGGGTGCATATCGCCTGGTACGGAGTGTTCATCATATTCATCCCTGTCTACATGTTTCTACTGATCCCGGCGCGCATGGTGTTGGGCGGTCAGACCGAGGGTTTTCTCAAGGCGGCCGGCACGTTGCATTGGGGTCTGATGACGACCGTGTTCAGCATCAGCCATGCCGCCTACCTGTTGGTATTGCCAGCCGAAATCAACGCCCTGTCCGGAGGTGCGGGACTGCTGTTCTTCCTGGTCTTTCTGACCCAGTTCAATGACGTGGCGCAGTACACCTGGGGCAAGCTGTTTGGCAAACATCCCGTGGTGCCCAAGGTGAGCCCCAAGAAGACAGTGGAAGGGCTGGCAGGCGGCGTGCTCACCACGACGGCGGTGGCGCTGCTGGTTGCTGCCTATCTCACACCGCTGACGATGCTCCAGGCGCTGGGGGCGGGGCTGATTATCGGTTTGGGCGGGTTTCTGGGCGACGTGGTGATCTCCGCGGTGAAACGCGACATCGGTGTTAAAGACAGTGGCAACCTGATCCCGGGCCATGGCGGCATCATGGATCGGGTGGACAGCCTAACCTTCACCGCACCACTCTTCTTCCACTACGTCTACTACCTCTACTACTGACCATGGCCCGGGTGCTGCGATTCCTGTTTTTTTTGCTGGTGGTGCGGCCCCTGGTGCTGGTGGTGCTCGGGCTCAACGTGCGGCGTCGCGAACTGCTGCCCAGTCAGGGTCCGGCCATCGTCATTGCCAATCACAACAGCCATCTCGACACGCTGGTGTTGATGTCGCTTTTTCCGCTCCGCCTGCTGCCCAAACTGCGGCCGGTGGCGGCGGTGGACTACTTTCTCAGCAATCGGTGGCTGGCGTGGTTTGCCCTGAATATCATCGGCATCATTCCCCTGCAGCGCGACGTGAAGGCGGGCGCGGCTGATCCGCTGGCCGGGCCGGTGGCGGCGCTTGACCGGGGTGAACTCCTGATTCTGTTCCCGGAGGGCAGCCGCGGCGAACCGGAGCAGATGGGACGCTTCAAGACCGGTGTCGCGCACCTGGCGAAACGGTGTCCCGATGTGCCGGTAGTGCCGATCTTTCTGCACGGACTGGGCAAGGCACTTCCCCGCGGCGACTTTTTACTGGTGCCCTTTTTCTGCGATGTGTTTGTCGGTGAGGCACTGCGTTGGGACGGTGACCGCACCCGGTTCATGCAGGTGATTACCGAATCCATAGATCAGATGGCGCGCGAAGGCGGATTCGCGCCATGGGCCTAGCAATCGCCGCGCTTTGGGGTTTTGCGGAAGCGACGCTCTTTTTTCTGGTTGCCGATATCTGGCTGACCCGTCTGGTCATCACCGACGGATGGCGTTACGCGACCAAGGCTGCGGTGTACGCGTCGCTGGGGGCGCTGCTGGGCGGTATCTGTCTGGTGTACTGGAGCATGCTGGACGCGCCAGGGGTGGTGCAGTGGGTCGAGGCGGTGCCCGCCATCTCGCAGGCGATGATGCGGGACGCGGCGGTGGCCCTAGACCGGAAGGGATGGACCAGTCTGATTCCGGCGGCATTCACCGGAGTGCCCTATAAAATCTTCGCAGCCCAGGTCTATCACAGCGAGGCATCGGTGGCGCTGTTTCTGGTTGCCACCATTCCAGCCCGCATGATCCGATTCGCTTTGGCGATCGCGTTGGTTCAAGGTCTGGCCCGATTGCTGCGAGATCGTTGCCAGACAAAAACTCTACTCCGTTTCTGGGCCGCGTTCTGGGCGATTTTTTACCTGCTGTTTCTCACTATGATGCCTTATTGAGTGAGCTGCCTGGAGCGCCCACTGCCGGTCAGCGGGCCTCACCATTCTGGCTCGGATTTTTATGTGCCACCGTCTGAATCGTGCGCGGGGTCACTTTAATTCTCACCCGGCTTGTGCTTTTATTCTTCGCGCCTCTTAATGTTTTAAGGAACAAGGAATATTCATGGACTCTAGGAAACGTATTTTTAAGGGACTGATCCCGGCGCTTCTTCTAGCCCCAGTCGGTCAGGCAAATGCCGAAATCCTGTTGGACCCCTTCTATACCATCACTACCGGATCCTGGCCGGAAGCGGTCGCCGTGGCCGATCTGAATGGAGACGGGAGGAAGGATGTCGCGCTCATCACCTCCTACTACTTCGACCCGGTCAATGACTACAAGCTAAAAATCTTTCTGCAGGACGAATTTGGGCAACTTCAACCGTCTGTAGACTATGCCCTGACTGCTGACTACGTGAAGCGGCCCAAATCACTGGCGGTCGGCGATCTGAACAACGATCTACGCCCCGATCTGGTGGTAGGCATGGATCGCGGATACATCCAGATCTTTTCCCAGCAGTCGGATGGCACGCTGGCTGTCATGGATACCATCACAACCACTTTATCGACGCGGGTGGCGGTGGGTGATCTCAATGGTGACGGACTGGACGATATTGCCGGTATTGCCTGGGGCGGTCCAGATGTCGCCATTTTCTACCAGACTGCCACTGGAATTAACCACACGCCGGAACTGCATGCCGCTGCTCACGGTGGCTACGACGATATGGAACTCGGTGATGTGAATGGAGACGACCGGGATGACATTGTGGTGATGAGTGGTCAGGGTTACGCCTATGACAATCTGGCAGTCATCACGTCTGATGGAACCGGCGGGCTGAATCCAGTCGTGTACTACGATTTGGGCGGCAATGAGCTGACCAAGAGTGTAGCCATTGGAGACTTGAACGGTGATGGTCGTGGTGATGTCGCCGTGACCTTCGGTGGGAATCGGCCGAATTCGAAAATTGCAGTATTTCACCAGCAACCGGATGGTACGCTCGGCACGCCATCAATCTCCTCCAGCTACGATATTCCCGAAGCAGCTCTGGCCGAAGATCTGAACCACGACGGCCGTGATGATCTGCTGGTTGCTCACGGTGGCTGGATGCGTCTGGGTGTGTTCGAGCAGGACGCGGCTCTTTCACTCCTGCCGGAACAGCTCTTCAACCTGCCATACGCTTCCAGTTACAACCCGCAGGGAATGGCGGTTGGCGATATCAGCGGTGATGGGATTTTCGATGTGGTCATTGCCGATTACAACTACGGCTTGGTTGTGCTGAATGGGCAGATTGCTGCGCCTCCCGCTCCGCCGGTGGCGGACGCCGGACCTGATCAGGTGGTTCGTCAGGCCAGTCTGGTAACCCTCTCCGCCGCCGGCTCATCAGACAGCGACGGCGTCATCGTGAATGTCGCGTGGGCGCAGGTTTCCGGTCCTGCAGTCGAATTGTCGGTGAATCCCGATGGAACCGCGGGTTTTGCGGCACCGGTGCTTGGTGTTGGTGAATCGGCCGTCCTGGTATTTGAGTTGACCGTAACCGATGACGACGGACTCTCCGCGTCGGATACAGTTGCGGTGACGGTGCTCGAAAACAGTGCACCCGTAGCGGATGCCGGCGTCGACCAAAGTGTGACTTCCCGTACCTTGGTGTCGTTGGACGGAACCGGTTCGTTTGATCCGGATGGCCAGATAGCAAAATACCAGTGGACCCAGGTTTCCGGTCAGGCCGTCGAGCTGACAGGTGCTGATGGCGCAATTCCCACCTTTGTTGCGCCGAGAGTTAGGCGCAATGAGTCCGCCACCTTGGTGTTTGAGCTGGAGGTCACCGATGAACTGGGATTGACCTCAACCGACAGCGTGGTGATTACCGTATCACGCTGAACCTCATCCACAGCCTTCTGGCAGAGCCCACCTCTGTAGGTGGGCTTTTTTTGGTAAATGGGCTGCTGTGGTATTCAATTCAAGTCAATCGGGAGGTCATGGTTGAGTTCGACTATTTGTCCTCCATCCAATTGACCACCGACACGCGGAGGCATAATTTAGCCTTTCCTGAATCTCCAGGTTCTGCCTGAGGGCGGACTCCGCATGCGACGACTCTCCCGTTGGGGACTGCTGGGTGGCTTGGCCGTGGTGCTGGCCGGAGCCAGCTATTTCCTGCTCAACCATGACTTTAATTCATCCGGCAATCTGCTGGCGCGCAGCGCTGGCCCGCACGCCAATGCCAGCTCCGCCCCTCCGGAAAAGGTGGTGACGGTCGAGGCGGCGCCGGTGACTCTGGATACAGTGCTGGAGACCATACACGCGGTTGCCACCCTCAACGCCAACGAATCGGTGCTGGTGGCACCGGAGATTGCCGGCCGCATCGGGCGGTTGCCGTTCAAGGAAGGCCAGCGGGTGAAGGCCGGCGATGTGCTGGTGGAGTTGGATGACACCATTCTGCGTGCCGAGTTGGAGAAGGCGCGTTCGGACCTCACCCTGGCCGCGGCCAACCGCGACCGTGCTCTCACCCTGGCCCGGCAGGAGACGGGATCCCTGCGCGCCCGCGACGAGGCGGTGGCTGCCTATGAATCAGCGCAGGCCGATTTCGCTCTGGCCGAGGCGCGGCTCAGCAAGTCACGGGTCCTTGCCCCACTCTCCGGGGAGGTGGGGCTGCGCGCGGTGAGCGTGGGGGCCTATGTGACCCCGGGAGAGCAGATCGTGGAACTGGCGCAGACCGATCCCATCAAGGTGGATTTCCGCGTGCCGGAGTTAGCGCTCACCAATCTGCGCGCGGGCCAGACGGTGAAGGTCACCGTGGATGCCCTGCCCGGGCGTACCTTCAATGGCGAGGTCTACGTCATCGATCCCATCATCGATGCCAACGGGCGCGCGGTGCGGCTGCGGGCCCGTATCGCCAACCCGGTCGGCGCGCTGCGTCCGGGCCTGTTCGCCCGCGTGCAGATAGTTCTCGCGCAGCGGGACAACGCCCTGCTGGTTCCCGAAGCGGCGGTGCTGGCCGACAACCAGGAGCGCTTCGTCTTCCGCGTGGTGGACGGCCGGGCGGTACGCACCGTCGTTGAACTGGGGCTGCGACGCCCCGGGCAGGTGGAGATTCGCAGTGGGCTGGCGCCGGATGCCGTGGTGGTGACCGCCGGCCATCAGCAGGTGCGCAACGGCAACCGGGTCACCATCGCCGGAGGCTGAGCATGAATCCGTTCGAGTTCTTCATCCGCAGGCCCGTCTTCTCCACGGTGCTCAGTCTGATCGCCATTCTGATCGGGATTGTCTCCTACTCACGACTGTCGGTACGCGAATATCCCAACATCGACGAGCC
>JBNLBB010000166.1:0-5740 GCA_050302415.1 Gammaproteobacteria bacterium | reverse complement strand
TGCGGTGTGCCCTCTGCAGCAGGCCCGCCGCCGTTCCCGCTGCGGCTCCCGCCACCGTGGCGGCCGCCATCAGGTTGCCGGGAGCATCCGTGGGCGTGGAGATCGGGTGGTAGAAGTGGCCTCCGTCCCAGAACTCGGGTTCGGAACAGCCCAGGCAGGGGTGTCCCGCCTCAATCGGGAAGCTGACACCGCCGTTCCACTTGGTGGTGGCACAGGCGTTGTAGGTGGTGGGACCCTTGCAACCCAGGCGGTAGAGACACCATCCGCGGTGCGCACCGTCGTCGTCAAAAGATTCGGCAAACAGGCCTTTGTCGTAGTAGGGGCGCCGATAACACCGGTCGTGAATGCGCTCGCCGTAGAACACCCTGGGGCGGTTAAGGCGGTCGAGTTCGGGCAGGGCGCCGAAGGTGAGGAAGTGCACCAGAACCCCCGTGATCACCACAGGGATCGGTGGGCAGCCGGGCACATTTACCACCGGTTTGTCGTCTACCAGGGCGGATATGGGCTGGGCGCCGGTCGGGTTGGGCGCCGCATGCGGCAATCCACCGAAAGCGGCACAGGAACCGACCGCCACGATCGCAGCAGCATCCCGCGCGAGCTCATGAAGAATGTCCAGGTTGGTGCGTCCCGCAATCGTGGAATAGATGCCCCCGTCGAGCGTCGGTACCGAACCGTCCACCACCAGCAGATACTTTCCGCGGTTGGCGGCAACCGCCTCATCGCGTGCCCGTTCCGCGGCGTGACCCGCGGCCGCCTGCAGGGTGTGGTGATAGTCGAGCGACACCAGATCGAAAATCAGCTGTTCAATCGATGGGCCGCTGGCTCGGGTCAACGACTCTGTGCATCCGGTGCACTCCTGAAAAGAGAGCCAGATGACGGATGGGCGCTTAGCGGTTTCCAGTGCGTCGGCAACCATCTGGGCGCCGGCGGGAGGGAGTGCAAGCAGTGACGAAGTGGTGGCGCAAAAGCTCATGAACTCGCGGCGCGACACCCCGAACAGCGCAAGGTGTTCGTAGAAGGTCGGATCACTCATGGACACTTCTCCCGTGTGACCAGTGATTGGATGCTTCCCGTGCGAATCCGGATTGCCGCATCCTGCCACCGTTGCGTGACCGGAAGAACAAAGCGGAGACCATCTACTCAGCTACTATAGCAGTGGGGTTAGCACGTGCCAGGAGGCCAAAACCGGTGTGTATCGGGGTTCCGATGCGAGTCGTTTCCGTCAGTGACTGGTGTGCCGAGTGCGAGGCGCAGGGGCAGCATCGGCAGGTGTCACTGCTGTTTCTGCCGGACCCCCGGGTGGCCGCGGGAGACTATCTGATGGTGCATCTGAATCGGGCCACCCGACGGCTGACGGCAGAGGAGGCGGACGAGGTCTGGAAGCTGCTGGAGATGTTGACGGTTGACGGATTGCCCGATGACCGTCATTGATCCACATCACGTCGCGGGGCGCAGCCGGCTGGCGAGGGCAGTGCTTGGCCTGTTGCGCCGATCTCCCCGCGGCATCAGCGAGCACGACCTCCTGCAGCACCTGGTCACCGAAAAAGCTCTGGAACCGTTCAACTATTATGATCCGGTCACGCTGTTTCACAGCCATTTCCTGCTGTTCCACACGCTCTATTCTCTCCGGGGCCGCCTGGTGGCGCTGTCGGGTTGGAGCCTGGAGATCAGCCCCCTGCAGATCCAGTTGATCCGCCAACCGGGGCGCGGTGACAATTTGCTGGCCAATGCCGACCCGTTGTGCGAATATTACGCCGATTTCAAACACTTATCGGGCACCACGCCCGCGGAAATACTCTCCATGCTCGATCGTTTCTGGAAGCGCCAGAAATTCGATGCCAAACGCCAGCAGGCGCTCGCGCAACTGGGGCTTGCTGACCCTGTCGAAGACTCCACCATCAAAATGACCTATCGCCGCCTGGTGATGCGCCACCATCCGGACCGCGGTGGCTGCCCGCATATTCTCCAGGAACTCAACGAAGCGATAAAAATCCTCCTCTAGGCGCGATTTGAGCCAGTCCAAACTGCTTGACCCAGGTCAGTGAGCCGAAACTCCTACTGATTTACCTTGGTATTGCCACAAGGGCCAGTGGCGGCTGCCAAAGCGGGGGTACCTATGAACCGTTGGCAAACACTGGATTTGGGGTTTGATTTCGATGCCATGAAGCAGATGGCCGATTCCGACCCGGATCGATTTGAAGCGGTACGTGCCGAAATGATTCAGTCCCTGATTGACATGGCACCCGAAGAGACACGTCGCCGGCTGCAGGGAGTTCAGTTCAAGGTCGATTCAATCCGGCGCATCACGAAAACACCGCTTGGCGTCTGCGTCAAACTGTCGAAAATGATGTGGCACTCGGTCAATGAACTGAGCGATACCATCACCGGCAACCCGCTGGCACAGCTGGAACATCGAGGCCAGGACAATGTGGTGTTTGTCTCGCGCTGGCGTGGTCCGCTGACCTACTGAGTGATTCGCCGCTCGGCGACCCACTTGACCTGGAGACGGGTGCCCGGTCACGCCGCAACCATCCGATACACGGTTCACCAAGCTGAAACCGCCTGCCCGAAGCAGCGGTGGCCAATAGTTTTTGCGGGAAAAGATTTGATTCGGCAGCAGGGCCTGTGGGGCTGAGGAATATCAAATCCACCCACGGGCAACACAAAACACTTCCAGGCTTTCAGCTCGGAAGGACGAAAGCCGGAGCAGTTGCATCAGGGAGTGCGCTGGCACTCCCTGATGCACAGCAGAAGCTGCGGAATCAGTAGCGGTTTTGCTGCGGACGGCGCTGCTGCGGACGGCCACCACCGCCTTCGGTCCGCGGGCGTGCTTCGTTCACGCGCACATTGCGTCCCTTTAATGCGGAACCATCCAGCTGTTTGATGGCTTCCTCGGCTTCGCTGCCCACAGGCATTTCCACGAAGCCAAAACCCTTCGACTGGCCGGAAAATTTATCGGTGATGATTTTTGCCGAAGCCACGTCACCAAACTGGGCGAACGCTTCACGCAATTCGTCTTCGGTGAGCTGGTACGAAAGGTTTCCTACATAGATATTGGTCATCGAACTTCACTCTCAAGTTGCCATTTGCGGTTCAACGTTCGGCTTGGACCAATGGCACCCAAGTCTGGACCGAACGATTCTCATGCGCAGCGCATGGGAAGTCATCAATTGCGATTCCGCCAATGACTGAGTCGGTTAGGTCGGGGAGATGGAGCTCGAAAGGTGCAGGTGTCGCATCTGATTGGAGAGGCGGCAAGCCGAGGCGGCTTCATCTACCGGCGAAGACCCAATGCGCCCCGCCATTTATTGTTCAAAAATTCTTAAGAACGCGCTCTCGCAATCACACACTGCCTGCAGTGTAGCGCCATCATCGGGCCGGTGGAAGTGGGGCAATCAAGAAATTTGGGTGGTGCCTGAGTAACCGCAATCGGCGAATTTCACTCCGAGGTCTGGCGGTTGCAAATCCGGTTCAGCGCGCGAGTTGGATCACCACGATTATGAAAAAGGTGATTGCCATGCCGTGCAGCAGGCGCACCGAATTCTCCCTTGCCCAGATGGTTGACTGGCTTCTGTGCAATTGGGCACCGAGTGTCGCGCCGAGCGCAGCACTGACACACCAAGCGGCGATCAGCAGCAGGGTGAACTGGTGGGATTGGACCGACGGGTTGGTGACCGTGGCGAACACGGCCATCGGCAGGGCCGGTCCCAGCACATAGGTTGCACCCGAGGTGTAGGTGCCGGTTACATGGGCCAGGGCAAACGCCGCCGCCACAATCAGCAACAGGGGAATGGCCTGCTGGGCCCAGCCCGCGTTGTCCGTCCAGGTGGCGGCGACGCTGCTGAAGGTAGCAATGAAAGCCACCGCCGATGCGGCCGCTTTGGTCCATGCCAGTTTGGGTGTGGTGTTGTTATCGTTCATGGCAACCCTTCGAAATTGGCGCGCATGTTAACACGCAGAGTCGATGCTGATCAGTCCGTTCCACGCGCGGCCAATTCGTCAATCTGGCGGCCGGTCAGACGGAAGGTGGACCACTCGTCCATTTGGCGCGCGCCGAGTCCCAGGTAAAAATCGATGGCCAGCCGGTTCCAGTCCAGCGCAGCCCACTCCATGCGCCCACAGCCCCGGTCACGGGCAATGCGGGCCAGACGTGCGAGCAGGGCTATCCCGACGCCGTGACGGCGGAAATCGGGCCGCACGAACAGATCTTCCAGATAGAGGCCGGGTTTGCCGAGGAAGGTGGAGTAGTTGTGGAAGAAGAGGGCGAATCCCGCGGGGGTGCCGTCCAATTCGGCAATGATCACTTCGGCATAGCGTTGGGCGCCAAAGAGCGTCTCGGTCAGTTGCGTTTCGCTGGCGGTCATTTCGCCTTCCAGCTTTTCGTAGACCGCCAATTCGAGAATCAGCTGCCGGATCAGTGGGACATCCTCCGGGTCGGCGGTTCTCAAATGGAGGTGTGCGCGGTTTGTTCCGGGATCGGACATGGCGTCCCCCATCAGTGCTGCAGTTGGTCGTAGAGCAGGCCGACCGTGGTGGCGTAGTGGTCCGAACGGTTCCAGACCAGGATGGCTTCGTGGTTGGGAAAGAGCAGGAAATGCCGCGGCCGTACACCAACCAAGGTGACGATTCGCGCCGACCGCTCGATCCGGGGCAGGGGGCGACCATCCGCCGGTTTCAGGGGCAGTGCCTGCCATTGGGCGGGGGACAGATGGTTGCAGTCGGCTGCCCGCTGTACGCAGGGCTGCGGTACGGAAGCCAGCTCGACTCCCCAGGGTTGATCCAGGCGCCAACCCGCTGCGGCGAGATGGCGTGCCGCAGTGGCAAACAGCTCCTCCCCGGCTGTGAAGAGGTCAATGTGTCCGTCGTGGTTGGCATCCTGGCCGTGACGCAGCACCACGCTGGGCAGAAATTGCAGATAGCCCAGCGCACCGGCCCAGGAGCCGCGAAACTCGCTGCGCATCAGTTTCCGCTGGTCCAGCAGTTCAAGTGCGGCCATCAGCTCCCGGCGGAAAAACCCGGGGCGCCGGTCATCGCAGGCCAGGGTCAGCAGCGCGTCGAAGAGGTCGGTATCCCCGGTATGGCGTCCCAGATCGGTCTCCACGGTCCATAGCGCCACCAGCAGTTCCCGGTCGATCTCAAACCGGGATTCGATGGCAGCCAGCAGTGCACCGTGTTCGGCGAGCGCCGCCCTGGCGGCCTTCACCCGCCTGTCGGGCAGCAGGCGCTGCAGGTAGGTGTCGAATCCCAGCGTCGCTTCCGGCTGGTTGCGGTCCTGGCGCAGAATGCTGTCCAGCGGCCGGGCGGCACGCACCACCGACTCGGCCAGGGACAGCGGGATACCGCGGTGTACCGCATCGCCGATCAGCTCCGTGCGGCAGGCTTCAATCTCCGCGGCGTTCCCCGGAACGCTGCCGCCGAGTGCGAGCAGGCCAATCAGCCAACGCATGGTCACCCGCCGGGCGGTTGGGACAGGAAAGCGCGGAGGTCGGCGACAAACCGCTCTTTCTGCCACAGGTGCGGGGAGTGGTCGGTCTGTTCGTAAATGTGCAGCTTGGAGTCCGGAATCTGTCTGCTGACATAGTCCGCCACTTGCAGTGAATAGAAATTGCTTTCGTCACCGTGGACCAGCAGCGTGGGGACGGTGATCTTCGGCAGGACATCGCGATAGTCGGTGAGCGACAGACTCTTCCAGATATCAATGAGGGGCCCCGGTTTCAAGGTGGCCAGATACTCGCCGATC
>JBNLBB010000165.1:0-5760 GCA_050302415.1 Gammaproteobacteria bacterium | reverse complement strand
CGGGACCAGGGTCTGGTGGTTGCCGGATTTCCCTCCAATGATTTCGGCAGCCAGGAACCGGGCACCGCGCAGGAGATCCGGGAGTTCTGTACCCTGACCTACGGCGTCATGTTCCCCATGTACGAAAAGGTGCATGCCGCGGAGGGCCAAGCCCATCCACTTTTCCAACAGCTCGCCGCAGCGGCCGGCGGCTTCCCGCGCTGGAATTTCCACAAGTATCTGGTTGACCGCAGCGGTCGGGTGGTGGCCAGTTGGTCCGGCCGCACCGAGCCGCTGAGCAGGGAGGTGGTGGCGAAGGTTGAGGAGGCTCTTCGCCGCTGACCAACCATTTAATTTTCCTTAAGCAATGGAATGCATCGCCCGGCCTGCTATACATCAGATAACAGGCCATCGCGCGATTCCGCGATACGCCTGCAGCCCGCGGAATCCAGACGATGCACGCAACACACCTCACTCCAATTTTCCGACAGGAGCTTCGGCGCCGGCTGGTTCGCCACGTGCTTCCGTTTGTGATTTTCCTGCTCTGCGCGCTGGCCTATATCGGCTATCTGCACTTCGATTTCCAGCAAGAAACCCATCTGCGCAGCCAGCTGCACAAAACCAAACTTGCCGCGCAGACCATCCGCACCAGGCTCTCCATTGTGGATGCCGACCTGCGTTTCCTCTACAGCAGCGATGCGCTGAACAGCTACCTGGCGAATCCGGACGAAGCCCACGAAAACGCGTTGGCGCGCCTGTTCTACCACTTTGCCGCCGCGAACAAGCGCTACGATCAGGTCCGCTTCATCGACGCCAACGGTGCGGAGCGGATCCGGGTCAACTACAACGCAGGAAACCCCCAGATCGTTCCGCGGGACCAGCTACAAAACAAAAGACACCGCTACTACTTCTCCGACATTTTCGCCCTGCCACAAGGCGAGTCGTTTGTATCCAGGCTTGATCTCAACGTCGAGAACCGGGAGATAGAGCTGCCTGTGAAGCCGATGCTGCGCATCGGTATGCCCGTGTTCAGCAGCGACAACACCAAACTGGGGGTCCTGGTGCTCAACTACCTGGCCGGGGATCTGCTCACCGAGGTGCGTGATGAACTCGGTAAGGGGCGCGGCACACCCTTCATGCTCAATGAAGGGGGTTACTACCTGATCAATCCAGACGGGGCTCAGGAGTGGGCCTGGATGTATCCGGATCGCGACGCGAATTTCGCGCAGAGCAACCCGGCAGTCTGGAATCGCATGCAGGAGAACCCCTCCCAGCAGATGCTGACCCTGGACGGTTTCTACACCTTCACCCGGATCGATCACCCCTGGTCCAAAAACCGGGGTAATGCCAATGCCGCCCAGCACTGGTTTCTGCTGACCCACCTCGCGCCGGACATCTGGTACCAGTCGGCACTGGAGGATCACGGCGCGGCGCTCACTCTTGCCGCCTTGCTATTGTTGATCGGTGGCGCGAGCGCCTGGCGCCTCGCCCACCTGGCTGCCCGCCAAGTGTCGCGCGATGAATTGGTGCGGCAACAGACTCTGGACGCCCTGCACCGCAGTGAGACGCGCAACTCAGCCGTGGTCAAGGGATCGTTGGACGCCATCATCATCTTTGACGCCAAGGGCACGGTCATTGAGGCCAATCCGGCGGCGGTGCGGATGCTGGCCGGTCCCCAGGCGCAGGCCGACCGGGATCTGCCCTCCAGGCTGGGCCAGATTCCCCCTCTGAAAAAGCTCTTTTCCGGGAGCGGCAAACCCGATCAGGGTGAGGTCGAGCTTTGCCGGGTCGACGGCAGACAGTTCACCGCACAGGTCTCCATCCGCGAGCTGGGTACTGAGCATCCGGTGCAGTATGTGGCGTTCATCCGCGACATCACGGTGCAGAAGCTCTACGAGTCACACCTCCAAAAACTGGCGATTACCGACAACCTCACCGGCCTCGCCAACCGCAATGAACTGTTTGCCGAACTGGAGCGCTGCCTGGAGGCGGTTCAGACCGAACAACTGGAGAGCATGACGCTGCTGCTCATCGATATTGATGACTTCAGCCTGATCAACGACACCCTGGGCCATGTGCAGGGTGACGAACTGTTGCTGGCACTGGCCGTCCGCATTAAGGAATCCTGCGCGGATGCCCGGCTCGTGGCCAGATTCGGTGGCGACGAATTCATGGTGATTTTTGACTCCCTGCATGACGCCAATGCGCGTGCCGCACGCACCCGGACTCTGATCGATGAACTCTCCGCGCCCTTTCCCCTCAACGGCAACCGTGTTCCCATTTCCGTCAGCGTGGGGATCACTTACGCCCCGGACCAAGGCGGAGATCTGGGGGTGCTGATCCAAAACGCGGACATCGCCCTTTACGATGCCAAGCGCCGCGGTAAACGCACGCTCAGCGTTTTCAATGAAAATCTGCGCAATCGGCTCCTGCGCCACAACCAGCTGAAGAAACATCTGGCCGATGCGCTGGACAACTGCGAGTTCAAACTGCTCTATCAACCACTGGTGAAATCCTCCGGGGTAGGGGTCGCGGGCTTCGAGTGCCTGCTGCGCTGGAACAGCATCCATCTCGGACCCGTGTCGCCAGTCGAATTCATCCCGGTTGCGGAAGAGACCGGGCTCATCGTTCCGATTGGCGCATGGGTGCTGGAAACCGCCGGTGCCGCTCTTCACAGCATGCGCAGCCGGCTCGGCACTCCGCTCTTTGCCGCCATCAACCTCTCACCCCGCCAGTTCCTGGGGGAAGATGTGGTGGCTGCGGTGAAAGGCGTCATCGACAAATACTCGCTCGATCCCTCGCTGCTGGAGCTCGAAATCACGGAGGGTCTGTTGATCTCCGATCCGGATGAGGCACTGATCAAGCTCAAGGCCCTGAAGGAACTCGGCGTCTCACTCTCGATTGACGATTTCGGCACCGGCTACTCCTCCCTGAGCACTATCCGGAAATATCCGTTCGACACCCTGAAAATCGACCTCTCCTTCACCCGCGACCTCTTCGCCCATATCAAGAACCAAGCGCTGGCGGACAACATCATCCAGCTGGCGCATGGCTTGGGGCTCGTGGTCATTGCCGAAGGGGTGGAGGATCTGCGACAGGCCGAGTTCTACCGCGACCGGGGAGTGGAACTGCTGCAGGGCTATCTCTTCTCCAAACCGGTCGAAGAGAAGATTTTCATAGAGTTTCTGCGCGCATCGGAGGCGACGAAGGTGGCCTGAGCGGCGCCGTCGCCGCCCGGTCCACCTGGGATCCAACCGCTGGCAAACAGCTAGGGCTTCTTGCGGTACTCGTCGTGGCAACCGTTGCGCCTCTTGCCCATTTTGCCGAACTGGTCACGCATCGCCGACTCATCACCGCCTTGCGGGCCACCACCGCAGCATCGGGCTTGATGGCCGCCCAGGGCGATGACCAGATGGCCGGCACGCAGGTGCCACAGCATGGCGTGGCCACCCAGCTTGGCGGAAACCGCCGACACCCTCAGCGTCACCCCCAGCGTCCAGTGAAACAGCCTGACCGGCAGGTCCCAAACAGGCACCCTGGCCAGTCCGTGATCCGGTGCGGCCATGACCATTCCCTCGCTAAATACCTGAGCCCGATAAACCGCGGGCAACGGCGAATATTCCCGCCATCGCCTGCTTTTTTTCGGCTCGTCAAATTTGCGATGTGTTTAGACAGCGGGCCTACAACAGGTCAAACTGCAAAACCAAATCGCCGGCCAATCGGAACCGACCTTCCAGTGACCCAGACCCTCCCCGCCATCGGCTTTTTGCTGCTTGCCACCGCGCTGTTGATGGTGGGCGGCGGTCTGTTCAACAGCTTCGTCAGCCTGCGGGCGCTGAGCGAAGGTTTCCCCTCCCTGGTCGCCGGTCTGATGATGTCTGCGTTCTACCTGGGGCTGATTGCCGGAACGCTGCGCTGCGGCAGATTGATCGCCCGGGTGGGGCACATTCGCGCCTTCGGCGCCTTCTGCGCCGTGAGTGCCGCAGCGGTGTTGCTCTTCCCCTTTGTGATCAATCCCTGGGCCTGGCTCTTTCTGCGCTGCCTGATCGGCTTCAACATGGCGGGGCTGTTCATGGTGCTGGAGAGCTGGCTCAACTCCCAGGCGACACCGCAGATCCGCTCAACCCTCATGGCCGTCTACATGGCCATCTCGTTTCTGGCCATGGGCAGCGGCCAGTTGCTGCTCGGGACCCGCAGCATCGAGTCCCCCGACTTTTTCCTCATGGCCGCCATGTTCATCATCCTGGCCATGGTGCCCGTGGCCACCACCGAGACCGCCCATCCCACGGCGGTGAGCGAGGGGCGCATGGGCATCCGTGGCCTGATCCGGGTCTCACCCATGGCGGTCCTGGGATGCCTCTCCGCCGGCCTGATGAACGGTTCAATCTATGGCGTCGGCCCGGTGTTCGCCGCCCGCCTGGGGATCAGCGTGGAGGAGACGGGCCTGCTGATGGGCACACTGATTGTCAGCGGCCTGATCCTGCAGCTGCCGCTGGGCCGGCTCTCCGACCGCTACGACCGCCGCTCGGTGATCACCGGTGTGGCCATCGCTGCCGCCGTGGCCAGCTTCCTGATGCTGCCGGTCACGGAGCACTACAGCTTCGTCACCGTGGGCGAGGGGTGGCGAAACGAGACCATCCTCTGGGATACCCGCCCGCTGGGCCTGTTTCTGGTGGCTACCCTCTATGGCGCCTGTACCGCCACCATCTACCCGCTTAGCGTCGCCTGGGCCAACGACCATCTCACCCCCGGCCAGATGGTCGCCGCCAGTGGCGGGATGGTGATGTTGTTTGGGGTGGGCGCCATTTTCGGCCCGCTCGCCTCGGGACTGCTGATGTCGCTTGTCGGCCCGGTCGGGCTGTTTCTGTTCACGGGGCTGGTGGCTTCGGCCCTTGCCGGTTTCAGTATCTGGCGCCGGCGGGCGGGCGACACCCCCGATCCCGGACTGCAGGAGCCGTTCGTGCCCATGCCCTCCCCGCTGCCTGCCACCCCCAGCGACAGCCTCGATCCGCGCACCCCGGAAGCGCCCACGGCCAACGAAACCGATGCCGGGACGCCCGTCACCTAACCGTCACGCCCAGCTCTCCCCGGGGTCCGCAGCCCTTTCCCCCGGTGTCGGCGCCGCTGTCCGGCTGACCGCCCACAGCCACCCCGTGCGCGGAATATGCAAAAATAGGCCGCCATCTGCAGGTGCACGGCTCCGCCGACCGCTCTCGCGGGTGGCGTACCCGGCTCCTGACGGATCGAATCCACTGCCCGGGAGTCCCCATGTCCACCAGCCACCCCTCCACCAGCCCTGAAGAACTCCTGGAATTCTGGTTCACCCAACCCGCGCGCGACTACTGGTTCGGTGCGCCGCCGGAGTTTGACGACGAGTTGGCCGACCGCTATCTCGGCCTCTGGCGGCACGCGGCGCTGGGCCGTCTGAACCACTGGGCCAAGACTGCGCACGGAGCGCTGGCACTGGTCATCGTGCTCGACCAGTTCCCCCTCAATCTGTTCCGCAACACCATGGCGGCCTTCGCCACCGAGGCGGCGTCCCGCCGGGTGGCCGAAGCGGCGATTGACGCCGGCCATGCCGATTCCCTGAACAACGACCAGCGGCTGTTTCTCTTTCTGCCCTTCATGCACAGCGAATCGCTCGCCGACCAGGACCGCTGCATCGGGCTGTTCGAACAGTTCGGCATGGAGACCCGCTGGGCCCGCCACCACCGGGAGATCATCCACCGCTTCGGCCGGTTTCCCCACCGCAACGCCCTGCTGGGAAGGAACAGCACGCCC
>JBNLBB010000164.1:0-5896 GCA_050302415.1 Gammaproteobacteria bacterium | reverse complement strand
GGATTTCCAACAGCGCAACAATGCGGCGGGACAGGAAGCGCTGCAGCGGGTGCGGGATGCAGCCATTCGCAACGAGAATATTTTTGCGGAGCTGGTGAACGCGGTTCGCTATTGCTCCCTGGGACAGATCACCACCGCACTCTACGAGGTGGGCGGCCAGTACCGGCGGAATATGTGATTCATTGAGGTGTCTCCACCTTGTGCAACCCGCGCCTGGCGCGGGTTTTTTTATGGCCCGCTGGTATGCGGGTGGTGAGTTCCGTCAGTGGCAATCGTGGATTGGGTTGGGGGACAAAATCCCGGTTATCTGCCGGGCAATATTCCCTCTCTCTGGAGAAGCAGGAACCTACCTCACTGCGCCGGATGTCATCTGTCGCACCCCCTCCAAAAGAGACCATCGGGCCCACGACACCTTTCCGCCGTAAAAGGACTGATTGCATCGAAAAAAAGCCCCACGTCTGCGGGGCATAGATACCTAAGGAGGAAGGAAAACCATGTGTCCGGCCAGATCCGTCAAGCTGGTTGCTGCGAGCAGACTGACCATCCCGCGCAGCCTCGCTGTCGTTCCTGCCGGGGGCAAACAAATCTTCACCCGCTCACGGAGCGTCTGGTGGTTGAAGCAGGTGCCAGAGGATATCGATGCCCCGGCGGGAGGGCTACCGTCCAAAAGAGGTATCACCTGTGAATTTTTTTATCCTGGCACAGGGGGGGGCTGGATAGGGATTCGGATTCCCGACCCCGGCGCCGGGTTTTCAGGGGGCGTCACGCGGTATACCATGAGCCTCCCGGTTGCCGCGGTTGACCTCAGAAAAACCTGATTTTCCGGGAAATTAAAAGAATAAGACCGGTGTCCGGATTGGCACCGGTGACAACTGGAACGATCTGGAATGACACGACAGCGGTTCACACTGTTTCGATTCTATGCGGCTGCCAGTCTTGCCTGCCTGGTGGTGGCTGCCGTAATTTTGGGCGTGATCTATCGGCAGATCGCGCTGGGCATCATCCTGGACCATGGCGAGGAAGAATCGGTCAAGATCTCGCGGGTGCTGGTCAACTCCCTGTGGAGTGAACTGCAACCCCTGTTGCAGCGGACCACCGGCACGGAAGGCGAGGCGCGCCTGACCAGCTCGGAAATCAGCCGCCTGGACAAGCTGATCGTGGACAAGATCCGTGGCCTCGATGTGGTCAAGATCAAACTCTATCGTCTGGATGGCTACACCCTCTACTCGACGGAGCACGGGCAGATCGGTGAACTGCAGAGCGAGAACACGGGAGTGCGCCGGGCGCGCTCCGGGCGGGTCACCAGCAGCACCACACATCGCAATCGCTTCAACGCCTACGACGGCGAAATTGCCGAACGTGATCTGCTGCAGAGCTATGTGCCCGTCACCGCGCCCGGAACCAGCCGGGTGGTGGGCGTGTTCGAACTCTATTCCGACATCACCCCGGTCATCCGCGACCTGAACAGCACCCAGTGGAGCGTGGCGGCCATGGTGGCCGGCGTATTGGCGCTGGTGTTCGGCGTGCTGCTGCTGGTGGTGCGGCACGCCGGGGGGGTGCTGGATGAGCGCGATCGCGCCCTGCACCAATCCCTGAAGGAGCTCCAGCAGGAAAAGGACCGGGCGGAGCAGGCGGCCCAGGTCAAATCAGAATTTCTGGCCAACGTCAGTCACGAAATCCGCACCCCTCTCAACGGTCTGCTGGGGATGCTGCAGTTGCTGGAGGCGACCGGGCTCGACTACCAGCAACATGAGTACCTGAGCACCGCCAGCACCTCGGGTCGCGCCCTGTTGAGCCTGATCGACGATGTGCTCAGTTTCTCCAAAATCGAGGCGGGCGAGATCAAGCTGGAGCAGATCGACTTTGATATCCACCAGCTGGTGGAGGAGCTGGCCGAGATCATGGCTGCGCAGATCGGCGGCAAGGAGATTGAGCTGATCTGCGACATCGGTCCGGAAGTCCCGCGCGGACTGGTGGGCGACCCCACGCGCATCCGCCAGATCCTGTTCAACCTGCTCGGCAACGCCGTCAAGTTCACCCACAGCGGCAAGATTGCGCTGCGGGTGCAGGCGGTGCCGGTACAGTCGGGCTCCCTACCCGTGCGGATCGAGGTCATCGATACGGGCATTGGAATCCCGGCCCATGCCCTGCCGGAAATTTTTAACCTGTTCCATCAGGCCGACGGCTCCATGACCCGCCGCTTTGGCGGCACCGGTCTGGGGCTGGCCATCACCCGACAGCTGGTCAACCTCATGGGGGGGCAGATCGCGGTGGAGAGCCGGCAGGAAAAGGGCACTACCTTTTCCATCGATCTGGAACTGCCTAAAGCGCCGAATATGGATGGCGGTGCAGTCCCCGAACTCGACGGCAAGCGGGTGCTGCTCAGCGACGGTAACGACGAGGCGATGGCGGCCATGCGCCGCCTGCTGGTGGGCTGCGGGGCCGAGGTGTTTGCCATCAAACCCGGTGGGCTGGAGCCCGTGCTGCTGGATGCCGCTTCCTACGATGTGCTGGTGATCGAAGAGCGAGAACTGGAGCCCTTCAACTATCTGGTGAGCGACGAGGTCAAGGCGCGCCTCATCTGTCTGGTGCGCCCGGGCTACGTGGGACGTTCCCGCAACTGCTCCCACCGCCTGGTGAAGCCGCTGATGCGTGGCCCGCTGGTGCGCCTGCTCAAGCGCATGGCGAGTGGCGGCGCGGATGCACTCACCGCTGCCGCAGGCAACCTGGACGAAGTGGCACTGCCGGAAAATCTGCAGGTGCTGCTGGTGGAAGACAACCCGGTCAATCAGACTGTTGCCCGGGCCATGCTGCAGAAGCTGGGGTGCGCCGTGGAGACGGCCAACAATGGGTTCGAGGCCCTTGGCGCCGCGGAGAAGAAAAACTACGACATCATCTTTATGGACTGCCAGATGCCGGTGATGGATGGTTATGAAGCCACCCGATCACTGCGCAGTTTCCGCGAAGGGCTCAACCTGGCCACCCCGGTGGTGGCCATGACTGCCCATGCGCTGCCGGGCGACCGGGAAAAGTGCCTGGAGGCGGGGATGAACGATTACCTGCCCAAACCCATCCGCCAGGAAGAGCTGCGGCGGATGTTGGCCGCCTGGGCGGCAAACAGGGTCTAACAGGTCGGAAAACGTTGCGGTGGGGTCAGGCAAAGCGCCGGGTCAAACCCGGCGCGTTGTCATCAGCGGAAGATTCGCTGCAGAATCGGCATCGCCACGACAGCGATGGCCATGGCCAGAAACACATCGTTGCCGTTGTCGCCAAAGCCGGAACCCAGCAGGCTGGCGGCCTGGGCGGGCGATACGACGTGATAGGCCACGTAGAGCAGTGCGGTCACTATGGTCACTCTCATCATTGGACTTCTCCTTCCACACAGGCCCGGAAGCTCAGTCTCCTCCTTGGGGCCGACCATTGTCGTGCCATCCTTGGCAGGGAAGGTGTGAACCGCGTCCCAATTTGGTGCAAATAAGCGGCTGGTCAGCCGTTTGCGTACCGTTTTTTCGCCTCCTGCGCAGCCTGCGCCTGTTCCGGTGAGTAGGCGGCGCCCGACCACAGCATGGAGTAGGCGATCTCCTCGTTGCCGTTCTGGCACAGCTCCAGTACCTGCTGGAACAGGGGTTGGAACGTGTCGCTGCGGTGGCTGGCCTCGTGCTCCTCAAAGGAGGCCCAGAAGGTGATGATCAGCGCCTCACGCCCTTTCAGCGGGCTGCCGACCGCCTGACCGACCGTGCTGCCTTCGTTGGAAATGTTGCCGCTGTTGAGGCAGACAAATCCGCCGTGAAAGCCGGTTTCGGAGTGGTAGGTTTTGACGTTTTCGCAGAGGTAGGCAACGCGTTCTTCCAGGTCATCTACGGTGTATTCGGGTTTGAGAATCACACGGTTGACGGTCACCACGCCGTCGGCCGGGAATCCGGGGATCAGTCCGCTCATGGGGGGGCTCCAGTAATAACCAAGTAAATCGGTCAAGATATTGAATATTAGTATATTCAGATAATCATGAGTAGTCCGGGTGGGCTGGTTTATGACCTGGGTCAATTGCGGACCGCAGGCCGGTCCCTAGCTGAAACGTTCCCGCGGGTCGAAGTCCATCTCCTTTTTCATCTTGCGGTAGCGTTCCTTGTCCACGTCGTTGCGTACCGGTGGGGTGTGGATCTGGATGGTGATGATCTGGTCACCCGCCGGCGCGCCAGGCAGTCCGCGCCCCTTGAGCCGCAGCTTCTTGCCACTCTGGGTGCCGGGGGGAATCTTCAGGTCCACCTTGCCGCCCAGGGTGGGGGCGTGGATGGTGGTGCCGAGTGCCGCTTCCCAGGGGGTGATGGGCAGGTCCAGGAGCACATCCCGACCCTCCAGCCGGAACCAGTCGTGGGGCTTGATCTGCACCTCCACGTAGAGATCGCCGGCCGGACCGCCGCTGGGACCACTGCCGCCCTGTCCACCTAGCCGGATCTTCTGTCCTTCGGCCACACCGGGTGGGATCTTCACCCGCAGGGTCTTGCTTTCGTTGCTGTTGGATTGGACCCGGATGTTGCAGACCGTGCCATGGTAGGCGTCATCCAAGGCAATCGCGACCCGGGCCAGAGCATCCTCACCCTTGCGTTTGCCGGCGTGCGCACGGCCGCGGGCGCCGAAGGGGGAGCCCCCCATACCGCCAAACAGGGAATCGAAGAAATCGGAGAAGCCGCTGCCCTCGAATCCGCGCTGGTCGAAGTGAAATCCGCTCTCCTGCCAGCCGGGAGGTGGCCGGAAATTCTGGCCCTGCTTCCAGTTGCTGCCCAGGGTGTCGTAGGCCTGGCGTTTTTCCGGATCGTGCAGCACCTCGTAGGCCTCGTTGACCTCCTTGAACCGCGCCTCGGCATCGCGCTCCTTGCTCACGTCGGGATGGTACTTGCGCGCCAGTTTGCGATAGGCACGTTTGATGGCGTCAGCGTCAGCGCTGCGCTCCACCCCCAGTATCTTGTAGTAGTCCTTGTATTCCATAGCCGCCGGATTCAGCCCAGTGATTGTCCACGAATTCTAGCCGAGCCACCCCCGGGTGGCTGGTCTGACCTATAGATGGGGTGGTGCGGTGCGGAAATCAAGCAGTGCCCCGCCGCGTCTGGGATGGGGGGTTAGTGGCGGGTTACTTGCACAGCTTATCCACAAGATATTGTGGATAACCGGGAGACACAGAAATTTGCTCAACAATTCAATGACTTTCGAGAAAAAACAGCTATCTGATTGTTTTTGCTTGAATAAAAAAATTGTCGAGAAACTTGATAATGCCCAATCCCTAGCGCATAATCTCTCCCCGCAACACAATATGTTGTGGTTGGCGGAATTACGGCCCACCACCATCCAGTGGATCGCAAGCCCGAATAAAACATCTAACAAACACTAGAGGGATTTATGAAATCTGCGCGTCTCAAAGTTGTTCATGAACCCGCCCAGGAGATACCGATGCAGCCCGCCTCGGAGGATATCTGGGACAAAAAGTATCGTCTGAAAAGCAAGGATGGCGAGATCGTCGATCAGACCATCGATGAAACCTACCGCCGTGTCGCCGCCGCCATTGCGGAGGTGGAAGAGACCCCGGAGAAGCAGGCCGAGTGGGGGGAACGTTTCCTCTGGGCCCTGCGCCACGGCGCCATTCCCGCCGGTCGCATCGTCTCCAACGCCGGTGCCCAGGCTCATAAGCCGGCCACTTCGACCATCAACTGCACCGTCTCTGGATCGGTGCGCGACTCCATGGATGACATCCTCAACAAGGTGCACGAAGCGGGTCTGACCCTGCGCGCCGGTTGCGGGATCGGCTACGAGTTCTCCACCCTGCGTCCCAAGGGCGCCTTCGTGGCGGGTGCCGGCGCCTACACCTCCGGGCCGCTCTCGTTCATGGATATCTACGACAAGA
>JBNLBB010000163.1:0-5900 GCA_050302415.1 Gammaproteobacteria bacterium | reverse complement strand
AATTCGTTTTGGGCGGTGATCCGCACGTCCAATACTTCAATCGACATTTCGGTTACGTTCTTCGTCCGTCACGCAGTGCCAACCTTCACGATTCCTACGCGCCAGGACTTCATCATTTGTGCCTTCGCGTCGAGTCAGTCGCTGATGTGATGGACGTTGCCAACCAGCTTCGTGCCTCTGGTATCGAAGCATCAGAAGCAAAACTCTACCCCGAGTACGCCCCCGATTATTGGGCAACCTTCTTCACTGACCCCGACGGCATTCGCCTCGAAGTCACAAACTACCGCCAGGAACGCCGAGATCGCCACGACCATTGGTAGCCAGAGTGAACCAGCACCACGTTGATGGACAGTTGTTTTCTTACCCATCTGAAGTGTCTTTGGTACTCGACACACAATCCACCCACTTCAACCAGGGTTAATGCCATGACCAAAGTCCGAGGACTAAATGGACACTCGCTCTATCAATCTTACAGCTGATTCCGGACGGACCATCATGAAAACCGCACAACGGGAACCAATCGCTCGCAACGGGCCTTGAAAGGCCATCCTTGTTATCGGTTTTGTCCGCCGCAGTTCCTAAAAAAACGTACACGCAGTCGCGTCATGTTGACCGCGTGGTTCAATGAGCCATCCAGAGTTCGCACGACGCACAGCCCTGAATTCGATGTATCGATAATGATTGACAGCAACGCTCGCACGCTTTCATCCAAAACGTTCAACGTCCGAAAATGCCCTCCCCCGTAATCGCGCATGTCAGACATAGAATCCATCAACCATTCGGCGTTGGCTGTTACCGAGAGCCTTCAGACCCGCATTTCGGGGGCGAAAAAAAATCGACCGGGCATTGTCGTGGATCGCGCACGTCGTGCGTCTAGGTATCGAAGGGCCGATCGGTGTCGGCCCACGTGGAGGAGGATTTCCGATGTCCAGTGTCTTTGTCTGGTTTCACAACAGCAGCCACCAACCCGAAGAGGCGGTGGCCTTTTACGAGTCCCTGTTGGGTTGGAGCCGTACCGAGAGCCCCCCGGGCATGACGATGTTTGCCGGGGAGCAGGGTCCGTTCGCGGCGGTCGGGGCGGACGCGGAGCCGATCGGGTGGATTCCGTTCGCGCAGGTTGAGGATGTCGATGCCGCGACCGCCAGGGCCACGCGGCTCGGGGCGACGATCCTGCGCGAGAAAACCCGGGGTCCGGCCGGGGCGTTCTCGATTGTTCGAGACCCCGGCGGTGCTGCGATCGCATTGTGGCAACAAGCCTGAGAGGCGAACGGTAATTTTAATCACAGCGGCCTCGCCGAGGCCGCGAATTCCCATGCCATGGGGTGGAGGAGACTGACATGCGAACCGCTGTAACACTGCTGATCTATGTGCTGAGCAACCTGGGCATCGCGGTGCTCTGGCACCTGGTACTGTTCAAAGACCTACTCGCTGCGGCGACCCCTTTTGCCCGGCCGGAACCGCTCATTCCGCTGGGTATGGCCGCGATGCTGGTGCAGGGGCTATTGCTGATTTGGATATACCCCCGCTTTCATCGGCCGCTCGCGCGGGTGCGGTCCGGCCTCGGTTTCGGCGCGATGGCGGGCCTGTTTCTCGCCACCGGGGCGATCTGGGTCGAGGTGGGCAAGTTTCAGTTTGCCGATTCCCTGATCTACCTGGGTCTCGAAACGGTCTATGAGATCGGGTCCTTCGCCGTGCTGGGGCTGATCGTCGCGTTGCGACATCAGGGGGGCAGCAACCCTGAGTGAATTGCGATATCGGGTCCAATGCCGACCCGGTCCGTTCGCGGCGGGTTTCCGCTAGATTAGAGGGTAAGGCCCCACCGCGGGTGGGGTGTGTGGTTCTTGTTTCTTAACATTTCCGAGACATTGGTGACCCATGACCAAGACCAGTTACGCACTGCTCATCTATCGCACCGCACCGGAGGCGCCGGGGCCCGAGAACTCGAAACAGGCGCTGCAGGGCCATCTCTTGCTGCAGCAGGAGGCCGCCTCGCGCGGTGATCTGCACGCGGTCGCCAAACTGGCCGGTGTCGAAACCGCGAAGACGGTGCGGGCCCGCACCGGTGCCCACGAGGTGACCGACGGCCCCTATATCGAGACCAAGGAGTGGCTGGTGGGCTTCTATCTGGTCGACTGCGAGAACGAGGCCGAGGCGCTGGCTCGGGCGCGAACCATCTGTCCGCTGGCGGACCACGCGATCGAGGTGCGCCCGGTCGATTGGCGATGGCAGTCGTGACTGGGGTGGTCGCAGATCTGCTCCGAGGGCTCTACCCCCGGGTGCTCTCGCGCACGCTGATGTTCACTCGCAACCTACCCGATGCCGAGGATGCGGTACAGGAGGCGGTGGCACGGGCGCTGTCGCGCTGGTCCGCGCAGACGCTACCGGAGGCGCCCGAGGCCTGGCTGCTGCGCGTGGCCACCAACGTCCATCGCGACCGCCTGCGCAAGGACAAATGGGAGGTGTCGGCACATGACGCGCTCGAAACGCTGGCGCAGCTGAGCCCCTGGGTGCGCGTCGCGGTCGGTGACCCGGAGGTAGCGAGCGGCTGGAAGGATGAGCTGCTGCGTCTCGTCTTCGCCTGCTGCCATCCGGCGCTGGAAACCGGAGAGAGTGCGGCCCTCTGCCTGTCGACGGTAATGGGGCTGTCGGTGGGCGAGGTGGCGCTTGCGTTCGTGACCGAGCCCCGATCGATGGAGCAGCGGTTGACACGGGCGCGGCGCAGGTTGCGCGAGCGCGGCGATGCCGAGGGCGCCCACCCCGAGCGCTCGCTCGATCGGCTCGAGGCGGTGCTGCGGGTCATCCACCTGCTGTTCAACGAAGGTTACTGGTCCAGTGATCCGACGACTCCCATCCGCACCGACCTCTGTCGGCTGGCCCTTGGACTGGCGCACTCGTTGGCTGAGCTGTTTCCGCGCGAGCCGGAGGCGCTCGCACTGCTGGCGTTGCTCCTGCTCCACGATGCCCGCCGCGAGGCACGGCTGGGGGCGGAGGGCGACCCGGTCAGCCTGCCGGAACAGGACCGTTCGCGCTGGGATCAAGCGGTGATCGTCCGGGCGACGCAGATCCTCGAGGCGGCGTTGGCGCTCGGACGGCGCGGACCGTTTCAGATCGAAGCCGCGATCGCGGCCACGCACTGCCGCGCCTCGGATGCGGAAGAGACCGATTGGCCGGAGATCGCCGCGCTCTACGCCTTGCTCGAAGCGCTGCGACCGACACCGGCTGTGCGGGTCAACCGCGCGTTTGCGCTGGCACGGGCGCACGGACCGGAGGCCGGGCTCGCGTTGCTCGACGATCGCAACGCCCCGACCACCGATACCTACCCTTACGTACATTTGGTGCGCGGAACCCTGCTGGCGGAGTTGGGCCGCCACGCGGAGGCGCGCGCCTGCCTGAACCAGGCGCTCCGCGGTGCACGTAACGGGGCCGAGTCCGCGCAGATCGCGGCGCGCATTGAGCAATTGCCCACACCGGACCGGGCGAACCCTTCCTGTTAGACAAGCCACCCAAGCCCAGCAGGCGCACAGTCCCAACCACCCGCACCAGCAATCCAAACACCTGATGCCCTTCGCCGGAAATCCCCGCTGGCAGATATTCAACGGATTACCCTTTTGACTCGCAGAAATTCTGGAAATGGTTGATTGGACCCGTAGGGCCATACTCGACAACAAGGGATCCATACCTGCGCAAATACCATCCATTTTCCGCCGGATACAAATCGAGCCTAAGCATTGGCTCTATAGGACTCGACAGTTTGGAAGTCCGTTCAAATCGCTTACGGCCTGTGCCCACATACTCAGGCCAATGCGCGCCGGACTTGGATACCTGTGGGCACCTGGAATGGGGAGTTGTAAGACACTGCTTGCGAATTGAGGATCGATCGGAAGAAATTTTGATGGATATCCGTTCAAGGTTTGCGTGGTGTCAGGTGGACGTTCCATTGCACGTTTGACGAATAAAGTCTCGCTGCTCAGCACCACAACTTTTCTAAGAAATTCTTCTTATTCCCGAAGCCCCCCGACCGTCCCAACGCTTAACCCGCACCCCCTTTGTGCCATTTGGAACTGCTTGAAATCCCTGATCAATGTCACTCGTTCCGCCCGGCACCCCGGTTTCTCCTGCCGCCGGATACAAACCCCTTCACCCCAGTGATCATCCAGCCTCATTCTTTCGATTGATTTTAAGGATTCCCTAAGAACTGTAGCCTCATCTCCACGCCGGAAAACAATAACAGCAGCAGCAATGCCACCGGCGGACGCGGTTTCCAGTGGTTAACGAATGGATAACAACCGCAGCTGCTGGGAACCGGAGAAAGGTTCTCCGAAAAGGTCACTCCGCCGTGAGGCGGGGGCGCAAAGCGACGGGTCTCACGGAGAGGAGACAGCCGGGCTGCCGAGAGAACAAGAACACGCCATAAAGCGGAGGAGATCACTATGCAGCAGAGGCTTTGCAGGGGATCGATGAACCCCATGCGCAGGTTCCTGGCTGGATGCTCGCGCTGGGTCCGGCAAATCACCCCCTCAGACATCCACACTCCACCCGTCACAGGCGCCGAGCATCCGCACAGCGCGGGCTTTGCCCACCTTGTCCTGATGGCGGGTTTCGCATTGGCAGCCTCGGCCCCCGGCGCGCTCCTCGCCCAGGTGGCAGAGGAGGAAGAGACGCCCGGACCGTTCATCGTCAACAATGCCCCCACCAACCCGGACGGCAGCACTGCCGCCACGGGTGTGGTGGAAGTACCTGACGTAGTGCTGGACCCGCCCGAAGCCAACGAGGGCTCCCTGGAAGGCCCCCTGGCCGCGGACGGCACCCATACCCTTGTGGACATGCGCGATCCTGCCATCCTGCGGGTTCCAGAGGAGGTTCAGCGCAGCGGTGGCGGTTTCAACATCCCGACGGGATCACCACCGAGCCCCGATTTCGGCGTCGCCAAGTGGAGCCAGAAGATGCTCCGCTTCGAGGAGTTCGGTACCCGGGAGCTGGCAGCGGGACCGGGAGCAGGACCCTACATGTCCTTCCCCCAACCGGCTGATGCGCAAAGCGCGCCCAACTCCATCCTGCTGGACCACTTCCTGGATCAGGGGATCAACCCCTACCCCAGCCGCGTCGCCAATACCGGCGAGCACAATCCCTGGTCGGGACTGATCTCCGACTTTCTGAGCCGCCCCGTCGGACTGCCGGGGAGCAGTGGCGCACCGGTTGAGGGCCGGCCGCCGGGTGAAGGTTGGTCACACCAGCGCTGGGATGAGTTCTATCCCAAACGTTATTTCAAATCGGCCATGGCCGGTGCGCGCACCAATGGCGGTCTGCGTGATGGCCTGCAGCGACACAACTACAACGCCGGTGAATTTGGTCCCGGCGGGCTCTACCACAATACGGTGGGCGTTCCAGGGTTCGACGGCACCACTGCCGGCATTCCCATCAAATTCCATCCCGGCATGCCGCTGCAGGATCCCAAATCGCTCTGGACCTTCGACGGCACCCTGCCCCCAAAACTGCTTCAGGTCCGCTACGGCGAACCGGTGCTGTTCCGCCACTGGAACGCTCTGCCCGTGGACCCGCAGGCCAACAACGGCTTCGGCATCCACACCATCACCACCCACGAGCACAACGGCCACCAGCCGGCGGAGAGCGACGGCGGGCCGCAGGCCTTCTTCTTCCCCGGCCAGTTCTACGACTACCGCTGGCCGATCCAGCTCGCCGGGTACGACAGCATCAACACCCTGGCGGAGATGCCCGACGCCGCCATGCCCTGCGATGTGGGTGACTCGCTGGACATGACCATCGGTGGCACCCGGGTGACCCGCGAATGCGACCCCGCCACCAAGACCATCATGATCCGCGGCAATCCGCGCGAAACCATGAGCACCCACTGGTTCCATGACCATATGCTCGATTTCACC
>JBNLBB010000162.1:0-5903 GCA_050302415.1 Gammaproteobacteria bacterium | reverse complement strand
GGTGAAGGCGACCTCAAAGCCCTGCATCAGAGAGGAGATGGTATCCATGGCTTAAAACCCCAGGGGCCCTTTGGCCAGCGAGAGGCCAAGAACCAGGTGGAACACAACGTAGATGCCCAGCGAGATGCCCACGCCGGTGACCAGCGCCCCGCGGGGGGCGCTCCCCAGCCGCCAGCTCAGCAGGGCCGAAGCAACGGCGGTGGAACCCACGAACCCGACCGGTTCGAGCAGCAGCACGTATCCCACCAGCACCAGCACTGCGCCGCCGATCTCCAGCAGCCGCTCCAGCGCCGGCCAGGCCGGTGCCGGATCGGGCTTGAGGATCACGACCAGGGAGGCGAGCATGAGCACGCCGCCGATGATGATGGGAAAACTTTTGGGTCCCAGCGGGTCAACGATGAACCCGGTCTCAATGGTGGTGGCGCTCCAGATGAACGCCCCGCCCAAGAGCAGACCGATGACGCCCAGAATCCGGTCGGCGGCGATCATTTGATCAACCCGATCTCTCTGGAGATGTCCTGGATCTGGGCCACCTGCTTGGCGACGAATTCGGTCAGCTCGCCACCCGACAGACCGAACGGCATCAGCCCGTTGTCCACCATCACCTTGCGCCATTCGCCGGAGGCGTAGAGCTTCTGGATCGCGCCCGACCAGAAGCCGTAGGCATCGTCGGACATCTTGCCGGGGCCATAGAAACCGCGCCAGTTGGCACCGATGGAATCGACCCCCTGCTCCCGGGCCGTGGGGATCTCGCCCAGGGCACCGGGCAGACGCTCCGGCGCCAACACCGCCAGCACCCGCAGATCGCCCGACTCCATGAATCCCAGCGCTTCGGAGACGTCCCCGGAGAAGGCCTGCACATGACCGCCGATGAGTTGGGTGACCGCCTCGCCGCCGCCCTGGAAGGCGACATACTTGATCTTGCGCACGTCGTTGATGCCGGCTGCCTTGGCGGTGATCAACACCTTGAGATGGTCCCAACCACCCACCGCGCTGCCCCCGGCAAAGCCCACGGACCGCGGATCCGCCTTCACCGATGCCAACAGCTCACCCAGGTTCTTGAAGCGGCTGTTCTTGGCCACGGCGATGACGCCGTAGTCGGCGCCCACGGTACCGAGCCAGCGCACCTGGTCGGCGGTGAATCCGGCGTACTGGCCGAGTGCCAGGCGCGAGGTGGTGGCGGTGGAAGCGGCCACGATCAGATCGTTGTCGTCACCGCGTTTGCTGACCACTTCGGCAAAGGCCACGCCGCCACCGCCGCCGGCCTTGTTGGTGACCTGCAGCGGTCCGGGTACCTGCTTGAGCTCGTACATCACTTTACCTGCCTGGCGGCAGGTGAAGTCCCAGCCGCCGCCGGGATTGGCCGGGGCGATGCATTCCGCATTGCCGGGCTCGTAGGCCTGGGCCGTTGCTGCCGACAGCGCCAGTACGGCGGCGAGCATGTGTTTGGAAATCTTCATGAGTGATCCTCCGGAAATGTGTGCCGGTGGGCGGCGGGTGACGCCCGGTCTGTTTAATGGCCGACGGAGTGTCTCCGCCGTCGGCTCTCTGCAATCAACGGAGCGGCGCCGTTGCCTACCTTTGGTGATGGCGCTTTGGTCCGCTGTCGGTACGCGGCGGGAGGCTGCCGGTCGGCTGCCATTCCCCTGCGTGCGATGCATGGTATGGTGACCGTTTGACCGGTTACAACATTCTGATTTTTGAAATAAATAGGAGTTTTAACGCCATTCTGGTCATAACGTTCACGCACGATCGTGGCCAACGCCGGAAGGCTCGTCATACACTAAAAAAGGATTGCTACCGACCAGGTGATCACTATGCAAACGCACGTACCGGTACGCCGCGGATTGACCCTGCAGAGCCGCCTGCTGCTGATCCTCGGTGCGATCACGCTGCTGCAGGCCGGTGTGCTGGGTCTCTACGGCGTCGGCTTTGTCACTGAAACGCTCAACACCCAGATCGGTGACAAGGCGCTCAGCGTCGCCAAGGCGTTTGCCGGGCTGCCCATAGTGCAGGATGCGGTGCGCCGCAAAGACAGCGCCGTGCTGCAGCCGCTGAGCAAACGGGTGGCGGAAGCGGCGCATGCACGCTTCGTGGTCGTCGGCGACCAGCAGGGCATCCGCCTCAGCCATCCCATTGCGGAGCGGGTCGGCCTGCCCATGGTGGGCGGTGACAACGAGCCCGGACTGATCGAGGGTGAAGCCTACGTCTCCAAGGCCAAGGGAAGCCTGGGCTGGTCCATGCGCGGCAAGGCGCCGGTAATCGACGAGCAGAACGGGGAGATCATCGGCATCGTCTCTGTTGGCTTCATGCTGGACCGGGTCAACGGCATCATCTTCAACTACCAGATGAAACTGCTCCTCGTGCTGGTGGCCGCCCTGCTGTTCAGCATACTCGCCGCGGTCTGGGTGGCACGCTACTTCAAACGCGCCATCCACGGACTCGAACCGGAGGAGATCGCCCGCGTGCTGGAAGAGCGCAGCGCCACCCTGGAATCGATCCGCGAAGGGATTGTGTCGGTGGACGACCGGGGTACCATCATCACCTTCAACCATGCCGCCCTCGGCATTTTCGGTTTCGAGCATGCCAGCCATGTGGTGGGTCGCCCGATTCGCGACGTGCTGCCCGACAGCGATATGGCCGATGTCCTGGTCTCCGGCGCGGCGCAATTCGACCAGGAGGTGTGGGTCAACGGACGCAGCCTGATCGTCAATCGCGTGCCCGTGGTGCGCAAAGGCAAAGTGCGCGGGGTGGTCTCCAGCTTCCGTCTCAAAGACGAGCTCTATCAGCTCAGCCAGAAACTCTCCAAAATCGAGGAGTACGCCGACGGCCTGCGCAGTCAGGCGCACGAATATTCCAACAAGCTGCACACCATTGCCGGCCTGATCCATATCGGCGCCACCGACGAGGCGCTGCAGCTGATCGGCCAGGAGTCGGTGGATCACCAGTCGCTGGTGGAACTGCTCAGCAGCGCCGTGCCCGACCCCGTGCTTGCCGGCTGCCTCATGGGCAAGTACAACCGCGCCCGTGAGATGGGCCTGCTGCTCACCATCGACGAGGAGAGCAGCATGACGGAGATTCCCCTGGAGCTGCCCCGCGACGCGCTCGTGACCATTATCGGCAACCTGCTGGAGAACGCGCTGGAGGCCACCCTCGCGTACAGCGGTCGGGGCGGCCGGGTGACGCTGTCCATGCTGGACCTGGGCCCCGACCTGATTTTTGAGATCGAGGACCAGGGGCCGGGCATCGCCGAGGAGCTGCGGGTGCAGATTTTCGAGAAGGGTTTCAGTTCCAAGGAGGGGCCGCGCGGATTCGGCCTGTTTCACGTCCGCGACTGTCTGCGTAAACTGAACGGCACCATCACCATCGAAGAGGCGGAACAGCAGCCGGGAAGCCGCTTTATCGTCTACGTGCCCAAGCAACCGCAAAACAAACAGGGCCGACCACGGCCCGACGCTTCGAACGAGGGTTGAACCATGACCATCCGCATCGCCATTGTTGAAGACGATGCCCGCATCGCCGAACTTCACCGCCGCTACGTTGAGCGGCTGGAGAATTTTGACGTGGTGGGCATTGCCCACACGCTCGACGAAGCCCGAGACCTGGTCGAACTGGTCGAACCGGACCTGATTCTGCTGGACATCTATTTCCCCAGCGGCACCGGATTTGAACTGCTGCGCCAGCTGCGCGCACGCAACTCCTCCACCGACGTCATCCTCATCTCCGCGGCCAAGGAGATCGAAGCCCTGAAGGAGGCCCTGCGGGGCGGCGTCTACGACTTCATCATCAAACCGCTGGTGTTCGATCGGTTGCAGGAGACGTTGAACCGCTACGAGCAGCAGGTGCATCGGTTGCGCGGGCTCGATTCGATCTGCCAGGCCGACGTGGACAGCCTGCTGCCCAAAGCCGGCGCGCCGGCGGGCGCGGCAACCGGCAATCAGACACGGCTGCCCAAGGGGATCGACCGCCTCACCCTGGACAAGGTGCGCGACCTGTTCACCGACGCCGGGTTGATCATCACCGCCGAAGAGGCCGGGCGGCAGATCGGTGCCAGCCGGACCACGGCGCGCCGCTATCTGGAGTACCTGGTGACCGAAGGCGAACTGATCGCCGACGTGCTCTACGGCAATGTGGGCCGTCCGGAGCGGCAGTATCGCCGCTACGCCTGATCGACGCCACGCAGCAATACAGGTTCTTCGCACAACGTCGGGACGGCGGAGAAACAGGCGAAGGGAAGCGCAATTCCGGTTCCCATTTCAACCTCTCTGACGCCGGAGCGCAGAGAACGCAGAGTTGGTATCGGTTGCCGATGCGATGACTACCCATTGGCCTCGCCGCCCTGCTTCCCGACATGCAACGATGACCCAAAAAATAACGGCCGCGCATCCCTGCAGCGGCCAACCAAAACCCCATAAGGGGAGGAGTGTCGGAATGATCAGAAGTCGTGGCGGATCGAAGCCACGTAGCGCGAACGGTCTTCACCCACGTCGGGCGAAATGCTGACCGCTTCCAGGTAGACGCGGGTCTGCTTGTCCAGGCGTTTGTAGACGCCGGCAAAAATGTCCGTGCGGCTATCGCCGTCGCCGCCCGTACCGCTGCCGTCGTCATCGCTTTCGCTGGCGGCACCCACCAGGAAGCTGAGCCCGTCGCCGGCGCTGATGTCGGCATTCAGGTTCAGGTAGACAGTGTCATCGGTGCTGCCGTCGTCGGTGGTGGTGATCCCGCCCTGCAGGGTCACGGCATCGCTCAACTTGAAGGCACCGCCGATGCCGATCTGCTTGGTATCGTCCGGCGTACCGCTGAGCTGGTCATAACCGCCGCCGATTTTCAGGGCACCCGATTCGTAGCGGAACGCGGCCTGGTAGCGGTCGAAATCCTCCTCCGGCGTACTGGCCAGCACCTGGACATCGAACTCGTACCAGAGGTTACCCGCTTCACCGTGAAACTTGATCAGTTCCGACAGACGCGACGAAGTGGGATCGTTGGTGCCGACAATTTCGGTCGGATCGATGAAGCCGCCAATGGTGTTCTCCATGGCGCTGGACTGGCGGCCCACGCTGAGCGCGCCGATGTCGCTCTGCAGGCCCACGTAGCTCTTGCGGTTGTTGGGCTGGATATTGGTGGTATCACCCAGGATACGGAACTCGAAGCGATAGAACGCGCTCAGTCCGGGGCTGATACCGTGGGTCCCTTTGACCCCCAGGCGGGAGTTCTCGCCCTCCAGGTCGACCACGGTTTGCGTACCGTCATCGGCCACGGAGAGACCGATATCGACACGGCCATAAAAATCAGCTTCTTCGTCAGCAAGGATGGAAGTGGCGGTTGTGGTCGAGAGGCCGGCGACGACCGCTCCCGCCAACAATTTTTTTGAAAAGTTCATGAAATCCTCCAGTCATCGGTGAATGACGCGCAGGGCGCGCAATACACTCGTCAGGAATCATTCATGCGCGTCACATTGCCTGAAGCCGTTGATCCACTGACAAGTCGATGAGGAGGTTATGGATGGCGGGTCGGATGCTCAATCTTGCGCCCATAAAGGCGTTAAACAGGTTATTGGGCAATTTGTTCATTTCGTTCACGAGGTCAATCCCCGTCACAACCGACCAGCGGCAGCCTACCCGGCCACCGGCGGGCCGAACCGGGTCTCCGGCTTGTCCAACGGTCCGCCCAAACCCCGCACCTGGCGCAGGCCACTCTGAAAAAAGCGTACCTATTACTTGCGTTCTGACGGCGGACCGCCGCAATCAAAACTGTTACCCAAAGGCAAACAACTTTATGATGGTCCGTCGGTTAACCGGCACCGGACAGGTCAGGGCAGGATTCGCGATTTCAAATCTGAACCGCGAACGGCCATTCGGCGCTCAAACGATTGCCGAACAATTCGGATTTTCAAGATAACAACC
>JBNLBB010000161.1:0-5915 GCA_050302415.1 Gammaproteobacteria bacterium | reverse complement strand
CCGGGCCATTGGCTGCGGTCGACACGGCGTAAGTGGCTACTGCACCGCGATCATCCAGCAACTCGAGTTCCTGCCGGGGGATGCTGACCCTAATTCGGTACATGATCACCATTGACCGTAAGGATTCTGCGCCAGACAGACATTGTAGTAACGGGGATCATTGGATACCTCCTCGCCAACCCAGTCCGGCTTAACAAAGGGTTCATTCACAGCCGCCAGCTCCAATTCGGCAACCACCAGACCGCTGTTGGCACCCTCGAAGACATCGACCTCCCAGAGATGCCCTGCATGGGGGACCGAGTACCGCTTTTTGATCACCTGACCGGAGTGGCAGAACCGGTTCAGCATCTCTTGGGCATCTCCGGGCGGAATGGGGTATTCATACTCCGACCGCTGGATGCCCAGGGTCGCGCCCTTGATGTTCAGATACGCTTTATCGCCCTCCAACCGGACCCGGACCGAACAGGAGGGATCGCTGGCCAGATACCCCTGGAACATGGGGGTGCACAAGGTTGCAGCTGCCCGCCAGGAGTCACTGGTTACGAGAAACTTGCGTTCTATTTCCAAAGCCATGTAGTAAACGACGCACCTGTGGCATTGACTGTTGTGCGGTGAATTGTGGCACACTCCCGGACAATTCCGATGCACCGCTTTTTCCAACAATTCAGCCACCGGATCCCGTTCTTTTTCTATGGGACCCTGCTTACCGGCAACCTCAATGGACGGGATGGCCGGCTCCGCCGAATTGCACGCCTTCCGGGCTGTTCTGCCTCAACAGTGGGGCTGCTCTTTGATCTGGGCGCGTACCCAGGCATGATCACGTTCCCCAAGTGCCGGCACCGCGTATTCGGAAAAATTGTCTACCTCACTCCGTGGCTGGTTAAGGCCGCTGATGGCCATGAACGGGTAAACCTGATCCATCCTACGCGAGGCGAGTACCGCAGGGAAACCCTGGGCTGCCGCATCCACTCTGCGGGCCGCACACTCTTCTGTGCCTGCTACATTTATAACAGGCCGACAACCTGTCGCCGCCTGATAATCGGCGGGGATTACGCCGCCTATCGTCAACGAATCCGCACGCAGGTGCAGACAAGAACAGGTGAAAACCGCACAATGCGCTGAGCCAAGCCGTTAGGCTAAACTGTCGACCGGGCTCAGCCGGAAAGAAGGCATGCAGACAGATCTTATCCGCCTTGATCAACTGGGCGATATCGGCGTCCACGAAATGACGGGATTGATGCGCCTGCACACTCAGGAAGTGAGCAGACTGACTGCCCTCGTCGCCATGCACTTGACACTCAACGACACCCATGCACAGCAGTTCATGCGCGATTGTTCAGGCTACGATATCGCGGTGGAAGACCTGCTCTATCGGGCAGAAGATGGTTGGCGGTTTACCCCAGTGGGCGTATTTCTAATCAAGGTATGCGCCAAACTCCACGACATCGGCATCCTTTTTTTCCGGCACAGCTACTATTTGGAGCGCCCACTGGAAGAGGACGAATATCAGATTCAGAAGCTGCACGCCAATCTCTCCCGCATCCTGATCCGTTCCTGGCAGCTGGCAGAACCAGATGTGCTGGGGCGAAGCATCACGGATTTTGTCGCGGACATGGCTGCCGCCCACCAGGAAAAATTTGACGGTAGCGGCTATCCCGATGGCCGGAGTGGAACAGATATCGGTTTGGTGGGCAGAATTCTGGCCATTACCGACGCCTTTTCCGCCATGTCCAATCCACGCCCCTTCTGCCAGCCGTACCCCATGGAGGAAGCCATGCGGCGGATTGGTGAAGCGGCCAGTATCCAGTTTGACCCGGCTTTGGTGAACCCACTGCTGGAACACCTCCAGCTACTCGAACCCGAATTCTGCCCCAGTGCCCAACCAACCAACGAACGCCAACAGTTCACCCCTGAGTTTCTGCGGGTGGTACAGTGCATCGATTTTCAGCGCATTCGGCTGGGCCCCGGCGATCTGGAGCGTCTCACGGAACTTCGGGAAGTGGTTGCCTTCGCGCTCGCCAGGCAACGCTCCGTGACCGCACAATCACTACACTGAACCCGAGGTTACACCCTTTCAAACAGCGCGATCGACTCCACATGCGCGGTGTGTGGAAACATGTCCATCACGCCGGCGGCCGCCAATCTGAAGCCATGCTCCCGGGTCAGTTCACCGGCATCACGTGCCAGGGTTGATGGATTGCAGGAGACATAGACGACCCGTTGGGCACCGCATTTGGCGATGAATCCAAGCATTTCCTGAGCGCCACTTCTGGGGGGATCCAACAGCAGTTTGTCGTAGCGACGGCCCGACCATGCCGGATTGAGTTCCATTTTGGTCAGATCCGCGCAATCAAATGTCACGTTCTCCAGCCCATTCAGCTGCGCATTTTCCCGCGCCCGTTCCACCAACACAGGATCACCTTCCACACCGCAGACGTCGGCGCCACTGCGTGCCATGGCCAGGGTGAAGTTACCGACACCACAAAACAGGTCCAGGACGGTTTCGCCGGGGGTCAGTGCCAGCATATCCAGCGCCCGATCAACCATCTGCCGGTTGATTTCAGCGTTGACCTGGGTGAAATCGGTGGGTCCAAACCGGAGTTTCAGGTCAAATGCAGGCAGCTGGTAGCTCAGCAATTCGTCACCGCCGTCTATCGGATGAACCGTGGCGGCGCTCCCCGGCTGCAGGAACATCCTGAACCCCTGTTCCTGGCCGAAACGCAGCAGTGCTTCTCGATCATCATCCTGCAGTTCGACCAGGTTGCGGATCACCAGCGCCACACCTCCGTCCGACGCGGCAACTTCCACCTGGGGGATCTGGCGTTTCGCCTGCAGACCACCCACACACCCGGCCAGGGACTCCAGCCGGTCACCCACCTCCGGGATCAAGACCGGACAGTTGCGGACATCGGCCAGATACTTGCCAGCACGTTCGCGGAATCCGACCAGCAACCGCCCCTTTTTGTCGACAAATTTGGCGCCCAGCCGGGCTTTGTTGCGATAGCCCCACGGCTGGGCGACCAACGGCTCGAGCACCGTATCCGGTTGGGTTTTTCCAATGCGCTCCAACTGTTCCAGCAACAGCTGCTGCTTGTGCCGGATTTGCGCGGCGGCATCCAGATGCTGCAGCCGGCAGCCACCGCACACGCCAAAATGCGCACATCTGGGGCTTACCCGCTCTGGGGAGGCCCTGAGTACTTCGTCCGCCTCCCCCTCTTCATAGGTGGGCTTGTTACGGTGCTGGAGATAGGTGACCTCTTCCCCGGGCAGTGCCATGGCGACAAACACCACTTTGCCATCCAGCCGGGCTACTCCCCGGGCTTCCTGGTCGAGTTGGTCAATAACGACAGGGCCGCGCGTTACGGGAACACGCGGTTTTCTTTTTCCGCGGGACATGGTGCTTTCTATATGCTTTTCAGGACGGAAATACGTCCGTTGAGAGATAGCGATCTCCACGATCGCATACGATGGAGACAATCACGGCGTTGGTGAGCGTTTCCGACAGCCGCAGCGCGGCAGCGATGGCGCCTCCTGAAGAAATGCCGGCGAAAATTCCCTCTTCGGCTGCCAGGCGGCGGGTCATGAGCTCGGCTTCCTCCTGCGACACATCTATGATCTGATCGACCCGGTCACGCTCAAAAATCCTGGGCAGATAGGCCTCGGGCCAGCGGCGAATGCCCGGAATACTTGCCCCATCCCTGGGTTGCACACCAACGATCTCTATATTCGGATTCTGCTCTTTCAGGTATCGGGAGGTGCCCATGATGGTACCGGTGGTCCCCATGGAACTGACGAAGTGGGTAATCGTGCCGGCCGTATCCCGCCAGATTTCAGGACCGGTTCCTTCGTAATGAGCCAGAGGATTGTCCGGATTGGAGAATTGATCGAGTATCCTCCCCTCCCCGCGCTGCTCCATGGCCCGGGCTGTATCGATGGCCTCTTCCATGCTTCCTTCCCGGGAGGTCAGCACAATATCGGCGCCGAATGCCTTCATGACGGCCCGCCGCTCGACGCTCATGTGCTCGGGCATCACCAGCACCATCCGGTAACCCATGGTCGCGGCGGCCATCGCCAGCGCGATGCCTGTGTTGCCGCTGGTGGCTTCAATCAATGTGTCCCCGGGACGGATATCGCCGCGGTCCTGCGCATGCTTGATCATGCTCAGGGCCGGGCGGTCCTTCACCGATCCCGCCGGATTGTTGCCTTCCAGCTTGGCCAACACCACGTTCCCCGTATCACCGAGAAGACGTTGAAGGCGGACCAGCGGCGTATTGCCAACATAGTCGGCAATGGTTTTGAACTGAATCATGTCTGAACCGGACATTGTGGCGCAGCGTCGCTATTGCTGAAATGCGGCCATTGTAGCGCACGCCTTTGGTTTCGCGGTGGTCAAGGTGCGAACAAAGCTGCAGAGGTACACTGCAGGCAGGCGCCAAGATTCCGGGATATGAATATAATCCAACCATGGAGTGCACAGCCCAACCCAACCTGAATCGTTGTCTGAACACGGCGTGCCGGGGTCGGTCACCCATGATTGCGGGCAAAGGAATTCATGCGTCACCTTAAGCTCTCAAGCCTGGAAATCCGAGTTCTTGCTGCAGCACTGTTGCCAGCTGTGGTTCTGGCAACGGCCGCTGCGTTCTATCTGATATCCCATCACACCGAAACCTCGCAGGATCTGCTCTACCGAGAAACCCATTCCATTGCCCACCGGCTCACGGAACATCTTTCCACACCCCCGGATCCCGATACCATTGTCCGCATGCTGGAAGGCCAGGATAAAAACCAGCCGGAAGTACCGAAACTGTTGGCCGTCCAGTATTACAACCACTCCAATCGCCTGATCTGGCAGGTGCCGACTGCTGTTCCCGAACATTATGAAAAACTGGTGGCGCAATCTCAATCGATTGCCGTCGACAGTCACAGGAGCCTACTGCGCTACCGCCACCAGCTCCCGTCCTCGATTTCGGACGGGCACTTTATGTTTTTTTTCGATCTGAATGAGCACTACGCCAGGCAGTTACGATTCCTTCTACTGACCATATTCAGTCTGTTGGCCACCATAGTGGTGACCGCAACCATTGCCGGTCGGATGGGCAGACGTGTAGCCAGACCATTGACGCAGATATCCGATGTCGTCAAACGGATCTCCTCTGGAGATTTCTCTGCCCGGCTGGAGGCTCATGGTCCCTTCGAACTCAAGTCACTGCAGCAGGGCATCAACCTCATGGCTGATTCCCTCTCCGCGGCACACGCGCAGCTGGAGCACCGAATAGAACAGGTCAGTGACGAACTGGTGGATTCCTACCGGCAGCTGGCCGACAGCGAAAAAAAATACCGGGAGCTGGTCGAAAACGCCAACAGCATCATCCTCAAACTGGACCTGGGCGGAACAATCACTTTTGTAAATGATTTTGCCCTGCAACTCTTCGGCTATACCCCTGATCAACTACTGGGCCGACCGGTGTTGGGCACGCTGATCATGATGCAGCATGCTGCAGAGCTACGTGAACTGTTGAAAGGGCAGGAATCCTATGAATCCCTGGAATCCGCCCATCTCAATTCCCGGGGGGACCGGGTCTACATCCGTTGGTCCGTTCAACCGACCCGCGATGACGCGGGTACTGTCGACGGAGTACTCGCTGTTGGTATCGATATCTCCCGCCAACACCGCACATCCCGCGCTTTTGAACTAATCAGTTACGCGGGAACGGGCACCAACTCGACCTTTGCCGACCTGGTCAATGCGCTGGTGATCGGCACCAATACAGCCGTGGCTGGCATCTATTTGGTTTCAGCGGATGGCACCCGTGTTACCGTGCTGGCACAGCGGTTTTTTGACGAATGTACCGAGCAGTTCTGTTTCCGTATTGCCGATGGGGATTTGAAACGGTTATTGCAGAATCCCTATCCCT
>JBNLBB010000160.1:0-6139 GCA_050302415.1 Gammaproteobacteria bacterium | reverse complement strand
GGTGCCGAATTTGAAATCGAGGGTGACGCTGTAGCGTTGCGATACCTCCCGGTAGATGGCATCGGCCGAAGCACGCACCCGTTCCAGCTCGCGCGCGGTACAAACCTGGGGCACCATGATCTCGGGATGCACGGCCACGCCGCTCTGGCGGCACTCCGCGGCGGCTTCGAGAATGGCGCGGATCTGCATGGCGTAGATTTCGGGATAGGTCATGCCCAGGCGCACGCCCCGGTGGCCGAGCATGGGGTTCACCTCAAACAGGTCCCGCACCTTCATCAGCATCTGCTGTTTCTTGGCGATCGCCTGGTCCAGGATGCCCAGTTCGTGATCGATCGCTGCGGGCGTGGTGTTGATTTCGTGCTCGCCCTTGAGGAAGGGAACGGTCCCGGCCAGGGAACGGCGGCCGCGCAGATGGTTGCGGTAGTCATCCAGGCGGGCCAGCTCATCGCGCAGCTCATTTTCCGTGGGCAGGAACTCGTGAATGGGCGGATCGAGCAGGCGGATGGTCACCGGCCTGGGTGCCATGGCGGTAAAAATGCCCTTGAAGTCCGCCCGCTGGATGGGCAGCAGACGGTCCAGTGCCGACAGCCGCTCTTCGGTGCTGTTGGCGAGGATCATGTCCACCACCACCGGCAGCCGGTCGATGTCGTTGAACATGCGCTCGGTACGGCACAGACCGATGCCCTGGGCGCCGAACTCCACGGCCTTTCTGGCGCCATCCGGCGTGTCGGTATTGGCCCGCACCCCCAGGGTCGCAGCCTCGTCGGCCCAGCCGAGAAGCGTCTTCAGCTCCGCGGAAAATTCCGGTTCGATGGTGGGAATCTCTCCCTGGTAGACGTCCCCGGTACCGCCGTCGATGGTGATGACGTCACCCTCGCAGAGCACCACCCCGCCGATCTCCGCGCGGCGGCGCTGCACGTCCACGTGGATGCCTTCGGCACCCGCCACGCAGGGCTTGCCCATGCCGCGGGCCACCACGGCGGCGTGGGAGGTTTTGCCGCCCCGGCTGGTGAGAATGCCCTGTGAGGCGAAAAAGCCATGGATGTCTTCCGGTTTGGTCTCTTCGCGCACCAGGATCACCTTCTCGCCGGCGCGCCCCAGCACCTCGGCGCGATCGGCATCGAAAATACATTTGCCCGACGCCGCGCCCGGTGAGGCCGGCAATCCCTGGGCAACCGGTTGGGCATGGTTGGCCTTCGGGTCCAGGGCCGGGTGCAGCAACTGCTCGAGGATTTCCGGATTGATCCGCAGCAGGGCCTGCTCGCGGTTGATCAGCCCCTCGGCGACCATCTCCACAGAGGTGCGCACCATGGCGGTGGCGTTCATCTTGCCGTTGCGGGTCTGCAGGCAATAGAGGCGACCGTTCTCGATGGTGTATTCGAAATCCTGCACTTCGTGGTAGTGCGCCTCCAGCTTGTCGCGCAGCTGGCGCAGTTCGCGGTATATGGAGGGCATTTCGTTGGCCAGCTCGTCCACCGCCTTCGGGGTGCGGATGCCGGCCACTACGTCCTCGCCCTGGGCGTTGACCAGGTACTCGCCGTACATCCGGTTCTCCCCGGTCCCCGGGTCGCGGGTGAAGCCGACGCCGGTGGCGCAGTCATCCCCCAGGTTGCCGAAGACCATGGCCACCACATTGACCGCGGTCCCGTTGGCCATCTCGGGAGTGATGTTGAATTCGCGCCGATAGTCGATGGCGCGCTTGCCCATCCAGGAGTTGAAGACCGCCTTCACGGCGATCTCGAGTTGCTCGTAGACATCTTCGGGGAAGGGTTTGCCCGTGTTCTGCTGGACCACCTCCAGAAACCGCTCGGATATCTCCTTCAGGTTGGCGGTGTTGAGGTCCACGTCGAGTTTGACCCCGGCCTTGCGTTTCACTTCGTCAAACTGGGCATCGAACAACTCATCGGGCACGTTGAGGGCAATCTTGCCGTAGAGCTGGATGAAGCGGCGGTAGGCGTCGTAGCCGAACCGCTCGTTGCCCGTACGTTTGATCAATCCCTTGAGGGTTTCGGTGTTGAGTCCGAGATTAAGAATGGTGTCCATCATGCCCGGCATGGACATGGCCGAACCGGAGCGTACGGAGACCAGCAGCGGGTTCTGGGCGTTACCGAATCCCTTGCCCGTGGCCCGTTCCACCGCTTCGATGTGCAGGTGTGCCTCGTCCATCAGCCCCATGGGCAGCGCGCGCTCGGCATGCGCCAGGTACTCCAGGCAGGCCTCGGTGGTGATCACGAATCCGGGAGGCACGTTGAGACCGATCTGGGTCATCTCGCAGAGATTGGCGCCCTTGCCACCCAACAACCGCTTGTTCTTGCCGTCTCCTTCGTTGAAGGCATAGACATACTTACTCATTCCGTTACCTCGTTGCGCTTCTATTCATTGGTGATCAACCAAGCGCACACCTCCGCGAACCCGGCTCTGGCGCGGTGGCGTGTCGTTGGCAGTGTCCCCCCGGACTGCGTCGGCGACCGTCGGTGTCAAACCGTTGGCAAGGTCGGCGACGTCAAGCAGACGCTGCGTGCGTGGACGGCAGCGTTCATACAATAGTAGGAGCTAATGGCGGGGTTTCAAATCGGGTTGGCGGGGATACCGGCCTACCAGTCTTTGCGCACCTTATCCAGGGCGGAAATCTGGGCCCGTTGGCGGCGATCCTCTTCCTCGATGCGTTTTGCCTCGCGCTCGGAATTGACCCGTTGGTTTTCGTTTTCCCAGGAGGTATTGGCGCGGGCCTGCGTTTCGTGGACTGCGGTCAGGCTGCGTGGATCCACCGGTTCGAAGAGAAAACAGGAGAAGTGGCGGGTGTGCAGCAGCTGCTCGGTGAGGCGCACAAAGACCCGGTCGTGGCGGCGTGGCAGTCGGACCAAGCGTCCCTCCCGGAATGGCAGCCCGGGACAGACCAGGACATCCTTTTCGTGGTTGAAAAAGATGCCCGGAATCAGCAGCGTCTTGTATTTGTCCTCCGGGTATCCGTCCCGGTCGCAGAGCTGTGCCAGGATTGGCGCACCATAGGGCGCCAGTAGCTGGACACCGGCTTGGGTGTCTCCGGACTGGATGCGCCGGATCCAGCAGATCCGTCCGATCTTGACCGGTGAGGCCGCCCCGTCATCCAGGGCCAGGGCGATCAGGTCGCCCACGTTGATGGGGGTTCCCTGTTCGTGGTGCCACTGTACCCGTAGGCCGCGCTCTGAAAAGTCCCGGGTTACCGCCCCGGCGCTCAGCTCCTCTGCCTTGCTGGTCTCGCTCTTTGCCCAGTTGCCGCCGGACCGGCTCATGACGATGATGTCCGACATCTCCGCTGAAAAATTGGGATCGGCAAAGTCCGCCCCGATTTCGGAGGCGAAGTGAAAGGCGCCGCTGTCGAACTCTTCGTTGACGATCTGGCTTTCCAGCGTCCGGTGGATGCTGTGCATGCCGATGATGGTGTTGACCGCAAGCTCCCGGGTGATGCGGATGTTGCTGCGCTCCGACGGGCCTTTCCACGACTGGGCCAAGCTCAGGAGGTTATTTTTTGGCAGTTTCACGCTCTGCTGCAGGATCGGGTTGGGCGCCTCGGCTTCCAGCCAGTGCACCAGGCCATCGGTGCGCATGATCCGGAACTGGTGGGCGCGGTCGTCCGCGGGACGGGCGCGGGTCTTAGGATAGAAGGGCGGTTCGTCAGACAGCAGGTCCACCAGGATGGGGGTGCCGTCGACGGAGTCGCTTCGCATGCCGGTCAGCGACACCCGGCTGCTCCAGCCAGCCAGGGCGCTGTAGACATGATCAATCAGTCGCGCATCCAGATTGTAGGGCGATGCCAGTTCCAGCAGGAGCAGGCGCTTGTAGGCCTGTTCGATGGTGGTGTTGTTGCCATCCCGGGGAGCGAAGGTGAGCAGGCCGTTGTCTTCCGCAATGGCGTAGATCCGGTGCAGGTCCGACCAGAATCCGGTCTGCAACGGGGCACGGCAGTGGTAGGCATCGGTCGCGATGTGACCGAGGTGGTCGAGCGCAGCATGGAGTGATTTGCGCAACCCGCCTTTGCGGCTCAGGCTGAATGACGACTTGTTGCAATATTCGAACGTGGTGTGTTTGTACCCTGCCACCAGCTGGGTCAGCAGTTCCAGTACCAGATGGCGGGCCTTTTCCGCGCGCGGCGGCAGCGGGTGGGCAGCCTGCACGTACTGCACCTGGAGCGCTGCATAGATACGTTCACTGGCGGCGGCGACGGCGTCGAGAAAATGGAGCCGGTTGCTGGTGGGAATCTGCAGCCGGTTGACCTCCTGGAGCACCGTAACCATGGTCTGCGCGCAGCCGCTGGGGTTGGCCATGGGCAGCCGGTCGAGCCAATTCTGGACAAAGGTCTCTTCGGTACTGAACGACGTGGCGGAAGGGGCAGTGAGTCCCTTGAGCTCGAAGTCGCTTGAGTATCGGCACTTATCGGTCATGCAAGAGAAGTTTTCTTGATCCGTTTCATCGAAATTACCGTGCCTTGGTCGTATGGTACTGGCACTCGATCACTTTCCGTCGATCATCTTATCGACAGAATAGCTGCTGAAAGCAGAACGATCCATTGTATGGCGAATGCGTGTGGAGTGACAGAAATGAGGCGATTGATTAGCGGCAATTCATTGATCTCAAGCAACTTCTTGTTGGCATTGCTTGGGTTCGGAGTGGCGGCCGGGTTGGCGGGGTGCGGCGGCAGTGCCGATGGCCAGGCCAGCGGGCGTCTCGATGTCTCGTTGACCGATGCCGCCATGGACGAGGTCTATGCGGTGGTGGTGCGCGTCACAGGCATTGAGGTCAAGCCGCAGCAGGGCCAGTCAGTGAGCTTCCACTTCTGTGATGACCCCGCCGCACCCGTACCCGCTACCGCCCCTCCGCTGGTCAGCGATACTCCCTGTGCTCCCGGCGATGTGCATGCGCTGGAGATTGATCTCAAGACCCAGACCTGGGGGGTGAGCGAACAGCTACTGGACGGGGTGGAGGTGCCCAGTGGCACCTATGTCTGGATGCGCCTGGCGCTGGATGTCGATCCCGGCTATGTCCTGGAGGATGTGGGTGGCAGCCAACTGCCGCTGAATATCCCAAGCGGGGCACAGACGGGTCTCAAGGTGATCCATCACTTCGTGGTCCCGGCCGGTGGCAGCGCGGCATTTCACATCGATTTTGACGCACGTAAATCGGTGATCAAGCCGCAGGCGGCTGGCCAGCCTTACCTGCTCAAGCCTGTCCTGCGCCTGGTGGATGACGCGGTGTACGGCAATGTGACCGGGAGCGTGGATGACACGTTGCTGGGGCCCGACTGTCTAGGACCTTCGGTCTACGCATTCGGTGGCGCTCAGGCGACGTTGGACGATATGGACGGGGATGACGGCGATCCGGTGTCAAGCTCCGAAGTCAGGACCGACGGCAGCAGTCCGACAGGTTATGCCTACAAAATCGCCTTCCTGGCACCCGGCGACTATACCGTGGCATTCCTCTGTGCGGGTGGCGCACCGGGTTCGGACCCCGATGTGGCAGGTCAGGATGATGCCGTCGTGTTCGGACCGTCTGCCTCAGTAACGGTGGAGACGGGCGTGACGACTGACCAGCCCTTGGCCCTGCCCTGAGCCCCGGCGCAGTCCGCTTCCTGTCGGCCGAAGGCATCGGTTCTGGGCCGTGGTGTTCTATGAGGTGGTTGACAGACACTGCTCCAGGGAGCGGGCCAGGCGGTCCATCATCCGGCGGTATTGCCCGGGTCCGGGTGGCAGATCGACCCCCAGCGGATCGATGCTGGCCAGTTGCACCGGGTAATCGGCGGCCAGCACGCGGGCGGCTTTGGGATCGAACTGGGGTTCATGGAAAATGCAGCGCACCGCGTCCTGCTGCAGCCGCTGGCGCAGGCGGGTGATCTCACCGGGTTGCGGCAGGCGTGAAGGATCCAGCCGCAGTGCGCCCACCTGGGTCAGGCTGTAACGCTCCACCAGGTGACGATAGGCATCGTGGAACACCACGAACGGCTTGATGGCGAGCGGGGTCAACCGCTGCGCCAGATCCCGGTCCAACGCCTGCAGTTCCGCCTCCAGCCGGCGAGCATTGGCGGCGTAACGGGCGGCATTGTCGGGATCCAGGCGCGTCAGAGCCGCTTCGAGATGGGGGATCCAGACGATGACGTTGCGCGGAT
>JBNLBB010000159.1:0-6172 GCA_050302415.1 Gammaproteobacteria bacterium | reverse complement strand
GAACACCCGGTAGTTGGTCGAAAAATCGAGCTGACCGGCCCCCATACCCACCAGTCCGGTCAGGACAAGGGAGCTGAGTATGACCAGCCAGCGGTGGTTGATGACCCGTTGGGTCAGCGCCGCGGCGAACCGGTCCACGGCCTTGAAGTAGTTACCCATGACAGTCCTCCAGTTTCAATTATTTATGACCGATCGGTAATAAAATACCCAAAAAAAGTCACTTCCATGACGCAATGGTGTCTTCAAATACCTCGCGAAGCTCATCCAGGTTGAGCATTCCCTTTGACGTGGCTGCAGCCCCGGCGAACAACACCATGAGCTGCCTTGCCACCCGAGACGGCACGAGGTCGGCACGAATCTCCCCGGCGGCCTGTGCCTTGCCGATCAACTCCGCCAGCAGGTGCGCCTGCCGTTCGCTGAACTGCTTCAGGGTGGCTTTCACCTCCGGGTCGTGCGGCGCCAGTTCCACCAGGGCATTGATCAGCAGACACCCCTTTTCGTGACCTGCCCGGCCGGCCAGATAGCGCAGCATGGCGCGGAAGTTTCCCAAGGCCGAATCGGACTCTGAAGCGGCGGCAGCCAACTCCCGGGCCTGCTGCTCGGCATAACTTGCCAGCGCACGCATGAACAGCTGATGCTTGTCGCCAAACGCCTGGTACAGGCTCCCCTTGTGCAGTCCCGTCGCGTCGCACAGGTCGCTGAGCGACGTGGCTTCGAAGCCGCGGCGCCAGAATGCCTCGAGGGCCGCGTTCAAGACCGCCTCTTCGTCAAATGCCCGTGGCCGGCCGACCGGTCTCTGTACGTCAACTGGACTCATGTTGCTCTGGCTATTTATGACCGAACGGTCACAAATATACCCGACCGTATCGCTCGTGTAAACCCCCTTCAGGTGGAGAGGTGCGCGGCATGTATCCTTTTGGATTTGCGATCCGTCTATGGGAATAGGGCGACCTTGGTCGTCCATCACCCACACCCCCGAAGGAGGAATTTCCCATGACCGGTCTCAACACACGTGACAGCGAACTCGTCGCCCTGGGTGCCGCACTGGCCAGCAACTGCGTTCCCTGCATTGAGTTTCACATCCCGGCAGCGCGTAAAGCCGGGCTTAGCGACGACGAAATTGCCGCTGCCATCGGATTGGCCGACAAGATCCGCCAGGTCCCGGCACGCAAGGTGCTGGATCGCGCATTGGCGCTGCTGCCGCAAGCCGACGCAGGGGCAACCGCTGCCGATGCGTGCGGGTGCGGCGATTCAGGTACGGGTCAGAGGAGTGGCGGTGCGGCAACCAGACACACCATGGAGGAGATGGCGGGAATGATGTCGAAGATGATGGCTGGCTGTGGCGCACGGAGCGATGACCAGCCTCAGGCGGGAAGTGCTTTGTGTGAGGGCTCACGCGATAATGGGGCAGAGTGCAGTTGATAGGACGCGGGGTCCGCTCCGTGCCGGGATTGGCGGTACGGAACGCTTCCCGAGGAGAAATCAATGAACGGATCTGGCGGATCGCCCGATTTCGATGTCGTGGCGCGCGAGGTGGCTGCCGGAATCCTGCATTTTCTTGAGCGCCAGGTGGGCAACCGCGCGGTGGCGGAGGAGTTGCTGCAGGAGACCTTGCTGCGCATGAATCGCGGCCTGTCCACCTTCGCGGGTCGCTCATCGGTCAAGACCTGGGCCTTCGCCATCGCCAGGCGGGTGGCAGCCGACCACTTGCGTCGTCCGGACTGTCGTGTCGGGATCGTACCCATGGAGGAGATCGAGGAACCCGTGGACCGGCAACGGCTGCAGGAAGAGCGGTTGGTGGTGGACGAGATGAACAGGTGTGTGCGAGACGTGATTGACAGTCTGCCGGAACCCTACCGTGCGGCACTGGTGCTGCGTGATCTGGAAGGACTCACTGTCGAGGAGACCGCCGAAGTGTGCGACTGCTCGCTGGCCACGGCGAAGATCAGAATTCACCGCGCCCGTGGACGGCTCCGCCAGGCACTTGAACAGGAGTGCAATTTCTATCACGACGGGGAGCACGTCCTGCGCTGTGACCGCAAGAGAAAGGGTGACCTGTGAAGCGTCATCGTCACCCCGGAGGCAACCGTCCGAATCCTGAGGCGGGCGGCAGGTGGCACACGGCCGGGTGGTTTCGGAGCTGCTGCACCAGACTGCCGCCGGACATTCAATGCATCATATTCGGTTTGTGTCGGCTCAGGATTTCGGTCACTTCACGCTCAATGTCGTCTGGGATCATCACCTTGACCATGAAGTGCTCGTGGTCGGCAAATACCTTTTCGGCATCAATTCCACTGCTGATGAGGTCGTCACAGACGTTGCGGACCTGATCCCTCGATGTGAACAAAGTGGTAATGGTCTTGATCATGGGGCACCTCCCCTGGGTTGGGTGGCGGGGCCTTCCGCCCGGGCACGTTCCCTGCACTGGTTGGACGCCAAGGCGACTGAGCGGTTCCGGATGGGACTGGATCGGTTGACTCTGCGCGGAGGTGGCCTTTCGGCCGGCGTGCAGTCAGGAATCCAGCGTGAATCCGGCGGCGGCCAGGTTGGCCAACAGGGCAGAGGCCTGGGATGCCTCCAATTCCACCAGAGGCGGACGGACTGTCCGCCACCCCGGTTCGCCGCGCCCGTGGGCGATGGCGCACTTCATGGCCGCGATCATCGGATAGCCCTGAAATAGGGTGCGTACTGCATCCAGTCCGGCCTGCCGGGTATCCGCATCAGCGGATTCCCAGTCCGCGTATAGCGCGTGCATGGCAGCGGGGTTCACGTTGGCCGTTGCACTGATACAGCCTTTGCCACCGTGGCGCAGCCCCCGCAGCAGGAAGGTCTCACTGCCGGGAAAGACGTCGAAACCTTCGCCAGCGAAGTTGTCCAGCGTCGCCTGGGTGTTGGACCAGTCGCCGGAAGAGTCCTTGGTGCCGGCGACCTGCTTCGGGTATGCCTTGAGCAGCCGCTCGATCAGCGTTTGGGAAATCGGTGTCTGGCTCATCTGCGGAAAGTGGTAGAGATAGACCCGCAGCCGCTCATCGCCGACCCGCTCGATCACTTCCGCGTAGGCGCGGTACAGCCCCTCGTCGGTGACATTCTTGTAGTAGAACGGGGGCAGCATCAACACCCCGGCGCAACCCAACTGCACGGCATGGGCCGTCAGGCGCACAGTATCGGTAAACGCGCAGCAGCCGGTGCCGGGCATCATCCGTTCCGGGTCGATGCCCGCCGCGACCAGCGCCTCCAGCAGTTCCATCCGCTCTTCTACCGTAAGCGAGGTGGCCTCCGAATTGGTGCCGAAGACGGCCAGACCCACACCGTTGTTGATCAGCCACTGGCAGTGGCGAATGAACAGTTCCGCATTGGGGCTGTAATCCGTGTGGAAGGGGGTGACCACTGGGGCGAGCACTCCGGCTATGCGTCTGGTCATGGTCGTTTCCCCTGCTTGTACGCGCTTGGTGACGGAAACCAACACTGTAGGGATGCCGGTGTGATCTGCCAATCCAAAACCGTATGGGTGGTGGTGTTTCTGGGCCATGTGGCTTCAACCTGTCTCAGATCAATTCCGCATCCCCTCTCGGCCAGGTAACCGAGCAAAACGCCATAGAATTTTCGGCCCGTCTCCCCTGGCAGGCGATCAACTCCTCGACCACCCCTCTGGTAGTCGACAACTCCCGCTTTACGGATTTCGCCCACGCCGCTTTGGGGGGCGCCATAGCGCTGGGTAGCCTTTGGGGGGCGGTGGCGGCGGCGCTTCGCTGGCACCACTGCCAGGCTCTGTTTTCGGCTGGCTGACCGCTGCCATTGCCCGCAGGCGCCGTCCGTAGGCTGTTGGCATTGCCCCAGCCATCCGGTCCTCTTGCGGTTCGGCCGCAATACCGGCTGTGCTAAGGTTCGATCCATTCCCACTCAGGAGTGAATCGGATGCGCCGGACTGTTGTTTTCCTGCTGACCTCCATGCTGGTGTTTGCCGCCGGTTGCAGCCAGCTGGGCAAGGTGGCCAACATCGAAAAACCCACCGCGCGCCTGGTGGGCACGCAGCTGGCGGCGATCACTTTTGACCAGGCCGATCTGCGCTTCGACTTTGAAGTGACCAATCCCAATCCCTTCGGCATCAACCTCACCGGTCTGGATTACGATCTGCAGGTGTGGGGTGCTTCGCTGCTTGGCGGCAACCAGAATCAGGGCCTGAAGATCGGCTCCCGCGGCAGCAGCCGGGTCACTGTCCCGGTCCGGGTGCGCTTCGCCGACGTGGAGCGGATTGCGCGCCAGGCCTCGGGTCGCGACACCATCAACTACGCGCTGAAAACCCGCTTCAAACTCAACCTGCCGGTGTTGGGCACCTACGTGGTGCCGGTGGAGCAGAACGGCACGCTGCCGCTGCCCCGCGTGCCGACCATCGGCGTGGCAAACCTGGAGGTGCGCAAGCTCGGCTGGACGGCCGCCGATGTGCTGCTGAAGCTCACCGTCGACAATCCCAACACCTTCGCGCTCAAGCTGGGACGGCTCAACTATCAGTTGGACGTCAATGGCGATCGCTGGGGGTCGGGCAACGTGCCCAAGGGGGGTGACATTCCGGCCAGGGGGCGGGGTGTGGTGACCATTCCGCTGAGTCTGGATCTGAGCACCCTGGGGGCTTCCATCTTCCAGGCGCTGAAGGATCGCAAACCGCTGGGCTATTCGCTGCAGGGTGGCATTGCGCTCGATACGGGCATCGAACTGCTGCGTGACCTGCATCTGCCCCTGAAGCTGAGCGGCCAGGTCGGCGTGAACTGATCCGGGAAGGGAGGGCACTGATGGCCTCCCTTCCCGGTGGCTCAGGAGGCCTTGTCCAGGCTCTTTTTCGCCGCTGCCGTCAGATCCAGGTGAAACGAGACGGTGTGGTCTTCCAGATTGCGGGTGGTGGTCATACCGCAGTACTTCGCCAGGCTGATCATGTGCGTGTTCTCCGCCATGGCGCAGCCCGTAAACTCACGAACGCCGCGCTGCCGGCAGTACCCTATGATCTTGTCCATCAGCTTGCGCCCCAGCGATTGGCCGTGCAGGTCTGAGCGCACCACGATGGCGAACTCGGTCTTTTCGTTGTTCACGTCGTTCATGGCGCGTACCACGGCCAGAGTCTCCGGTTTGCCCTGATCGCCCGGCGCGGTGGCGATGAAGGCCATCTCGCGGTCGTAGTCGATCTGGGTGAGGCGGGCCATGTCGCTGTGCTGGAACTCGCGCACCACGCCAAAGAAGCGGAAGTACTTGTCCTGCGGATCCAGCTTGGAGATGAACTCGTGGTGCGCCTCCTCGTCTTCTGGGCGGATGGGGCGCAACAGCACCTTGCGCCCGTTGGTCAGGGTGTAGCTCTCCTCCAGCTCCTTGGGGTAGGGCCGGATGGCCAAGTGCTCACCGGCCCGCAGGCTCGAGTGTTTGACGCGGACGCGGGCATCCAGGGCGATGACGCCTTCCGGCGTGGCGAGCAGCGGGTTGATGTCCAGCTCCACCACTTCGGGTAGGTCGATGACGATCTGTGCCACTTGCATCAGGGCGAGGGAGACCGCGTCGAGGTCGGCGGCCGGCTGATCACGGTAGCCGCGCAACAGCTTGTAGACCCGGGTGCTCTCGATCATTTCGCGCGCCAGGTTCATGTTGAGCGGCGGCAGGGCCACGGCCCGGTCGCCGATCACCTCCACGGCGGTACCGCCATGACCGAACAGGATCACGGGGCCGAACACCGGGTCGGTGGTCGCGCCGACGATCAGTTCATGGGCATGTTTGCGGGTGGCCATCTGCTGCACGGTGAAGCCGCGTACCCGCGCTTCGGGGAAGGTGGCTTTCACCCGCTCCAGCATCGCCACAGCCGCGTTGTGGACCTCTTTGGCGTTGTTGAGGTTGAGCACTACACCGCCCACGTTGCTCTTGTGGCTGATGTCGTCGGAGAGGATTTTGAGCGCCACCGGGAAACCGAGCATGGTGCCGAGCTCAGCCGCCTCATCCGGACTGGTGGCAACCCGGGTGGCCACGGTCTTGATCCCGAAGGCGGCGAGTATGGCCTTGGATTCCGCTTCATTCAGAATGCCGCCGCCCTGGGACAGCGCGTTCTCCACCACCAGACGGGCAGTCTCGACCGCCGGGGTGAACTCACTGGGCGCCGAGGCCGGGGTCGCCATCAGCAACACCTGGTTGCGGCGGTACT
>JBNLBB010000158.1:0-6192 GCA_050302415.1 Gammaproteobacteria bacterium | reverse complement strand
GACGCTGGACTGCCCGCGGTCGACGAGGACGCCTTGCAGCGCGACGAGATCGAGCTCGTCGTGCAGGTCAACGGCAAGCTGCGCGGGCAGATCCGCGTCCCGGCCGACAGCGACCGCGCGGCGATCGAGTCGGCCGCCTGCGGCGACGCCAACGTCCAGCGCTTCACCGACGGCAAGGTGGTGCGCAAGGTGATCGTGGTGCCCGGCAAGCTGGTCAATGTGGTTGTCTAACCGCCTCCTGGCCGTCGCGCTGCTGCTCGGTCTGCTGGCCGGCTGCGGATTCCATCTGCGCGGGCTGACACCGCTGCCGCCGGAGCTGGCGCAGCTGCACCTCACCGCCGGCAGCACCCCCGAGCTGGAGACGGCGTTGCGCGACCAGTTGCGCCGCAACGGCGTGACGCTGGTCGATGCCCCGGAGGGCGCTGCGGTGCTGCGGGTGCAGGCCGTGGCCGGTGCCCGGCGGGCCAGCGCGGTGGCGGCAGAGGGTGATGTGCAGCGCTACCGCCTGCAGCGCAGTGCGCGGATCGCGCTGACCGGCGCAGACGGCGCGACCTTGCTGGAGGAGCAGCAGGTGGACGTCTTTCGCGAATTCACCTACGACCCTAACGATCTACTCGGCAAGGAGCGCGAGGAGCAGACCCTGCAGCGCGAAATGGACCGCGAACTGGCGCTGCTGATCACCCAGCGGCTGCAGTCGGTGGGCAGCCGTCCCTGAGCCATGCAGTGCTATCCCAATCAACTGGAGATGCAGCTGCGCAAGGGGCTGGCCCCGCTCTACCTGGTCTCCGGTGATGAACCGCTGCAGGCGGGTGAGGCGGCCGACGCGGTGCGCGCGGCCACCCGCAGTGCCGGCTTCGAGGAGCGGCTGGTGTTTCACGCCGAGGCGGGTTTCGATCCGGCGGAGCTGAGTGCCGCGGCCGACGCGCTCTCCCTGTTCGCCACCCAACGGCTGATGGAACTGCGCCTGGGCGGCATGCCCAACAAGGGGGTGGCCGAGGCCCTGGAGGCCTATGCCGGGCATCCGCCGCAGGACACCGTGCTGCTGATCACCGCGCCCAAGATTGATGCCAAGAGCAAGAAGAGCAAGTGGTACCAGGCCGTTGATCGGGCCGGAGTCTGCGTCTCGGTCTGGCCCGTGGAGGTGGGACAGCTGCCGGGGTGGATCGAAAAGCGCCTGCGCAGCCGCGGGCTGCGGGCGGTGGGTGACGCGCCCGGCATGCTGGTCGAGCGGGTGGAGGGGAACCTGCTCGCCGCGGCCCAGGAGATCGACAAACTGGCCCTGCTGCTGGGCGAGGGCGGTCAGGTGGATGAGGAGGTGGTGCGCGAGACCGTGGGTTCCAGCTCCCGCTTCGATGTCTACGACCTCTCCGAGGCCGCGCTGGAGGGGGACTTTCCCCGCGTGCGGCGCATCCTGGAAGGTCTGCAGGGGGAGGGCAGCGCACCCTACCTGGTGCTCTGGGCGTTGCACCGCGAGGCGAGCCGGCTGGCCGCCATGGCCGATGAGGTGGCCGGCGGCGCCTCCGCCGAGACGGTGCTCGGCCGCTACCGCATCTGGGACAAGCAGAAACCGCGGCTGCGCCAGGCGCTGCAGCGGGCCAAGCCGGCGGCCATGCGTCGCCTGTTGCAGACCTGTGCGCGCAGCGAACAGGTGATCAAGGGGGGGCGCGTGGGCGATCCCTGGCAGGCGCTGCTGGAGGTCTGCATCCACCTGGGCGGCGCGGAGGATGCCTGGTTGGCGGCTGGCGGGTTAAACTGACTCAAAGCGTAAACCTTAGAGTTGAGGATGAGAGTGGATATTCAGAGCTACGTGGCTGATCTGGGCACCCGCGCCCGCCAGGCGTCCCGCGCCATGGCGCGGGCCGACACCAGCCGCAAGAACGCGGCATTGCTGGCCACCGCCGATGCCATCGAAGCGGCGCAGGCCGAACTGCTGGCCGCCAATGGCCGGGATATGGCAGCCGGCCGCGACGGGGGGCTGGACGAGGCCCTGCTCGACCGCCTGGAGCTGACCCCGGAGCGTATCGAGGCTATGGCCATAGGGGTCGAGGAGGTCGCCGAACTGCCCGACCCCGTGGGCGAGATCACCGATCTCAGCTACCGCCCCTCCGGCATCCAGGTGGGCAAGATGCGGGTGCCGCTGGGCGTGGTGTTCATCATCTACGAATCGCGGCCCAACGTGACCGCCGACGCCGCGGGCCTGGGGCTGAAGTCGGGCAACGCCGTGATCCTGCGCGGCGGCTCGGAGGCGAAGCACTCCAACCAGGCGATCGCCGCCTGCATCCGCAAGGGGCTGCATGCCGTGGAGCTGCCGCAGGAGGCGGCCCAGGTGGTGGATATCACCGACCGCGCCGTGGTGGGCGAATTCATCACCCGGCCCGAGTACATCGACGTCATTGTGCCGCGCGGTGGCGAACGGCTGATCCAGCGCATCAGTGCCGAGGCGCGGGTACCGGTGATCAAGCACCTGCACGGCAACTGCCACGTTTACATCGACGACAAGGCCGATCTGGCCAAGGCGGTGCCCATCGCCTTCAACGCCAAGACCCATCGCTACGGCGTCTGCAATGCCATGGAGACGCTGCTGGTGGCCGGCGATATTGCGAAGGCGGCCCTCGGGGAGCTGGTGCCCCGCTACCAGGAGAAGGGGGTCGAACTGCGCGGCTGCGCCCAGACCCGGGCGCTGTTCCCGGCGCTGGCCGAGGCCACCGAGGAGGACTGGAAGACAGAGTATCTGGCGCCGATCCTGGCCATCCGCATCGTCGCCGATCTGGACGAGGCCATGGACCATATCGCCCGCTACAGCTCGGGACACACGGAGGCGATCGTCACCGAAGACTACAGCCGCGCCCGCCGCTTCCTGCGGGAGGTGGATTCCAGTTCGGTGATGGTCAACGCCTCCACCCGCTTTGCCGATGGGTTTGAGTATGGCCTGGGTGCCGAAATCGGCATCAGCACCGACAAGATCCACGCCCGCGGACCGGTGGGCCTCGAAGGGCTCACCTCGCAGAAGTACGTGGTGCTGGGCGACGGCCAGATCCGGGGTTAGCGGCGGTTGCAAAGAATCGGCCTTTTCGGCGGCACCTTCGATCCTGTACATCACGGTCACCTGCGCTGTGCGCTGGAGGTGGGCGAGGCGCTGCGCCTCGACGAGGTACGGCTGATCCCCTGCGCCCTGCCGCCGCACCGCGGGCAACCTCAGGAGGGTGCCGACGTGCGTCTGCATCTGCTGCGCCTGGCGGTGCAGGAGCAGCCCGGGCTGCGGGTGGACGGGCGGGAGCTGGGGCGGGCCGGCCCCTCCTACACCGTGGAGACGCTGGCCGGTTGCCGCAGTGAATGGCCAGCCGCGGCGCTGGTGCTGATCTTGGGGGCCGATGCCTTTGCCGGGCTGCCCACCTGGCACCGCTGGAGGGAACTGTTCGGGCTCGCGAACATCGCGGTGGCCACCCGCCCCGGGGCGATGCGCCCGCGTCCCGGGGAACTGCAGGCCGCCATCGCCGGACGGCTGCAGGAGGCCGGGAGCTGGGCGCCCGAACCGGCCGGCGCGGTGATCGAGGTACCGATCACCCCACTCGATATCTCCGCCAGCGGCCTGCGCCGGCGGATCGCGGAGGGCGGCAATGCGCGCTATCTGCTGCCCGACGCGGTACTCGACTACATCGAGGCGGAGCGACTCTATCGCACCGCCGCCAACTGACTGGAGCGACATGCAAAGCGAAGAATTGAAACAGCTGGCCATCAGCGCCCTGGAAGATCTCAAGGCGCTGGATGTGCGCGTCATTGACGTGCGTGACCAGACCAGCATCACGGACGTCATGATCATTGCCAGCGGCGGCTCCGACCGCCACGTCAAATCCCTGGCCGACAACGTGGTGACCGAGGCCAAGCAGGCCGGTGTCCGGCCGCTGGGGGTGGAGGGGGCCGACGTGGGCGAGTGGGTCCTGGTGGATCTGGGCGACGTGGTGATCCACGTCATGCAGCCGCGGGTGCGCGATTTCTACAACCTGGAAAAACTCTGGACCGAAGACCTGAGCGCGTCGAGCCAGAACGGCTGAACCCGGGATGCAGATTCATTTGTTGACCGTGGGCACCCGGTTGGACAACTGGGTCAACGAAGGGGTGGCCGAATACCGCAAACGGCTGCCGCGCGAGTGCCAGCTCAACCTGGTGGAACTCCCCCTGGGCAAGCGCAGCCGCGGCAGCGACCCGACCCGGGCGATCCGCGAAGAGGGTGACCGGATGCTGGGGCGCATCCCCGAGCAGGCGGAGGTGATCGCCCTGGAAGAGCGGGGCCGGGCCTGGGACAGCCGTACCCTGGCCGAGCGGCTGGGCGGCTGGCTCCAGTCGGGCCGCGATGTGGCGCTGCTGGTGGGCGGGCCCGATGGACTCGACCCGCGCTGCCGCGAACGGGCCACCAGCCAATGGTCCCTCTCCCCCCTGACCCTGCCCCACGGCCTGGTGCGGATTGTGGTGGCCGAGCAGCTCTACCGGGCCTGGAGCCTGCTCAACAACCACCCCTACCATCGGGCCTGAACCCATGACCGGTGGCGCCGTGCACCTGCTGCTGGCCTCGCGCTCTCCGCGGCGCCGGGAACTGCTCACCCAGATCGGGGTGCGCTTCGACCTGGTCGACGTCGCGGTGGAGGAGACTGCCCTTGCGGGCGAGCCCCCCGACGCCCTGGCGATCCGCCTGGCGTGCGCCAAGGCGGCCGCCGGGGTGGGTGGCGGTACCCTGCCGGTGCTGGGGGCGGATACCGTCGTCAGCGTCGACGGCGAGGCCCTGGGCAAGCCCGCGGATCGCCAGGACGCACTGATCATGCTGGCGCGCCTGTCGGGACGCAGCCACCTGGTGCATACCGCCGTCGCCCTGGCCGACGGGGAGCGGACCGGCTGGCGCCTGAGCAGCAGCGCGGTCACCTTCCGGGTGTTGCAGCCCGCGGAGATTGCCGCCTATTGGGAGACCGGGGAGCCCTGCGACAAGGCTGGCGGCTATGCTATTCAGGGGCTGGCGGGCGCCTTTGTCACCCGGCTGGAGGGGAGCTACTCGGGGGTGGTCGGCCTGCCGCTGTGGGAAACCACGGACCTGATGCAGGAGTTTGGCGTAGACTGGATGAGCGGGCACCACCCGGAATTCCCAGGAAACAAAGCTTTATGAGTGAAGAACTTAGCCCGGCAAACCGGGTCGCCCCCAACGAGGAGATCCTGATCAACATCACGCCACGCGAGACCCGCGCCGCCGTGGTGGAGAACGGGGTGCTCCAGGAGGTGGTGATCGAGCGGACCAACAAGCGGGGGATCGTTGGCAACATCTACAAGGGACGGGTGAGCCGGGTGCTGCCGGGCATGCAGGCCGCCTTTATCGACATCGGCCTGGAGCGGGCCGCCTTCCTGCACGCGTCGGACATCGCCCTGCCCCCCGAGGCCCGGGAGGCGGTGGAAGAGGAGGGCCAGCCGGAGCCCCGCGAGCGGGACATCGTCACCCTGGTGCGCGAGGGGCAGGCCCTGCTGGTGCAGGTGATCAAGGATCCGCTGGGCAGCAAGGGGGCGCGGCTCACCACCCAGCTCTCCATTCCCTCGCGCTACGTGGTGGTGGTGCCCGGCATCAACACCATCGGCATCTCCCAGAAGATCGAGGACGAAACGGAACGCCAGCGCCTGCGCGACCTGGTGGCCGAGTATGTGGGGGAATCGCCCAACGTGGGGTTTATCGTGCGCACTGCCGCCGAGGGGGCCAGCCGCCAGGCGATCTTCAGCGACATGTCCTTCCTGCGCAAACTCTGGACCAGGATCAGCGAACGGGCCTCCAGCGCCGAGGTGGGGTCGCTGGTGCACCAGGATCTGCCCCTGGCCCTGCGCGCCCTGCGCGACATGGTGGATACCGATGTGGAGAAGATCCGCATCGATTCGCGGGAGACCTTCCAGCGGGCGCTCCGGTTCACCGAGGAGTTCATCCCCGAGGTGGTGACCCGCCTGGAGTACTACCCGGGGGAGCGTCCCATATTCGATCTCTACCAGGTGGAGGATGAGATTCAACGCGCCCTACAGCGCAAGGTCTGCCTCAAAAGCGGTGGTTACCTGATCTTTGACCAGACCGAGGCAATGACCACCATCGACATCAACACCGGCGGCTATGTGGGGCACCGCAACCTGGAAGAGACCATCTTCAAGACCAACCTGGAAGCGGCCCAGGCCATC
>JBNLBB010000157.1:0-6273 GCA_050302415.1 Gammaproteobacteria bacterium | reverse complement strand
GTCGCAGGGCCAGCGATACGGGCTTGGCCAGCAGGTTCACCCCCTCCAGCAGGAAGTTGATGGGGATGAAGAAAATCTTGATGATCGGGTTGCTGCTCTCAAAGGGGTGGAGCGTCAGCTCGGCGGCAAATCCGCCCGGACCCTTGTGCTTGAAGCTGTAGAACAGCACCAGCGCGAAAATGGTGAGAGACATGCCGAAAGTGGCGTTGGGGTCGGTGCTGGGCACAACCTTCATGTAGGGGATGCCAAGGGCGGTAGCGACCGAGGGGATCCAGTCCACCGGCACCAGGTCCATGAGATTCATGAGCAGGATCCAGACAAACACGGTCATCGCCAGGGGGGCGACCAGCGGGCTGTTGCCGCTGTAGCTGCCACGCACGCTGTCATTGATGAAATCGACCACCCACTCCACGAAATTCTGCAGCCCGCCGGGAACTCCTGCCGTGGCGCGCTTGGCGGCCTTGTGGAAGAAGAAGAGGAACAGGGCGCCCAGGAAGATGGAGAAGAACATGGTGTCCAGGTGGATGGCCCAGAAACCCATCTCCTTGGCCTGTTCGGCGCCATGGGCGATGCCCCAGGAGCCATCGGGGTGCTGCCCGAAGGTCAGGTTCTGGAGGTGATGCTTGATGTAGCCCGATGTGGTGAGTGCTTCGCCTTCGGTAGCCATGATCTGCCCTACACGCGTCCTGATTTAGCCAACGAAACCAGCGCCAGCATCGAAAGGCAAAAGCCGATCAACAGGGGCATTGGCTGCAATCGCAGAATGCCCATACCCAGCGCGAACATGAATGCCACCGCAGCGAACCGCTCACCAGCCGAGAACAGCAGTCCCCGCAGGGTGGCGTGTGCGCCCAGAGGTCCTGAACGTTGTGAACGGTTCATCCGCCACAAAAGAAGAGACGTATTGACGAGAGTGATGGCGCCTCCAAATGCTGCAGCGAGTGCTGCTGCGCCCCCCTGAAATGCGAAAAATCCGATGACCGCAAGGGTGGTCAGGACCACCTGAAGGTAGAGGATGGAAAGCATTTCAGAGCGCGGATGTTCGTCAAATCGTCACGAAAGACGGCTCGAACATCCCCCTCTCAACGTCGATCAAGCCCAAGACCGCGGCGACGCGGGGCGGAAGTATACGGGCCGCCATCAAATAACGCAATGGCGGAGCAGAAAAAAGTGATAGGGGGCTAAGAAATGCTTATCGCGCTAGTTGTGCCTGAGGTTTTCCTTGAAAATCGCCTTGTGCACATCGCCGATACTGACGATGCCCACGAGCCGACCCGCTTCGGTCACCGGGATGCGGCGGAAGCGGTTGCGTACCATGACGGAGACCGCCTTGAGAGCTGGAAAATCGGGTTTGACGCTGATGACGCCGTTGGTCATCACATCCTTGATTTCCAGATCCAGCACCTTGCTGTACTGGTGCTCCATGTCCTCGAAGTCGGTGATGGCCGAAGCCTCCATCAGCTCTTCGATGCGTGGAAACATCCGGTGAAGAATATCGCGCTCAGCGACGAAACCGATCAGGTCCTGTTCGGATCCCACCACCGGCAGACCACTGATGCGATTGAGACACATGATTGCAGCCGCCTCTTTGAGCGGCATTTCGGGCGACGCCGTACGCACGGTACGGGTCATCACATCTTGAACCAGCATTGCACCACCCTCCGAACCTGTCGTTATTCCGGAGGGCGGCTCATCTCAGCGGATGTGCTCGAGAATTCCCTCCAGTTCATCCAGCGTATTGTAGTTAATAACTAATTTCCCTTTCCCATTGGGGGTATGCTGTATAGCCACTTTGGCACCAAGCCGTTCGCCCAGATCGCGTTCAAAGCGCACGATATCCGGATCGGCTTTGGGCGCCGGCTTGGCGCTCTTGGGTCCCTGCATCATTTCCCGCACCAGCTTTTCAGTCTCGCGGACCGAGAGGCCGCGCAGCGAAATCATGCGCGCCGCCTCCAGTTGGCGGGCGCCGCTGAGGGCCAGCAGGGCGCGGGCATGGCCCATCTCCAGGGTGCCCTGCATCAGCATGTTCTTCGCTTCCTCGCCCAGCTCCAGCAGGCGCAACAGGTTGCTGACCGCGGCCCGGGAGCGGCCCACTGCACTGGCTGCCTCCTGGTGAGTGAGTTCGAATTCGTCAATCAGCCGCTTGAGTGCCACCGCCTCTTCCAGCGGATTGAGGTTTTCCCGCTGGATATTCTCGATGAGCGCCATGGCGATGGCCGCATCGTCCGGCACCTCCTTGATCACCGCCGGAATCTCCTGGAGCTCGGCGATCTGCGCCGCGCGCCAGCGGCGTTCGCCGGCAATGATTTCGTAGCGTCCACCGCCGATGGGGCGCACCACGATGGGCTGCACCACACCCTGAACCCGGATCGACTGGGCCAGTTCATCCAGGGTTTCGGTGTGCATGTCGGAGCGGGGCTGGTACTTGCCCCGCTGCAGCAGATCCACGGGCAGGTTGCGCAGCTCGCCATCGCCGGCCGGCGCTGCGCCGCCCGGTTCCTCGCTGGTCTTGAGCGTGCCGCTGCCTGCCAACAGCGCACTCATGTTGCGTCCCAGACGCTTTTTGGACATCGGATTAGAACCCCTCAGAAATGTGTTCAGGCGGCGCCGACAGCCTTGGATTCGGGATGTTCGCGCTTGCGGACAATCTCACCGGCCAGGGCCAGGTAGGCCAGCGCGCCCCTGGATGTCTTGTCGTACTGAAGTATGGGTTGCCCGTGGCTTGGCGCCTCTGCGAGACGGATATTCCGCGGAATGATGGTGCGGTACACCTTGTCACCAAAATGCTCCAGCAGCTCGGCTGACACCTCGTTGGAGAGGTTGTTGCGTGGATCGTGCATGGTGCGCAGCAGACCCTCGAGCTGGAGCTGGGGATTGATCATCTCCTGAATCTGGCCCACCGAATCGAGCAGCGCCGACAGTCCTTCCAGGGCGAAGTATTCGCACTGGATCGGCACAATCACTCCATCGGCCGCCACCAGGGCGTTGAGCGTCAGCATGTTCAGCGACGGCGGGCAATCAATTACCACGTAGTCGTAATCACCGCGGACTTTCGCCAATTCTCGCTGCAATCGCTGTTCGCGGGCGATGGCGTTCATCAGTTCCACTTCGGCGGCGGTGAGATCGGCATTGGAAGGGATCAGCTTGAATCCGGTATCGGGGGCCGGTACGGCCACATCGTTGACTGCCGATTCGCCCATCAGCACGTGGTAGGCAGTACGCTCGGACTGGTGCTTGTCCACGCCGCTGCCCATAGTGGCGTTGCCCTGCGGATCCATGTCCACGAGCAGCACACGACGCTTCATCGCGGCGAGTGATGCCGCCAGATTGATGCTGGTGGTGGTCTTGCCAACCCCACCTTTCTGGTTTGCCACAGCAATGATGCGTGCCATGTGTCCGAGGATCCGATGCATTGAACAGGCGGCTGCCAGCCGCGGGGACGGTCGAGAATACCAGAATCGGCGGGAAAGAGGGTATCGACTGCGTGGGGATTCAGAGCGGGGCGATTTCGACCGCCACGACACAGCGCGACGCATCGGTACCGGGCACCTGAAGGGGGACCACCCGGGCTCCTTCCGGCAGTTCTCGGGCCTCCGGCAGCTGTCCCTTGAGTGCGAGCAACTGCCCTCCGCCCGCCAGGATGGGGCGGACCAACGCCAGGGTGGCACCCAGATCGGCGAAGGCGCGGGTGATGACCACCTCGATGGGTGGATCCGGCTGATACTGCTCCACCCGACCATGTACCGCCTTCACCTGATCCAGTCCCAGCTCAATGGCAGCCTGGGTGCAGAAGCGGATCTTCTTGGCCACTGCGTCCAGGAGTACAAACTCCTGGCCGGGTCTGGCCAGGGCCAAGGGAATGCCGGGCAACCCGGCACCGGTTCCCAGGTCCAGCACACGGCCCGCTGGCAGGTGCGGCAACAGCGCGAGACTGTCCAGCAGGTGGCGGCTGACCATCTCCAGCGGGTCGCGCACCGCGGTCAGGTTGTAGACCTTGTTCCAGCGTTCGATGAGGCGGACAAATCGAATCAGGCGCTCCCGGGTGTCCACCTCCAACGCCAGACCCAGTGCCTCCAGCCCCTTGTTTAGCGCATCCTTGAGCGGGTCCGACACCCTCAGGCACTCTGGCGCTGGTAGTCGCGCTTCTTCAGATGCACCAGCAACAGCGAAATGGCTGCCGGGGTGACCCCCGGGATCCGCCCGGCCTGGCCAATGGTGGCGGGTCGGGTCTGCTGGAGCTTCTGGCGCACTTCGTTGGAGAGGCCACGGACCGCGGCATAATCGATATCCGCCGGCAGCTCCGTGGTTTCGTAGCGCCGGGTCCGTTCGATGTCGGTCTGCTGGCGGTCGATGTACCCGGCATATTTCACCTGTACCTCCACCTGGTCGGTCACCTGCTCGTCGTCGATCCAGGGACCCAGGGAGGGTTCGGTGGCAAGTGCGGCATAGGTCACTTCGGGACGGCGCAACAGTTCATCGAGTGTCTGTTCGCGGCTCAGTACCTGTCCAAACAGCTCCCGCTGTCTCTCCTCTGACATGGTCGCCGGTCGCATCCAGGTGGTCCGCAGACGATGGCGTTCCCGTTCAATCGCCTCGCGCTTGGCTTCGAAAGCCGCCCAGCGCCGGTCGTCCACCAGACCCAGGCGCCTGCCCACGGGTGTGAGGCGCAGATCGGCGTTGTCTTCACGCAGCAGCAGGCGGTATTCGGCCCGGCTGGTGAACATGCGATAGGGTTCCGCGGTACCGCGTGTGATCAGATCGTCGACCAGCACACCCAGATAGGCTTCGTCTCGTTGCAGCAACCAGGGCTGGGCGCCACGCACGGCAAGCACGGCGTTGGCACCGGCAAACAGCCCCTGGGCTGCCGCCTCTTCGTAACCGGTGGTCCCGTTGATCTGGCCCGCGAAAAACAGCCGGGTGACCGATTTGGTTTCGAAACTTGGTCTGAGGTCACGCGGATCGAAAAAATCGTACTCGATGGCGTAACCCGGGCGCAGGATGTGCGCCCGCTCCAGGCCCGGCATGCTCTGAACCAGCGCCAACTGCACGTCGAAGGGCAGACTGGTGGAGATGCCGTTAGGATAGATTTCGTGGGTCTCGAGCCCCTCGGGTTCCAGGAATATCTGGTGCGACTCCTTGTCGGCAAACCGCATTACCTTGTCCTCGATGGAGGGACAGTAGCGCGGGCCCACCCCCTCGATGACCCCCGTGTACATGGGTGAGCGGTCGAGTCCCCCGCGGATGATGTCGTGGGTCCGGCCGGTGGTCCGCGTGATATGGCAGCTCACCTGGCGCGGGTGCTGCGCCCGGTTGCCGAGAAAGGAGAACACCGGTGCGGGATCATCACCCGGCTGCTCCTGCAGCTGCGACCAGTCAATGCTCCTGCCGTCCAGGCGCGGCGGCGTTCCGGTCTTGAGCCGGGCAACCCGCGGCATCAGTTCACGCAGACGCTCAGCCAGACGACGGGCCGGCGGATCTCCCGCACGCCCGCCCTCATAGTTCTGCAGGCCGACATGGATGCGCCCGGCCAGAAAGGTACCGGTGGTCAGCACCACCGCATCAGCGTCGAACCGGATACCGGCCTGGGTGACCACCCCACACACCCGGTCACCCTCGAGCAGCAGATCGTCGGCAGCCTGCTGGAACAGCGTCAGGTTGGGTTGGTTTTCCAGTGCAAAGCGTGCGGCGTTTCGGTAGAGCACCCGGTCGGCCTGGGCACGGGTGGCGCGTACCGCCGGACCCTTGCGTGCGTTGAGGGTTCTGAACTGGATACCGGCCAAATCCGCGCCGCAGGCCATGAACCCGCCCAGGGCGTCCACCTCCTTGACCAGGTGACCCTTGCCGATACCCCCAATGGCCGGATTGCAACTCATCTGTCCCAGGGTCTCGATGTTGTGGGTCAGCAGCAGGGTATCGGCACCCATACGCGCAGCAGCCAGCGCCGCCTCGGTACCGGCGTGACCACCACCGATCACAATCACCTCGAATTTGCGTGGAAATATCACCATGGGAACTGAGCTGCCAACGGAATGAAACCGCCTCGACAAGCGCGGCGCGAGCCATTATACAGAAGCATGGAGCAAAGCCTGCATGCCACGGTCATACAGGCAACCGCAACAAGTGAGTGACCATGGATTTCAACGCCATCATCAAGCAGGTATCCAAAGTCGTGGTCGGCAAGGAACAGGCCATCCGCCTCAGCCTTGCCTGCCTGCTGGCGCGGGGCCATCTGCTGATCGAGGATGTGCCCGGCGTGGGCAAGACGCTGCTGGC
>JBNLBB010000156.1:0-6276 GCA_050302415.1 Gammaproteobacteria bacterium | reverse complement strand
GGATGGAGCCGTCAGCGACCTTGTCGAGCGCCGGTTTGGTGATGGCGCTGAGACCGCCGGGACGTCCGTCCTCCTGCTTGTCGCGGGTGAGGTCCACGAACCACTGGTCGGTGAGGAAGGGCTCGATGACGGCGTGGCTGCGGTCGCCGCGCGGCACCATCAGTTTGTGCGGGTCGATCTTCTCGATCAGGCCGGCGGCTTCCAGGTCGGCCACGATCGCCTTGCGTGCGTCGTAGCGGTCCATGCCGCGATACTTTTCCGGAGCGCTGTCGTTGATGCTGGCATCGACGGTGAAGATGTTGATCAGCTCCAGGTTGTGGCGCTGGCCCACGGCGTAGTCGTTGAAGTCATGGGCCGGGGTGATCTTCACGCAACCGGTGCCGAATTCCCGGTCCACGTAGTCATCGGCAATCACCTTGATGCGGCGGCCGGTGAGGGGCAGTTCCACCTCCTGGCCCACCAGGTCCTGGTACCGCTCATCTTCCGGGTTCACCGCCACGGCGGTATCGCCGAGCATGGTCTCGGGGCGCGTGGTGGCGACAATCACGTGCCCCTTGCCGTCACAGCGCGGGTAGCGGATGTGCCACATGTGGCCGCTCTCTTCGGCGGAGATCACCTCCAGGTCGGAGACGGCGGTGTGCAGCACCGGGTCCCAGTTCACCAGTCGCTGGCCGCGGTAGATCAGGCCGTCGTCGTAGAGGCGGATGACGACTTCGCGCACGGCGGCCGAGAGGCCGTCGTCCATGGTGAAGCGTTCGTGTTTCCAGTCCAGGGAGGCGCCCAGGCGGCGCAGCTGGCGGGTGATGTTGCCGCCCGATTCGGCCTTCCACTCCCAGACGCGTTCGATGAACTTGTCGCGGCCCAGGTCGTGGCGGGTCTTGTTCTGCGCGTTGAGCTGGCGCTCCACCACCATCTGGGTGGCGATCCCGGCATGGTCGGTGCCCGGCTGCCACAGGGTGTTGTGGCCGCACATGCGGTGGTAGCGGATCAGCCCGTCCATGATGGTGTTGTTGAAGCCGTGACCCATGTGCAGGGTGCCGGTGACATTGGGCGGCGGGATCATGATGCAGTAGGGGTCGCCGCTTCCGGATGGCTCGAAGTGGCCGTCCGCTTCCCAGGTCTGGTACCAGCGCTGTTCGATGTCTTGTGGGGAGTAGGTCTTGTCCATGGTCACCGGGTGATTGTCTGATCGGCTGCGTCAAAGCGCCGGATTATAGGGCAAATCCGCACGCCGCTCCCAATGGCGGTGCGCGGCGGGGTTCGGGTCGCGGAGCGGGTCAGGCTTCGACAGTGACCGGTTCGACGGGCTCGGTCACGCCGACGCCGTCCCGGTAGAGCTTGTAGGTGATGCTGTCGTTGAGCGCGTTGTAGGAGGCGTCGATGACGTTGGTGGAGACGCCCACCGTGGACCAGTGGTTGCCGTGCTCGTCGGCGCTCTCGATCATGACCCGGGTCACGGCGCGGGTGCCGTCGCTCGGGGTGAGGATGCGCACCTTGTAGTCGATGAGACGGATGCCCTGCAGCTGTGGGTAGGTGCGGACCAGCACCTTGCGCAGGGCGGAGTCGAGCGCATTCACCGGACCGTTGCCCTCGGCGACGGTCATGTGCGGTACGCCGTTCACTTCCAGTTTCACGGTCGCCTCGGAGAGGGTGATGAGGTCGCCCTGGGCATTCCAGCGCCGCTCGTCGATGACGCGGAAGCTCGACAGCCGGTAGTACTCCGGAATGTCGCGCAGGATGCGGTGGGCAAGAATCTCGAAGCTCGCCTCGGCGCCGTCATAGGCGTAGCCGTCGTATTCGCGCTCCTTCACCGTGTCCACCAGTTCGGTCACCTTGGGGTCGCGCGGATCCACATCCAGGCCGATTTCGCGGAAGCGGGCCAGGATGTTGGAGCGCCCCGACTGGTCGGAGACCACGATGTGGCGGCGGTTGCCGACCAGCTCCGGGGCCACGTGCTCGTAGCACTTAGGATCCTTTTCCACCGCCGAGACATGCAGCCCGCCCTTGTGCGCAAAGGCCGATTCACCCACGTAGGGCGCGCTGCGGGTGGGGGCCCGGTTGAGCCGTTCATCCAGGGTGCGCGAGACGTGGGTGAGGCGCGTCATGTCGCTGGCGCTGATGCCGGTCTCGTACCCCATCTTCAGCACCAGGGAGGGGATGATGGTGATCAGGTTGGCGTTGCCGCAGCGTTCGCCCAGTCCGTTGAGGGTGCCCTGCACCTGGCGCACCCCTCCGCGCACGGCAGCCAGGCTGTTGGCCACGGCATTGCCCGTGTCGTTGTGACAGTGGATGCCCAGATGAGTGCCGGGAACCGCTTCGGTCACCTTGGCAATGATGGTTTCGATTTCATGGGGCAGGGTGCCGCCGTTGGTGTCGCAGAGCACCACCCAGCGCGCGCCCGCCTCGTAGGCTGCCTTGACGCAGGCGGTGGCGTAGGCCGGATCGGATTTGAAGCCGTCGAAGAAGTGCTCGGCGTCGAACATCACCTCGTCCACCTTGGCCTTCGCGTAGACGACGCTGTCGCGGATCATGGCGATGTTTTCGGCCGGGTCGATGGCCAGCGCTACCTTGACGTGGAAGTCCCAGGTCTTGCCCACCAGGGTGGCGACGGTGGCCGGGGTGTTGAGTACCGCATTCAGGCCTGGATCGGTGGCCACGTCGCTGTTGGGGCGCCGGGTCATGCCGAAGGCCGCCAGCCGGGCGCGGGTGAAGCGCGGCGGGGCGGCGAAGAAGGCGTCATCGGTGGGGTTGGCGCCGGGCCAGCCACCCTCGATGTAGTCAAAGCCAATCCGGTCGAGCTCGTCGGCAATCACGTTCTTGTCGGTGGCGCTGAAGTCCACGCCCTGGGTCTGGGCGCCGTCGCGCAGGGTGCTGTCGTAGATGTAGACGCGTTTGTCGCTCATGGTCTCGTTGTCGCGGGGATTGGCCGAAAAGCGGCCATTATACCGACGCTTGGCGGGTTTGAGTTGGTCTGGATCAGTTGAACCCTTGAACCGGACACGCCGATGGCACGCATGGGCTCAGTGCTGAGATCTCCTCAGGCAGTAGGTTGGGCGGCGCCGACGGCAGTGCGCACGCGGACTGGCGCGTTGTCCCGCCGACCCAGAAAGACATGGCGATAACTCACATACATGAGCGCTCCGGCGATGGGCAGCACCGGCAGCAGCAGGAGTGCGGCGTTCTCCCAAATGATCATCAACCCGTTGAGCAGCAGGATGGGCACCACCACCACCAGGGCAAATGGAATGGTGTTGAGTGCCTGGGCACGCAGAGCCAGACGCATCGCCTCCTTGAGCCGCAGCTCGTGGTGTACCAGCAGCGGATAGACAAACCACTGGTGGAGCCAGGCTATCCCGACCCCGAACACAGAGAGCGCGATGAGGGCCGGGGTGAGCAGCAGTGCCAGCAGCCACGGCGGCTCGTGACTCACGACTTGCGCCACGCTTTCAGCGGTGGACTCGATCACCGGCTGGAAGACCACTGCCACAGTCAGGACGATCAGCGCAGCCGCCACGCTGAGCAGAATGGAAAACCCGGCCACTTCGCGAATGGCGCGACCAATGGGCATCTCGTGCACGCTGCGACTGTGGTCGGCCGCTTCGGCCACCAGCATCATGCCGGTGAGGTAGAGCTGGCAGAGCAGCGCACCCAGCAGCACCGAGAGGATGGAGTCAGAGGTGGTGAACAGGGTGAGCGCGGCGTAGGTCACGGTCAGCAGGCCGGCGCTCACCAGCTTGCGGCGCGCCAGTATCGCCGATTCGCGGAGCCAGACCAGGCTGTCTCGCGGGGTAACGGTTATCGGGCGCAGAGGTTCCATGTGCAGTTCGATGGCCGGAGCGGGTCCGGGTTCAGCCCGTCAGTTCGTGGGTGTGGAGTTCGGCGGACAGCTCGTCGCGGTAACGGCGGTAGCGTTCCCGAGCCTGCTGTTTGCCCGGATCATCACTCCCCACAATCTCCAGAATCCGCTCGTACGCCTGCGGTGCCTCAGGGAGTCCATCGCCCAGGTTGATCAACAGTTCCGCTTCTGCATGGGTCGGCCCGATGGTTATGGGCGCGCCGTCACCTTCCGGTGTACCGCTCAATCCATGGGGAATGAAGCTCTGGTCCGCGAAGGTCCAGAGCAGCTCATCCAGGCGCTGGGCCTGGGCCATGTCGGCGGTCTGGACGTGGACCCGCTGGCCCTGATCGTAGGCCTTGGAGCAGAGTTTGCAGGCGGTCTGCAGGCGGGCCTGATCACCGCCCGCCTGCAGCAGGTAGAAGTCGACCCTCATGCCGTTTTCTTGCGCGTCGCCCGGCGCGGTGCCTGGTCCAGCAGGTACTGCACCAGCAGGGGTACCGGCCGGCCGGTGGCGCCCTTTTTGTCGCCGGAGTTCCAGGCGGTGCCGGCGATGTCCAGGTGCGCCCAGTGGTATTTCTTGGTGAAGCGGGCGAGGAAACAGGCGGCGGTGATGGTGCCCGCGCCCTTGCCGCCAATGTTGGCCATGTCGGCAAAGTTGGATTTCAGCTGCTCCTGGTACTCGTCCCACAGCGGCAGCTCCCAGGCGCGGTCGTTGGCTTCACGGCCGGCGTTGAGCAGGTCGTGGGCCAGCGGGCTGTGGTTGCTGAGCAGGCCCGAGGCCTGGTTGCCGAGCGCAATGATGCAGGCCCCGGTGAGGGTGGCGATGTCGATCACCACGTTAGGGTTGAACTTCTTGGCGTAGGTGAGCGCGTCGCAGAGAATCAACCGGCCCTCAGCGTCGGTATTGAGGATCTCGATGGTCTGCCCAGACATGCTGGTGACGATGTCGCCCGGTTTGCTCGCATCGCCGTCGGGCAGGTTTTCACAGGTGGGAATGACCCCGACCACGTTCATGGGCAGCTTCAGTTCCATCACCGCCTTGAGCACGCCCAGCACCGTGGCGGCACCGCACATGTCGTACTTCATCTCGTCCATGGCGGCCCCCGGCTTGAGGCTGATGCCGCCCGAATCGAAGGTGATGCCCTTGCCCACCAGCACCACCGGTTTGCTGTCGTTACCCGCGCCGTTGTACTCCAGGCTGATCAGCTTGGGCGGCTGGCGGCTGCCACGGGTGACGGAGAGCAGCGCCCCCATCTGCAGCTTTTTCATGTCGGCCTCTTCGAGCACCGAGACCTTGAGCTGCTTTTGTCCCTTGGCCAGCTCCTTGGCTTGGTTGGCCAGGTAGCTGGGCGTGCAGAGGTTGCCCGGCAGGTTGCCCAGGTCCTTGCTGAGGGTCATTCCGGCACAGATCGCCTGGCCCTCGGCAATGGCGCGCTCGCCCTCGGTCAGTTCGCGTCGGCTGGGGACGCTGAAAATCAGTTTGCGCAGCGGGCGCCGCTCGGTGTCGCGTTTGCTTTTGAGCTGGTCGAAGCGGTAGAGATTGCTTTCGGTCACCTCCACCGCCTGCCGGATCTTCCAGTGCAGCTCATGGCCCTTCACATGCAGATCGGTGAGGTAACTCACCGCCTCCATGGCACCGGTCTGGTTGAGGGTGTTGCAGGCGGCGCTCACCGCCTGGCGGTACTGCTTGGGGCCGAACTCCCGCTCCTTGCCGCAGCCCACCATCAGCACGCGGTCGCACAGGGTGCCGGTCACGCTGTGCAGCAGCAGGGTCTGCCCCAGTTTGCCTTCCATGTCCCCGCGCCGCACGATGTTGGCCAAATAGCCGTTGGAGGCCTTGTCCACATCTTCGGCGGCCGGAGAGAGCCGTCGCGACTCGAAGACACCGACCACCACACAGGCGGTGCGCTGTTTATGGGGATTGCCACTCTTGACGCTGAAATCCATGACGTTTTCCGTTGGTGTTGGGTGGATGGACTGGCTAAGCTACGGTTCGTTCGCGCCCCGGGGCGCGATTCTGGACCAGGTGAGAGTGTAAACAAAATCGGCGGCGGTGCAGAAATCTGCCCGCAGCCGACGCAGGCAGCCAACGAATAACCGACGCATGGGCGCGATCCTGACCCGATACATCGTGAGCGAAACCCTGAAGGCCTTCGTGGGCATCACCGGGGTGTTCCTGCTGTTCTACGTCTCCAACCGGCTGATCGGGCTGCTGGCCGATGCCGCGGCCGGGGACCTGCCGGCCGATTACGTCTTTCTGCTGCTCGGGCTGAAGACCGCCGGCAACCTGGTGCTGCTGCTGCCGGCCATGTGCTTCGTGGCGTTGCTGCTCACCTTCGGCCGCCTCTACCAGGACAACGAGATGGCGGTGCTCGCCGCCTGCGGCGTGGGGCGGCGCGAAGTGCTGAAGGCGAGTTTCTGGTTCAGCGTGCCGGCGG
>JBNLBB010000155.1:0-6326 GCA_050302415.1 Gammaproteobacteria bacterium | reverse complement strand
GTCACGGCCTTGTGAAGAATGCGGTAGTGATCGAGGTCCAAAAACTCGGGCCGGTTATCCAGCATCCGCTGCATCTCTTCCTCGTCCGCCGCCGAACCCAGGTAACACCAGCGGTCGATGACGTGCACGATTTCCGCACCGCGCGCCGTCGTCTCCAGCAGGCCGATGGCGCCCGCCCATGGCCAGGTGAGACGCTCCAGCCGCGACAGCGCCGTGTAGAGGCGCAGACCGTGCGCGGCGGCCGACTCCTCACCGGCACAGGCACCCGCGCAGCGCTTCAACTGGTAGGCTGAGCAGACCCCGGCACCCTTTTCCAAACCGCTCAGCTTCAGGCAGAGACCCGCCTCCTTCACCAGTCCGCGCAGGGATTCGCGCGCCTGCCGTCGGGTGCGGAACAGGCCCAGCAGTTCGTGATCGCCGCTCAGCAGGGAAGGATCCAGCGCGACCAGGGCAGGCGCCCGCTCCAGGCCCCGCCACTGCCAACTGCAGAGTTCATTGCTCCGACGCAAACGCCGGTTGAAGAGCGGCAGCTCTTGCTTGATCTGCGCCGCTTCCAGCAGCAGCGCCTCCAGCTCGGTGCGGGTTTCGGTCCAGGTCACCTGGCGCACCATGGCAGCCATGCGCTGTTCGCGCCCGTGGCCCGCCGCCGCAGCAAAGTGGTCCATGACACGCGAGCGCAGGTTGCGGCTCTTGCCGATGTAGAGCGGCGCGCCACGCTCGTCCAGAAAGCGGTAGACGCCGGGTCGCTGCGGCAGATCATCAAGCAGCTGTTCGTCCAGATGCAGAGGCAGCGAGGGCCGTTTCATCACGCCCGCCACCGCGTCGTCCACGACGGCTGCGTCGAGCGTGCGCACGATGCCGTCCAGCCATTGCCAGAGCACCTCCGTATCGCCGGTGGCGCGATGGCGGGCATCGCACTGTAGGCCGTGGCGCTCGATCAGCGAATCGAGATTGTGGCGCCGGTAGGCCGGAAAGAGACGGCGCGAGAGTTTGGCGGTGCACAGCTGGCGAAGCGAGAATTCACGATCACAGCCGGCAAACGCCGTGCGCAGGAATCCATAGTCAAAGCGTACGTTGTGCGCCAGGAACCAGCGCCCCGCCAGCCGCGACCAGACCTCTTCCACCAGGTCGGGGAATGGCGGCGCCTCGCGCACCATCGCATCATCGATGCCGGTCAGTTTCTGGATCACATAAGGGATGCGGACACCCGGGTTGACGAGTGTCGACCAGCGCCCGGTCAGTCGGCCGCCGTCGACCGCAATAATGGAGATCTCGGTAATCCGGTCCCGCGCGGCGTTGCCCCCCGTGGTCTCCAGGTCCACGATGGCCAGCGGTTCGTCAAACAGCTTCGCGAATTGCGCCACTCATCCTCCGGGTTTTCACACACGGGCGGTCGGGTTAGGATGCCGCAGTCATACAATAACAGCGAACGAGGGGAACCCCATGAGTGGCTTTTGCCGTGAGTGCGCCGACTGGCGCTTTGAATCCAACCCGGCTCTGCAGACCGACGATGAGCGTGACGGCTTCGGTGTGTGCGAACGCATCGAGCAGATGAAAGCCAATCCGATACGCGCCGTGGCGCGGATTGACGACGAACTGGCGCAGTTTCTGACCCGGGAAGAATTCGGCTGCGTGCTCTTTACCGCGAAATAGGCAGAGCCGGCTTCAGTCGCCGCGGTCTCCGACCCATTTCGGGTGGTACTGGATAAAGTCCGAGACAATGGATTCGTAGGGCACATCGGCAAAGGTGCCGCGTTCGTTGACGTACTCCATGTGCCGGTCACCCGCCAGGTTGTACTCCTGAAACAGGGAATCCTCCACGCCGTCGAACTCCAGGGTGTGCACCCCCAGACGCTCGCAGAGCGCGGCATCGAAGGCCGGTGTGGACTTCACCCAGTGACCATCGATGTAAGCGTCCGTGTAGCTGTGCCAGCGATAGGTGTTGCCACCCACCAGTTCAGCCAGGCGCGGTGTTGAGAGGTGGTTCTGCACATCGGCATAACCCACCCGGGCCGGAATGCCCACGGCGCGGTAGCAGGCTGCCAGCAGCGCGGCTTTCGGAATGCAGAATCCTTTGCCGGCATTCAGACACGCACTGGCGCGGTAGTAATCGGGGTTGCGTCCCACGAAATAGGGATCGTAGGCCACCCCGTCGCGCACCGCATAGTAGAGACTGACTGCCCGCTCGCGCTGACTTTCACCCGATACATGCCGCTTGGCGAACGCGACAATCCCCGGATCGTCACTGTCGACAAACGGTGCCGAGGCGAGAAACTCGCTGCCGACCGTCGGCACTGTCTGTTCCCCGCCCATCAGAACGCTTCGTCCGCCAGGTCGAACAGCGACTGGCTGCCCGCCTTGATGGAGGCTTCCAGCGCCAGTGTCTGGGGCAGCAGGCGCTGCAGGTAGAACCGGGCGGTGGCCAGTTTGCTGCGGTAGAAACCGCTGCTGTCATCCCCGTGCGCCAGGGCCTTCTCCGCCATCCGCACCCAGAACCAGGAGAGCGTGGTGAGCGCAAACAGGCGCAGGTAGTCCACGGCCGCCGAGCCGAGAATCTCCCGGTCCGACTTGGTCGCCTCCATCAGCCAGACCGTGGTTTCCGCCAGCCGTTTTACCGCCAGGGCACAGGGCTGGATAAACTCCGCCATCGCACCGCTGTTCTGCATGGCCTGCAGCGATTCGCCCATCAGCCGGAAAAAGCGGACCGGCAATCGGCCGTCATTGATGAAAAGCTTGCGCCGCACCAGATCCATGGCCTGCACCCCGTTGGTCCCCTCGTAGATCTGTGCAATGCGCGCATCGCGCACAAACTGCTCCATACCCCACTCGCGAATGTAGCCGTGCCCACCCAGCACCTGCAGGCAGAGATTGCTCACCTCGGAACCCATGTCGCTGAGAAAGGCCTTGATCACCGGCGTGAGCAGCGCCACGTAATCGTCTGCCGTCTCCCGGGCTTCGGCGTCCGGATGGTGTTTGGCCACGTCGATCTGGGTGGCGGTCCACACGGCCAGGGCGCGGGCCCCTTCAATGTAGGCGCGCGAGGTGAGCAGCATGCGCCGCACATCGCCGTGCACCAGAATCGGATCGGCCGCCTTCTCCGGCTGCTGCGCCCCCGACAGCGCCCGCCCCTGCACCCGGTCGCGCGCATACTGCACTGCGTTCTGGTAGGCCACGTCGGCCAGGCCGAGGCCCTGCATGCCGATCGCCAGACGTTCGGCGTTCATCATGGTGAACATGCAGGCGAGTCCCTGGTTGGGCGGTCCAACCAGGTAGCCCACGGCGTCGTCGAAATTCATGACACAGGTGGCCGAGCCCTTGATCCCCATCTTGTGCTCAATGGAGCCGCACGCGGCGCCGTTGCGCTCGCCGGGCGTGCCATCCTCCTTCAGCAGAAACTTGGGTACCAGAAACAGGCTGATACCACGCACGCCGGGGGGCGCATCGGGAAGCCGTGCCAGTACCAGGTGAATGATGTTGTCGGTGAGATCCTGCTCGCCGCCGGTGATGAAAATCTTGGTGCCGGTGATGCGATAGCTGCCGTCGGCCGCGGGTTCAGCCTTGGTGCGCAGCAGGCCGAGATCGGTACCGGAGTGCGGTTCGGTGAGGCACATGGTGCCGGTCCACACGCCCTCCACCATATTCGGCAGGTAGGCCTGCTTCAGTTCATCGCTGGCGTGGGCGCTGAGGGCAGTGATCGCACCTCGGGTCAAACCGGGGTAGAGGCTGAAGGAGACATTGGCCGCGCACAGCATCTCCTCCATCAGAAAGCTGAGGGTCTCGGGCAGCCCCTGGCCACCATAGTCCGGATCACAGGCGAGTGACGGCCAGCCATTCTCCACGTAGGCGCGATAGGCTTCGGGAAAACCCGTTGGTGTGGTGACCGTGCCGGCATCAAAGCGGCAGCCTGCCTCGTCGCCACTCTGGTTCAGCGGCTGGAGCACCTCACTGCAGAACTTGCCGCCCTCCTCCAGGATGGCGTCCACCACATCGTCGCTCGCCTCCTCGAAGCCGGGAAGTTGCTGCAGGATTTTTCCTGCCTCCAGCAGCTCGTGGTAGATGAACTGCATGTCGCGTACGGGTGCTTGATAGATCGGCATCGCGCCTCGCCCTCCAGGCCTTTACATGTTGGGATAGTTGGGTCCACCGCCCCCTTCGGGGGTGACCCAGTTGATGTTCTGGTTCGGATCCTTGATGTCGCAGGTCTTGCAGTGCAGACAGTTGGCGGCATTGATCTGCAAGCGCGGGTTGCTGCCGTCGTCCTCGCGCAGAATCTCATAGACACCGGCCGGGCAGTACCGCTGCTCCGGCGCATCGAACCGCGGCAGGTTGTCGTTGATCGGAAGCGCCGTGTCTTTCAGTTGCAGATGGACCGGCTGGTCCTCTTCATGCGCCGTGTTGGAGACGAAGACGGACGAGAGCCGGTCGAAACTGATCACGCCATCAGGCTTGGGGTAGCTGATCGGTTTGCACTCCGCTGCGGGCTTCAGAGTGGCGTGGTCCGGCGTGCCGTCACTCAGCGATACCGGCAGCTTGCCACCGAAAAAATTCTGGTCGAGGTAGTTGAACGCACCGCCCAGATAGGGGCCCCACTTATGCAGCGCCGGACCGAAATTACGGCTGGCATGCAGCTCCTGGTAGGCCCAGCTCTGCTGGAACCGGTCGGCGAACGCGGTCAGGTCGCTGCCGCCTTCGTCGCCGGACTGCAATGCCTCAAACACCGTCTCCGCGGCCACCATGCCCGACTTCATGGCGGTGTGGGTGCCCTTGATCTTGGCGAAGTTGAGCGTACCGGCATCGCAGCCAAGCAGCAGACCACCCGGGAAACTCATTTTCGGCAACGCGTAGAAACCGCCCTTGGCGATGGCACGCGCCCCGTAACAGACCCGCTTGCCGCCTTCCAGATGCCGGCGGATCACCGGATGCTGTTTGAAGCGCTGAAACTCCTCGAAGGGGCTCATGTGCGGGTTGCTGTAGTTGAGGTCCACAATCAGGCCGACCACCACCTGGTTGTCATTCAGGTGGTAGAGAAAAAATCCGCCCGATGCCCCCGACTCGGTCAGCGGCCAGCCGGCGCCATGGACCACCAGACCCGGTTTGGACTTGGCCGCATCAACGTCCCACAGCTCCTTGAGCCCGATGCCGTAGTGTTGCGTTCCGGCATTGGCGGCAAGGTCGTATTTGGCTTGCAGCTGTTTGCCCAGGTGCCCGCGGCACCCCTCGGCAAACAGCACGTACTTGCCCAGCAGTTCCATGCCGGGCTCGAAGCCATCCTTGGGTTCTCCGTCCGACCCGATCCCCATGTCGCCGGTCACGATGCCACGCACCGCGCCGTTGTCGTCGTAGAGCACGTCCGCGGCGGCAAAGCCCGGGAAGATCTCCACCCCCAGTGCCTCTGCCTGCTCGGCCAGCCAGCGGCAGACATTGCCCAGGCTGACCACGTAGTTGCCGCTGTTGTGCATGGTCTTGGGGACGAAGGCATTGGGTACCTTGGTGCCGCTTTCGGGACCGCGGAAAAAGTAGACTTCATCGGTGGTGACTGCTGTATCCAGCGGGGCGCCCTGTTCTTTCCAGTCGGGGATCAGTTCGTTGAGCGCGCGTGGTTCGATCACTGCGCCGGAGAGGATGTGCGCGCCCACCTCCGAGCCCTTCTCCACCACGCAGATACTGAGCTCGGTTTCGGCAGCCTGCGCCAGCTGGGCAAGTCGGATGGCGGCACTCAGTCCGGCCGGGCCGGCCCCCACCACCACCACATCAAACGGCATCGATTCGCGTTCCACCTGTCCCCCCGTTGTACTCTCTAGGACGCCTGCCGCCACAACTGGCGTTACCTTAGGCGTTTGTTACTGGATGAAGCTGTCATTTGGCGGACATTCTTCCACCCCGACCGCAGGTATTATCCTGACGCTGCGGTCTTGCATACCCGGTCGCCGACTATGCCGCATTTACGCATCGTGCGTCACGCATCGCGCGTTGGCCATTTCCATCAGGAATTGGCCTGGTTGACGTTTACGTAAACGTCATTATACTAGGGCCCTCCTGTGCGTCAAACGGTCCATGGACCTGCATGGGCTAATAACTATCGGCCGAACAACAAGTTAACAGGGCCGAGCAGACAAGAACGGGTAACTCCCGGAGGGCAACCTCAGCAGATGGCGGACGGATCAACCCGTCCTCATTTCCAACCAGCTGAACAGCGGGGAAGCAATGAAAGTTCTCGTAGCAGTCAAACGAGTGGTGGATTACAACGTGAAGATTCGCGTGAAGCCGGACCGCAGTGGTGTGGAGACGGCGAACGTGAAGATGTCGATGAATCCGTTCGACGAGAT
>JBNLBB010000154.1:0-6350 GCA_050302415.1 Gammaproteobacteria bacterium | reverse complement strand
GAGCGGTTTATTGGAATACTGATCGAGCACTATGCGGCGGCGTTCCCGCTGTGGCTCTCCCCGGTACAGGCTGTGGTGCTCAATATCACCGACCGGCAGAACGAATTTGTACTGGAAACTGAAAAACTATTGAGAAACCAGGGTTTTCGGGTCAATGCGGACTTGAGAAACGAAAAAATCGGCTTTAAAATCCGCGAGCACACGTTACAGCGTGTCCCGTACCTGCTGGTGGTAGGTGATCGGGAGGTGGAAAGCCGTACCCTGGCCGTGCGCACGCGGAGTGGCGAAGATCTGGGCAGTATGACTCCACAGGAGTTTGCTGACCTGCTCGCCAATGAGGTCGCGAGCCGCGGCCGTGTCTTTTTGGAGGACTAGAGCATCGCTTTAAAAAGAGCAAACGATCAGGACGAAACCCTGATCAACGAGGACATAACGGCACCGAAGGTGCGCGTGGTTGGCGAAGAGGGTGAGCAGGTCGGTATTCTGCCAATCGAAGAGGCTCTAGCAATGGCGGAAGAGGCCGATCTCGACCTGGTAATGGTCGCGGATCAGGCCGATCCACCGGTCTGCCGAATCATGGACTACGGCAAGTTCAAATTCGAACTGAGCAAGAAACAGCACGCTGCGAAGAAAAAGCAGAAGCAGGTACAGGTTAAGGAGATCAAGTTTCGTCCAGGGACAGGAGAAGGGGACTACCAGGTCAAGCTACGCAACCTGGTGCGTTTCCTTAGTGATGGGGACCGGGCAAAGGTCACGTTGCGCTTTCGCGGACGTGAGATGGCCCACAGGGAACTCGGATTGAAACTCCTCGAGCGAATCGAGGCGGATCTGACCGAGTACGGCACCGTCGAGCAAATGCCGAAGATGGAAGGTCGGCAGATGGTGATGCTGATGGTTCCCAAGAAAAAAGCGTAGGTTTCGCGCTTCGGTCATTGACCGGAACAAATGCACCCCGGTGCTGCGTGACGCCTGATTATCAATATGTAATGCGGAGTTTTAGCAATGCCTAAAATCAAATCCAACCGCGGCGCGGCCAAACGGTTCCGTGCCAAGGCGGGTGGTGGCTTCAAGCGTGGACAATCCCACCGCCGCCATATTCTGACCAAGAAACCGACCAAGCGGAAACGTCACCTGCGTTCGCCGGCAGAAATTGCTGCCTGCGACGTGCGTTCGATTTCACGCCTGCTGCCATACAGCTGATTGAGGAGTAACCACCATGCCTAGAGTTAAAAGAGGGGTTACTGCTCACGCCCGGCACAAAAAAGTGCTGAAAAAGGCTAAGGGCTATTATGGCGCGCGACGCAAAATCTATCGCGTTGCGAAACAGGCGGTGATCAAGGCCGGCCAATATGCCTACCGTGACCGCCGTCAACGCAAACGCCAGTTCCGCAGCCTCTGGATTGCGCGAATCAATGCAGCTGCCAATGAGTGTGGGATCTCCTACAGCCGATTTATCAACGGTCTGAAGAAGGCCCAGGTCGAAATTGACCGCAAGGTCCTGGCGGATATCGCCGTGTTCGACAAGGATGCCTTCGCTGCGCTGGCTGAGAAATCCAAAGCCCACCTGAACTGACAGCTGTTTGGTGTTGCGGTGCGAAATGCATCCGGCACCTGTTGGTGATGTGAAAAACCGAAAGGGAAAGGGCTTTGGCCCTTTCCCTTTTTTTTCCAGACCGGGCTGGCCCATCAGCCCGCCATAGGACTGCCAAACGAGGAAATCCACGTGGAAGATGTCGGCAAAATTCTCGATCGGGCCGTCGCCGCGGTTAAAACCGCCGGCGATCTGGCCGCGCTCGACCAGGTGCGCGTTCAGTACCTTGGCAAGAAAGGGGAGCTGACCGAATATCTCAAAGGGTTGGGTACACTCACCCCGGAAGAACGGCCCAAAGTGGGAAAGCGTGTCAACGAAGCCAAAGTGGCGCTCCAACAGGAGCTGGAGTCGCGCAAATCCCTGTTGGGGCAGGTGGCCATGGAATCCCGGCTAAAGGATGATGCGCTGGATGTGACGCTTCCCGGGCGCGCATCTTCCGTTGGCGGCCTCCATCCGGTGACCAGAACCATGCTGCGCATCGAAGAGCTATTTGCCCAGATCGGCTTCGATGTGGAAGAGGGGCCGGAGATCGAAGACGACTTCCACAATTTTGAGGCCCTCAACATACCCGAGAGCCATCCGGCCCGTGCCATGCATGATACGTTCTATTTTGACGAACGGACACTGCTGCGCACCCACACCTCACCGGTGCAGATTCGGGTGATGAAAGAGAAGGCTCCCCCGGTGCGCATCATTGCGCCTGGGAGAGTCTATCGCTGTGATTCCGATGTCACCCACACACCGATGTTCCATCAGGTGGAGGGTCTGCTGGTGGACGAAGGCGTCAGCTTCACCGATCTGAAAGGCGTGCTGGACGATTTCCTGCGCAACTTTTTCGAGGAAGATCTGGCGGTCAGATTCCGCCCTTCGTACTTTCCATTTACCGAGCCTTCCGCAGAAGTGGACATCGAATGCGTCATGTGTCACGGCAAGGGATGTCGGGTCTGCAGCAATACCGGGTGGCTGGAGGTGCTGGGCTGCGGCATGGTTCACCCCAAGGTCTTCGGCTTTGTCGGTGTCGATTCCGAGCGGTTTACCGGGTACGCCTTCGGCATGGGTGTCGAACGCCTCGCCATGCTGCGCTATGGCGTGAACGACCTGCGGCTCTTTTTTGAAAATGATCTGCGTTTTCTGCGGCAGTTCCGTTGAGCCGGTGCCCACCCTTAGGAGTTAGGAACAATGAAATTCAGTGAATCCTGGTTGCGCGAGTGGGTTGATCCGGCGGTCGAAACCGCTCAGCTCGTGGCCCAGTTGACCATGGCCGGACTTGAAGTCGATTCCGTGGAAGCGGCTGCTCCCGGTTTTACCGGTGTGGTGGTCGGCCATGTGGAGTCTGTCGCGCAGCATCCCGACGCGGATAAACTGCGCGTCTGTCGGGTTTCCGTTGGAAATGGAGAGCTTTTGCAGATCGTCTGTGGCGCGGCCAATGTCGCCCAGGGGCAAACGGTACCCGTGGCGATAGTGGGTGCCGAGCTGCCGGGTGGACTCAAAATCAAGCGGGCAAAACTGCGGGGGGTCGAATCCCAGGGGATGATCTGCTCTGCATCTGAACTCGGTCTGGCCGAGCAGTCCGATGGCATCCTGGTCCTGCCTGACAGCCTGGTGGTGGGCGAGGATCTGCGCCAGCAACTCCAGCTCGACGATCAATTGATTGAAGTGGACCTGACGCCCAATCGGGGGGACTGCCTGTCGTTGCTGGGTATTGCGCGTGAAGTGGGCGTGCTCAATCGTGTGCCGGTCAGTGAAGTGACTGTCGCTGCTGTCAGTGAAACCATAACTTCCCGGTTGCCGGTTTCGCTGGCTGCACCGGAGGGCTGCCCCAGATATGTCGGGCGGGCGGTCACCGGTCTGGATCCCGCGGCGCAAACACCGCTCTGGATGCAGGAAAAACTGCGTCGCTGCGGCGTGCGAAGCCTGGGGCCGCTGGTGGACATCACCAACTACGTACTGCTGGAGCTCGGGCAGCCGATGCACGCCTTCGATCTCGCCAAACTGAAGACCGATATCGGTGTCCGCTGGTCCCGGGCGGGGGAGAAGCTCGCGCTGCTGAACGGAGAGACGGTGACCCTGGATGGCGATACGTTGCTGATCATCGACGGTGATCTACCGGTGGCCAGGGCCGGTATCATCGGCGGAGACGAAACTGCGGTAGGGGATGAGACGACCGCTGTCTTTTTTGAGAGCGCGTTTTTTGCTCCGGAAGCGATTGCCGGCCGGGCTCGCCGCTATGGTCTGCACACCGATGCATCACATCGCTTCGAGCGCGGTGTGGATCCTGCCGGACAGCTGCGGGCGATAGAGCGGGCGACCCAGCTGCTGATTGACATTGCGGGTGGGGAAGCCGGCCCCATTGTGGAGGCCAAATCCGAAGCCCATCTACCCGGAACACGAACCATCCAGTTGCGTCGGGCCAGAATTGCGCGCGTGCTCGGCGTGGCGTTGCCGGATGGTGACGTGGTTGAGATTCTACAGCGTCTGGGAATGGAGATTGAAGCCAATAGCGAGGGCTGGACGGTCCGTTCACCTGCCTACCGGTTTGACGTAGCCCTGGAAGAGGACCTGATCGAAGAGTTGGCCCGCATCCACGGGTATGACAACTTGCCTGTCTCCCGCTCCCATGCGGAGCAGGAGATCAAGCCGAACAGTGAATCGGGAATCCGCGTATCGCGCCTGGCCACCGCACTGATTGATCGGGACTATCAGGAAGCGATCACCTACAGTTTCGTAGATCCCCGTCTCCAGTCGTTGCTTGATCCGGAACATGAGCCGATCCCGCTGGCCAATCCCATTTCCAGCGACATGGCCGTCATGCGAACCAGTCTTTGGCCCGGACTGGTGGGTACGGTCCTGCACAATCAAAAACGCCAACAGGATCGGGTACGCCTGTTTGAGACGGGTCTGCGATTTCGGAGGAGTGACGGTAAGGTTGTCCAGCAGCGGATGATTGCCGGCGCGTGCAGTGGCCCCCTGCTTGCCCAATCCTGGGATGGTGCCAACCGCCCCGTCGATTTCTACGATATCAAGGGCGATGTGGAGGCCTTGTTGGCCCTGACCGCACAAGCGAGCGACTACGGATTTGTCGCTGACTCACACCCGGCGCTACACCCCGGGCAATCTGCCCGTATCGTCCGGAATGGTGGGACTGTGGGCTGGATTGGGCAGATGCACCCCTCCCTGAGCGATTCACTCGACAGCCGACAACCGGTATATCTGTTCGAACTGGAGCTTTCAAGCATTGATAGGCGCCGGATGCCGGAGTTTCGGGAGATTTCCCGCTTTCCGGCAATCAGACGAGATCTTGCGGTGGTGGTCGACGAAAAGACGCCGGTCGAGCAACTGGTCACCACCCTGCGTGATGCAGAAACAAAATGGTTGCAGGATGTGCAACTATTTGATATTTATAGAGGAAAAGGGGTTGAATCTGGCAAGAAAAGTGTTGCGCTGGGCTTGACTCTGCAAAATTCTTCCCGCACTTTAACCGACAGCGAAGTAGACACTATTATTATGGGTATGCTGGAGCGGTTGCGTAGCGTTCACAATGCCGTACTGAGGGACTGAAAACAATGGCGCTGACAAAAGCGGAAATGGTCGAACACCTCTTCTCTGAATTGGGCTTGAACAAGCGGGAAGCCAAGGATTTCGTCGAAATGTTTTTCGAGGATGTGCGCGAGGCTTTGGAACAGGGCGAGCAGGTCAAGCTCTCCGGGTTCGGTAACTTCGACCTGCGTGACAAAAACCAGCGGCCTGGTCGCAATCCCAAAACCGGCGAAGAGATACCTATCAGTGCGCGTCGTGTTGTGACCTTCCGTCCGGGACAAAAACTCAAAATGCGTGTGGAAGCCTATGCTGGAACCGAGTAATAACGCGGAATTGCCCCCGATTCCTGCCAAGCGATACTTCACCATTGGTGAGGTCAGCGATCTGTGCGATGTAAAGGCACATGTGTTGCGGTACTGGGAGCAGGAGTTCCAGCAGATCAAGCCGGTCAAGCGTCGGGGCAACCGCCGTTATTATCAGCGCCAGGATGTGATCATGATCCGGCAGATCCGCAGTCTGCTATACGACGATGGATTTACCATCGGCGGCGCGCGTCAGTGGTTGGCGGGTCGGGCTGCCAAAGATGACAACAATCAGAGCCAGCAGATCATCCGTCAGGTGCGGACGGAGCTGGAAGAGATTCTGCACATTCTGAAGCGTTAGTGCCAAATCGCTAACACCTGATTTCCATTTCCGGTATCATAGGCGCCGCTTGGCCGGTCGGTTCAGGTTTTTTCTCTCATCGGGGCGTAGCGCAGCCTGGTAGCGCACCTGCATGGGGTGCAGGTGGTCGGAGGTTCAAATCCTCTCGCCCCGACCAATTCCCTCCCGTTCACTCACTCGAACCGAGACGGTTCGTACTGCACATCTCCCGACGTCTGCGCATTACCAAGTGGCAAGCCGGTTTCCGGTATGCGTACGTTCGAAAAAAGTGTCCTCAAACCATGGCGGTAGCGCCAGTTACTTGTTCATCCATTCATGCGTCGGTTTGCGCTGCGATCGGTCGTGCACTACCCGGGACCGAATTGGGGAGTTACCACTCTGTGGGTAACAAGCCTAAATCCATTCTCGAAGATTACGGTGGCTCCTCTCATAGCGTTCCCAACCCCATTGCGATGACAGGGTGCTGGCCCAAAGAGTGATTCCGGCAGAAGCTGAACGGGTTCAACCTGGTCGGTGCAGTGTCGCTGGCGTCGCAGAAAAATTCCGCGCGTTCGAAACA
>JBNLBB010000153.1:0-6399 GCA_050302415.1 Gammaproteobacteria bacterium | reverse complement strand
TGACGGGAGGAAGGTGGGGCGGCTGCGCATGCAAACGGACAACGGAAAGCTTGGGCTGGCCTACGAGGCTGCCATGCCGATCGAGGTGATTCCGCTGGCACAGTCCCCGGATCCGGCAGAGGCGGCCGCCGCCGCCCAGGCCACCTTGAGTGCGCTGCGAACCATCACCGCGCTGGACGAACAGAGCGCCGACCGTCCCTCTGGCGATGCAGAGAACCTGCCGGAGATGGCTCGCCTGGAACTGAAGGTCAACATCCTCCTGGACCTGGTCAGCGAACTGGTCAGCCACCATGTCCATCTGCCGCCGGCGCGCGTGGTGCGTCTTGGCATCGACCAGGTCGCGTGGCGGGCAGAGGCGCCGCTTGACGTGGGAACACACGTTTCGCTGCAGCTTTATCCGCAACCTGGCTATCCCCGCCCGCTCCGATTTCTGGCGACGGTGGAGAGTTGCGAAACCCGCGATGTCGGTGTGGTTATCGTGTCCGCGCTGGCACCACAGGAAGAGGCGGTCTCCGTATTGCTGGAACGCCTAATTTTTCGCCAGCATCGACGCCAGATCGCACACGCCAGGGCCCAGAAGGGTTCGTAAAAACACTGCTTTTTACCGCGTCAAACTAATTTGGCACCAAAATCGCATCACCCCTGTTTGCGCGAAATTTTGCCGTCGGACGATTGACGATTCGAGCTGGTTTCGGAAGTTTTGACCGGTGTCTGGAAATTCCCAGCCGAATTTTTGACAGGCTTCCGATCTGTGCTTAACTCAAAGTCAATTGCTCGGCACAAAACCGACAAAAAATCGCCGTAGGTTCTCGAGAAACAAAAATGGGGCGCTCGCTGTGAGTAATCACATACTGCTGGTGACAGCTGACGAACACGAAGCCAAAGAGATCGGATCGCTGCTCGATTTTCTGGAGCAGCCGCACCTCACCGCCAAAACCGTGGGCTGGAACGACCAGGTCACCCAGGCGGACAATCTGCTGGCGGTGATGGTGGGCAATGGCCGTACCCAGGAACAGCGCGGCCAGATCATTCGCGCCATCCGCGATGAGATGGCGGACGTGCCGATCATTGTGCTGCACGATGATGTTGAGCCGCCCGAATTCGAACATGTGAAGGCCGGCGACATCACCGGCTATATCCAGGCGCCGGTACGCTTCACCCAGCTCAACACCGTTCTGGAGCGGGTACGCGAGCAGCGCACCCGGCAGCGCAAATCCGGCAAATTGGTGATGCATCCCGACCTGGTCGGCCGCAGCCCGGCCATCCAGGCGGTCCGCCGTCTGATCGAGCAGGTGGCCACCACGGATGCCAGCGTGCTCATCCTCGGCGAGTCGGGCACCGGCAAGGAGGTGGTGGCACGCGGTATCCACACCCACTCCAAACGCCAGCAGCAGATGTTTGTACCCATCAACTGCGGTGCCATTCCTGGTGACCTGCTGGAGAGCGAACTCTTCGGTCACGAGAAGGGGGCCTTCACCGGCGCCATCACTTCCCGTCAGGGGCGCTTTGAACTGGCTGAGGGCGGCACCCTGTTTCTGGATGAGATCGGCGACATGAGCCTGCCCATGCAGGTGAAACTGTTGCGGGTGCTGCAGGAGCGCACCTTCGAGCGCGTGGGCAGCAACAAGAGCATTCGCTCCGATGTCCGCGTCATCGCCGCCACCCACCGTGATCTGGAGGGTTCGGTGGCCAGCGAGAAGTTTCGCGAGGACCTGTTCTACCGGCTCAACGTATTTCCCATCGAAATGCCGCCCCTGCGTGATCGCACCGAGGATATTCCGCTGCTGATCGATGAGTTCCTGAAGCGGATGGAGCGCCAGGGCCGGGAGACGGTCCGGCTTACCGAATCGGCGGTCGAGTCACTCATGGATTACCCCTGGCCGGGCAATGTGCGGGAGCTGGGCAACCTGGTGGAGCGGCTGGTCATCCTCTATCCGGGATCGACGGTCGATGCGCGTCATCTCCCAGAAAAGTACCAGTCGGAGCGGGTCATCGGCGGCCTGCCGCCCCTGGAGGAACTGGACGAGGCAGCCCTCTTCACAGAGGGTGAAAACGAAGTGTTCGAAGGGATTTTCGGCGAGGTCTCGCTCCCCAAGAAAGGGTTCGATCTCAAGGAGCATCTGGCCGAACTGGAGATCCGCCTGATTCAGCAGGCGCTCGACGAGAGTGGCGGTATCGTCGCCCAGGCGGCCCGCCGCCTCAATATCCGCCGTACCACGCTGGTGGAGAAGCTGCGCAAATACGGGATCGCCAAATACGACGAAGCGTCGGGAAGTTGACGACCTGCGGTTTTTCCGAAATCTATCTGTTTGTTTCAAAAGAAAAATCTATTCAGGCACGCTCTTTGCTTTTGTGATGGTTGAGCCACCACAGTGAGCAGGAGTGTGCCCGATCATGAACGCCGTCCCGGCCCGATCCCAATCTGAATCTGCCGACCTGCAGGCGGCGTTTCACGCCTTCAATCGGGTCTCCGACGATCTGGTCCGTTCCTACCGCGACCTGGAACAGCGCTTCGCCGAACTGGATGCCCGCTTTGCCGCCGCCCAGGCGGTCAGCCATCGGCTGGAGCAGTTGCTGGCCGCATTGCCCTCCGCCGTGCTGGTGATCGACAAGAGCGGCAGGGTGGTGGAGTGCAACTCCGCGGCCGTGGAACTGCTGGGGGATCCGCTGCTCGGGCAGTCGTGGCCGGAGATCGAGTCCCGTTGTTTCCGGGTACCGCTCAACCCGGGGGAGAATGCCTATCTGCACGACGGAAGAATCCTGGAAGTGGGGCTTCGCCAGATGGGCCCCGCGGCCGGCATCATTGTGCTGAGCGATGTCACCGAGACCACGCGCCTGCGTGAAAACGCGGCCCACCAGGAGCGGTTGAGCGCCATGGGCCGGGTGGCGGCCACCCTGGCCCACCAGCTGAGAACCCCGTTGGCGGCCATGACCCTGTACGGCTCGCGCCTGGCTGCCCCCGCCATCCCGGACGACGAACGCCTGAAGGTGGCCGGCCGGGTACAGGAACGGCTCAACTACATGGCGTCGCTCATCAACGACATGCTGCTCTTTTCGCGCGGGGGCGAGCGCACCCAAAACTGCTTTGCCATCGCGCCCCTGCTGCAGGAGTTCTGCGAGCAGGCACAGACGGCGCTGGCGGGACGCGACGTGGGTCTGGTCTGTGATCTGCCGGCCATCGAGGGGTTCCTCCATGGCAGCCGCGATGCGCTGCTCGGCGCACTCGCCAATCTGGTGGACAACGCCCTGGGGGCGGGCGCATACGAAATCCGGCTGTCGGCAACCGAGATGATGGGGGACCTGCTCATCCGCATCGAAGACGATGGCCGGGGCATCGACGAAACCGTCCGCCCCCACATCTTTGAGCCCTTCTACACCACCCGCAGCAACGGCAACGGCCTTGGACTGGCGGTGGTGCAGTCGGTGGTGAGCGCCATGCGTGGCTGTGTGCAGTGCACGCCGCGCAAACCACAGGGCACCTGTTTCACCCTGCTGTTGCCGAGAGCCGATGCCACGGCCCGCTGCGCCAGCCCAGAGGGAGAAGAGTCCGGTGAGTGAGATCGATATTCTGCTGGTGGAAGACGATGCGGCGTTGCGCGAGGCGCTGGTGGATACCCTGGAGGGTGCCGGTCACCAGGTGCGCTCCTGCGCCGATGGCCGCGAGGCGCTGGCCGTGCTGCGCTGTGACAGCGCCCGCCTGGTACTCAGCGATATCCGCATGCAACCCATGGATGGTCGCGAGCTGCTGCGCCAGGTGAAGGCGCAGGCACCGGAGGTGCCGGTGCTGCTGATGACCGCCTACGGTACGGTGCAGGACGCGGTGGCTGCCATGCAGGAGGGGGCAGACGACTACTTGGTCAAGCCGTTTACCGCCGACCAGTTGCTCGCCAAACTCGCCCGCTCCCTGCCGGCCATCGACGCGGTCAGCGGCGACGGACCGATCGCCGGTGATCCCAAATCCGTCAGTCTGCTGGCGCTTGCCTCGCGCGTCGCGGCGAGCGAAGCAACCGTCCTGATCTGCGGGCCCAGCGGCGTGGGCAAGGAGGTGGTGGCCCGCCATATCCACACCCATTCGCCGCGCGCCGGCGGGCCGTTTGTCGCCGTCAACTGCGCGGCCATTCCCGACAACATGCTGGAAGCGATGCTCTTCGGCTATGAAAAGGGCGCCTTCACCGGCGCCTACCGGGCCACACCCGGCAAGTTTGAACAGGCCGAGGGTGGCACGCTGCTGCTGGACGAAGTCTCGGAGATGCCCCTGGCGTTGCAGGCCAAGCTGCTGCGGGTGCTGCAGGAGCGGCAGGTGGAGCGGTTGGGCGGCCAGACGCTGATCGATCTGGACGTGCGCGTGCTCGCCACCACCAACCGGGTGCTGCGCGAGGAGGTGGCGGCGGGTCGATTCCGCGAGGACCTCTTCTACCGGCTCAATGTCTTTCCGGTGCTGTTGCCTGCGCTGCGCGAGCGTCCGGGTGACATCGAACCGCTGGTCGGACATCTGTTGCGCCATCACTGCGAGGCGGGGCGGCCGGTGCCGACCGTCAGCGAATCGGCCATGGACAAAATTCTGGCGCACAGTTGGCCGGGCAACGTGCGGGAACTGGATAACGTCATCCAGCGTGCGCTGATCCTCAACGGCGCGGCACAGCTCGGACCGGAGGATATCCAGTTTGAGCCCGACGCCGAGGTCGAAACGATAAGCGAACCCCGCGGCCTGGGCGGGGATCTGCAACAGCGCGAACACGAAGTGATTCTGCAGGCCCTGGAAGCGGCCCAAGGTTCGCGCAAGGAGGCGGCCGAGCCCGGCTGGGCATCAGCCCGCGCACCCTGCGCTACAAGCTGGCGCGCATGCGCGACGCCGGCGTCGCCACCCCGGCATAAGGTCTGGCACGCTTTCTGCAATTCCCAGGGCAGGTCATCCGAAAGCGTCAAAGGTCCGACAATGAACGATGTACGCATGAATGCAGCACTCGCCCAGATGCGCGCCATGGCAGCGACCGCGGCCCAGAGCAAACCAGCAGCCGAGACCAGGCCCGCCAGTGCGGATCAGTTTGCAGGGCTGCTCAAGTCGGCCATTGATTCGGTCAACCAGGTACAGCAGCACGCCGGTGCCCTGCAGACCGCTTTCGAAAAAGGGGATCCCAAGGTGAGTCTGGCCCAGGCGATGATCGCCTCGCAGAAGGCGAGTCTCTCCTTTCAGGCGATGACGCAGGTGCGCAATAAACTGCTCAACGCCTACCAGGACATCATGAACATGCCGGTGTAAGCGCCGGGTTGAAAACCACCTAAGATTTCTGAACCACACAGTGCAGTAGACGACATGGCCAAGGCAATCGCAGAAAACCTGGGGAACTCGTTTCAAGGCATGGCGGGGCTACCCCTGCTGCGCCAGTTTGGTCTGCTGATCGGACTGGCCGCAACTATCGCGCTTGGTGTGGCGGTGGCGCTCTGGTCCCAGGAATCGGGGTACACCGTACTCTACGGTGGACTGGAACAGCGCGATGCGATGGCGGTGGTGGACAGCCTGCAGGGGGCCCGCATCCCCTACAGGCTCGACCAGAACAGCGGCGCGATCATGGTCAGGCCCGGTGATGTGCATGGCGCCCGCCTGCACCTGGCCGGACAGGGCCTGCCCCAGGGGGGCAACCAGGGATTCGAGATGTTGGAGAAGGACCAGGGTTTTGGCACCAGCCGTTTCATGGAGAACGCCCGCTTCCAGCGCGCACTGGAAGGGGAACTGGCGCGCACTATCGCCACCATCGCCAGCGTCAACAGCGCCCGCGTCCATCTGGCGCTGCCCAAACAGACCGTCTTTGTCCGCGAACGGAGCGAGCCCACCGCCTCGGTGGTGGTCAACCTCTATGCCGGGCGCACCCTGGAACCGCACCAGGTGGATGCCATTGTCAACCTGGTGGCGGGCAGTGTGCCGGAACTGTCGGCCGGTTCGGTGAAGGTGATCGACCAGCGCGGCAGGCTGCTCAGCAGCGGCCAGCGCTCCGACCTCATGGGCATGACCAACGACCAGTTCGACTACGTGCGGCGCATGGAAAACTCCTATGTGAAACGGATCGAACAGATTCTGGTACCGGTCATGGGTGCCGACGGCGTGCGCGCCCAGGTGACCGCCGAAGTGGATTTCACGGTGAGCGAAAGCACCAGCGAGCGGTTTAATCCGGATCTGCCGGCGCTGCGCAGTGAACAGACCAGTGAAGAACTCTCACTGGGTGCATCCGGGGCGGAGGGAGTGCCCGGGGCGCTGACCAACTCCCCGCCGGAAGGAGGCACGCTGGTTGAGGGGCAGGCCCTGAGTGACGGCACCCCCGGCAGCGGACCGAAGAACAGTACCCGGCGGGCCACCCGCAACTATGAACTGGACAAGACCATCAGCCACACCCGGGTATCCGC
>JBNLBB010000152.1:0-6475 GCA_050302415.1 Gammaproteobacteria bacterium | reverse complement strand
TGCATCCATACGTTCACCCGTTCAACCACGTCGATTGCCGCAGCTGTCACGTTGGCGCTTGCAGCCACATCGGCGCATGCCATCTCCTTCGACGTGCCGGGCACCGGCACCAAGCTGGACGTCGGCGGCTACGTAAAACTGGACGTGATCTACAACGATCACAGTGCCGGAAACAACAATCAGAACAATATCGAGTTCTCACCCAACGGCATTCCATTGGAAAACACCGGCGAGGAGGACGAGGCCAATTTCGTCATGAATGGCCGCGAAAGCCGCCTCTGGGTGAAAACGGAAACGCCAACCGATGGCGGCCCGCTGAAAACCCATCTGGAATTGGACTTCGACACCAACACCGGCAATCAGGCAGTCAGCAACTCGCATGCCGGTCGCATTCGTCACGCATACGGTACGTACGGCAACTGGTTACTGGGCCGTACCTGGTCCGCGTTCATGTACCTGCCCGGACTTCCAGAGACCAATGACTTTGGTGGCCCCACCGGGGACATCTTTGTGCGCCAGGCTCAGTTCCGTTACACCCACCCGTTGGCGGGTGGCGGCAATTTAGTCGTGTCGTTCGAAAACCCGGAAACCGCTTTCGTTCCGGCCGGGGGCTCGCTGACAGTCGTGGACGACGATACCGCGCCGGATGTGGTGGTGCGCTACAACGCATCGTCCTGGTCGGTGGCGGCGCTGATGCGCCAGCTCAATGTGGAGGAGGGAGCGGTTGATGAATCCGCCACCGCGCTGGCGATCCAACTTGGCTGGTCGCTGGGCCTGGGTAACGGCGACAAATTCCAGGGCATCATCAGTGCCGGTGACGGAATAGGCCGCTACGGCAGCCTGCTGGGGCATCCGGACGCCTATATCGACAACAGCGGCGGTCTGGAGGCACTTTCGACGGTTCAAGGTTTCATTGCCTACCAGCACAAATGGTCTCAGGACACCCGCACCAATATCGTTCTGGGTTACACCAAGGCGGACGATCCCAGCGAACTGGCCGCGTCGGACTTTAACGACAATTCCCAAAGCCTGCACGTCAATTGGATGTGGGATCAAACCAAGCAGCTCCGCCACGGCATCGAATTGATTCATGGCGAGCGTGAAACCTATTCCAACAAAGATGGCGAACTGAACCGTGTCCAGTGGTCCAGCCGGTTCATGTTCTAGAACAACCTGACAGCATCGGCGCCCTGGGAGTCCGGGGCGCCCCTTATTCCGCCAACCCCAGGTCGAACAGCTCTCCACCACTGTGGACTACCAGGTGGGTCCCGTCCGGAAAAATCTGCCCTTCAGCCAGTGCCACCAGGTCAAAAAAGAGGCTGCGTGCGATGACTGCCTGCAATCCGTTACGCACGTGAAGCAAGGGAAGCGGTGCGCCATCGGCTTCGGGGTAGTCGACCCGGATTGGGTGCTCCCTTCCTGCCAGGACTGCATCGCCCACGTTGGTGGTGAATTTCAACACCTGTTCATCGCCGTTGCCATAGCGTTCCATCAACGTCGCAACAAAGGGAGCCAATTCAACCTGAATCCGGTATTTCTCGACTGGCGTCACGAGATAGTGGTGGCCATCCTCCTCGATGCGCAGGATGGTTGAGAAAAGTTCGACAAGCGCCTGCCTCCGAATCGCGGTTCCCTCGTGGTACCAGGTCCCGTCGCGCGCAATGCGCATATCCAGATCACCCGTCAGCGGAGGATGCCAGAGGTGGACCGGTGGGAGTTGGTGCGGTTGACCGGATATCTGTCCGGCCAGGTGCTGGAGTCGGTCTGCCATTCACTCCTCTTTGGGCACGGGCCTCGGTCGACCGTGTCTATCGATGGCGACAAAGATGTAGCGCGCATCTGTCACCTTCTCCTCAACGCCCGTTTCATGGCGGCGCACCCAGGTATCAATGTGCACGGTGATGGAGGTGGTGCCTATCCGCTCGGTCCGGCAGTAACAGGAGACCTCGTCGCCCACATGTACCGGAAGGTGAAAGGTCATCCCCTCCACTGCCACCGTGGTCACCCGGCCGCGGGCCCGGTAGTAGGCGTAGGTGCCGCCCGCGATGTCCATTTGCGCCATCAGCCAACCGCCGAAGATATCGCCATTGGGGTTGGTGTCAGCAGGCATGGCCACGGTGCGCAGCGAAGGCTCCACTGAGGGCCGGACGGGACGTTGGGTTTCTTTGGTCATGGGATGACTCCGATAGGATAATCGCGGCGAGGGGTCAGGCTGCCCGCCCGCAGCACTTCTTGTATTTCCGACCGCTGCCGCAGGAACACGGTTCGTTGCGGCCGGGCACCGCTGCCGTCGCCGTGGGTCGAATCTGTCCGTCCCGGTAGCGCCAGATGCCCTCTTCGCGCTCGAAGCGCGCCACTTCGTGCAGTTCGATCGGTTCGTCCTGACGGGTGAAGCGGGCGATGAACTCCACGATTCCCCGGCTATCGGTCGGCGATCCCCTCTTCACCGCCACGACGGACAAGCTGCCGGGGGCCAGCCCCTCAAGATCCGCAGCGGTGATCTCTTCCGGTCGGGTCGCACTGTGCCAGCTGCGGCTCAGGTAATCTCCCTTGCCGGTCACATAGGCGACATAGCGACTGCGCATCAGCTGCTCGGCGGTCGCCGGAGCCTCACCTCCATCGATCAGTCGACCACAGCACCCGGCGTAGTCGTTGCCCGATCCACAGGGGCAGCCTGCCGTTGATTGGTTCATGCATTACCTCGTACGGCACCCAGCAGGGCACCAATTGCCTGGGCCAGTTCCACGGAGCGATCGGGACTGCGGAACGCCGACATCACGGTTTCGCGCAACCCCGGCACCTGCAGCAGATCCACCACCAGTTCCTGAAACACCTCCGCACCTCCGCTGTTCACCGCCAATGCCTCCAGAAAGGAGAGCAGCAGTTGGGGATCGGTCAGATCACCCCAGGCGCGACCCGCCACGGCGGCCAGTACCACCGCGTTGCGCCCCCCAGCTCCGGCGAGCACCTGCGCCAAATACTCCCGGCGCAATGCCTCGGCGCTGCTGAATGAAATACCGCGCACGGCAGCCGCCACCACATCCGGAGTTTCTTCCCCGCGCGCCCGTTCGATCAGGCTGCGTGCCAGATGCCCGGGAATCCGTTCATTCTCAAGACAGCCACAGAGAGCCACAAACGGCTCCACCGGCAGATCGGGCACAGCAACCGCCAGCAACTCCGCGTTGTCGCCGTCGGCCCAGCGGGCGGCGACATCCGCGAGCCCCTGGATCCCGACAAACGCCCATTGATCGTATCCCACCTGCCCGCTCAGGTAGTCACGGGCGTGGGCGTAGAACCGGGATGGATCGCGGCCCAGAAGCCGGGCGACCCGCGCATGGAATACGGCGAGCCGGTCGTCGCGCGGTCGGAAGGTGTAGGGCGAATCACCCAGGGTTTGATCCAGGGTGTCGTTGCTCTCCGGGTTCAGCCGGCGGCCGACACATTTCAACACGTGGTCGAGGAAGGCATCGCGCGCCGGCAGACTCAACAGGCCCTGCTCGTCCAGCGGAAAGCGGAGAAACCAGATCATGGGATCGTCACCGCGCTGTGCGTCCCAGAACACCCAGCCGGTCCAGGCCTGCTGCAGGTAAGGTTGCGGGTAGCGTTCCCGGCCCATTTCGATCTGCTGAAGGTGGTCGCGTCCGATTTCAGTGATGCGCCTGCCCAAGTCAAAAACACGGACGGTGGCGCCCGTCTGCTCCAGAAACTCGCCCAGGGTTCGAAAGCTGTCGTCGGTCATGGCCTCAGGCTGGCTGGTAGCGCAACACAATCAGGTGGTAGGTCTTGTAGCGTTCGAAGGTCTCCTGGCTGCGCAGACCCGAGAGGTACTTGTAGCGGATCTTGGCAAATTTTTTCCTGAACAGAAGGTGGATCAGCCAGGCCAGCCAGGGCTTGTTGTCCTGCAGATAGCGATTGAGGGTGCCGAGCGCCGGTGCCACCCGCTGCATCAGGACGGAGTTCACCAGCGCCAGGTTGGGGCTGAGGTTCCGGGTGATGTCCTCGTCGCGCAGGACCTCGAAGGGGAGATCCTTGAGCAGTTGCTGAAAATCGGTATAGCGGTGCCCGCCCCCGAAACTCCGGTCACCGGGCTGCCCATCGCCGGCGTGCTCGGTTTTGAAGAAGTCACAAATCACCACGTAGCCGCCCGGCTTGACGATGGTCTCCAGCAGGGAAAATGCCTGGCTCATGGGCACGTACTGGAAGCTCTCGCTGAACAGAGCCACGTCGTACTGCTGGTTGCGCTCAGCCGCCGGCATCGCCTGCAGGGTGCACTCAAAAAGTCGGCTCTCCTGCTCCCCGCGCTGGCGCAGGCGTGCGCGCACCTGTTCCGCCATGGCCGGGGCCGGTACCAGGCCGTCGGCCCGGTAGCCCCGATCCAGCATCTGGACCAGGGTGTGACCCGTACCGCAACCGATATCGAGTACCCGTACGCCCCCTGTCGCTTCAGGTTTGGGCGGGATGGCTTCAATCAGGAAATCGGTATAGCGCTGCTGTGCCGTCTTGAAATTCAGGAGAGACGGCTCCAGGTCTTCAGACCAGAAACCGTAATGCAGATCTTCCACTGCAAACAGCTGCTGGGCAAAGACCAGTCCGAATTCCCGGCTGTCCATTTTTCGTTCAGCCATGTAGCGATCGACTCCGGTGGCAGTTGATAGTCATTGGGGTTTTCAGGGGGCGCGAGCTTAGCGCATTCGGGTGGGCCATGGCCAACCTGCTAACCGATGACCCCATCGCGCCTGAGCGTCTGCAGCCGTTCGCCATCGAGATTCAGCACCTCGCTCAGCACCGCCTCGGTATCCGCGCCGAGCGTGGGCGCCGCGCGCGTGTATTTCACCGGTGTCGCGGAAAAGCGGATGGGATTGGCCACCCCGGGAATCTGTTCGCCCCGCGCGTCGGGCACGGAGATGCGCATGCCGCGGGCCTGCACCTGCGGATCGGCAAACACCTCGCCGATGGCGTTGATCGGCCCTCCGGGGACCCCCTCGGCCTCCATGACGGAGAGCCAATGTGCACGGCTCTCTTTGGCCAATGCCTCGGCCAGGGCCGGCACCAGCAGGTCGCGGTGCCGGACCCGCGCCGCATTGGTGGCATAGCGGGGATCGTCGGCGAGGATCTCCTGTCCCAGCAGGCGGCAGAAACGGCGAAACTGCTGATCGTTGCCCACGGCGACAATGAGGTGGCCATCGTTCGCCTCAAACGCCTGATAGGGCACGATATTGGGATGCGCATTGCCCAGGCGCACGGGACTCTTCCCCGAGGCAAGAAAATTCATGGCCTGATTGGCCAGCGTGGCCACCTGGACATCCAGCAGCGCCAGATCGACGTGCTGGCCCTCGCCGGTGCGTTCGCGGTGCGCGAGTGCCGCCAGTATGCCGATGGTGGCGTAGAGGCCGGTCATCACATCGGCGAGCGCCACCCCCACTTTTTGTGGCCCGCCACCGGGGCGCCCGTCGGCCTCGCCGGTGATCGACATGAGGCCGCCCATGGCCTGGATCAGAAAGTCGTAGCCCGCACGCTGGCGATAGGGTCCGGTCTGGCCGAAGCCGGTGATCGAACAGCAGACGATACCCGGATTGAGCGCCTTGAGGGAGGCATAATCGAGGCCGTAGCGCGTCAGGGTGCCGGTTTTGAAGTTTTCGATGACCACGTCGCTTTTGGCCGCCAGCTCGCGAATCAGCTGCTGGCCCTCCGCGCGGCCAATATCCACGGCCAGGGACCGCTTGCCCCGGTTGGCGCCGTGAAAATAGGCGGCGGTTCCGCTTTCCGGAGAATCGCCCCCGATAAAGGGCGGCCCCCAACCACGGGTATCGTCGCCACTGCCGGGGCGCTCGACCTTGATGACTTCGGCGCCCATGTCCGCCAGCAGCTGGCTCGCCCAGGGACCGGCAAGAATACGGCTCAAATCGAGTACGCGAAGATGGGAAAGCATAGGTTCCGGAAGCAGTCGTTGAAGTTTCGGTCCAGTATACCCGAGGCGGAAACGGTCCAACCGGCTATCCATCCGGGGCGCGGGAAGGTACCATGCCCTCTCCAATTTGTGCACCTGCACAAATCGCTGCCCGCTACCAGAATCCATGACCCTTGATTATCGCAATACCGGTTGGGGCATCGCCGTCGTCCTGATCCTCCTGGTGGGCTACGGCCCGGTCACCACGGACATGTACCTGCCCTCGCTCCCGTCGATGGTGGCCGATTTGGGCACCACCGTCTCCAGGGTGCAGCTCACACTCAGCGCCTTTCTGTGGGGGTTCGCCGCCGCCCAGCTGATTTACGGCCCGCTCTCCGACCGCTTTGGCCGCAAACCCGTGTTGCTGGTGGGATTGGTGATCTATACCGTCGCCAGCGTGGGGTGCATCATGGCACCGACCGTGGAGTGGCTGATCGCCGGGCGGTTCGCCCAGGCGGTTGGCGCCTGTGCCGGCCCGGTGTTGAGCCGCGCGATTGTCCGGGACATCTACGGCCCGGAGCGCGCGGC
>JBNLBB010000151.1:0-6568 GCA_050302415.1 Gammaproteobacteria bacterium | reverse complement strand
CCCATGTATACCGGCGCCGCCACGCTGCTGGTGGAGCGGGTGATGCCACCCGATTTGCTGCAGGCGGTCGCCACCTTCCGGCCGACCATCCTGTTTACCGCGCCCACCGCCTATCGCGCCATGCTGCCGCTGATCGACGGCGACAACTTCAGCTCCGTCCGCAAGGCGGTCTCGGCCGGCGAACACCTGCCCGAAGCCACCTGGCGGGCGGTGCGGGAGCAGACCGGTTTGGCGCTGATCGACGGGATCGGTGCCACGGAGATGCTCCACATCTTCATCGCCAGCAGCGGGGCGGAGATCCGTCCCGGCTCCACCGGCCGGCCGGTGCCCGGCTATCGGGTCCGGGTGGTGGACGACCAGGGCGTCGACGTGCCGACGGGGGAGATCGGTCGCCTCGCGGTCAAAGGGCCCACCGGGTGCCGCTACCTGGCGGACGAGCGGCAGACGGTCTACGTCCAGGATGGCTGGAACTACACCGGGGACACCTACCGGATGGACGCCGACGGCTACCTCTGGTACCAGGCCCGCAGCGACGACATGATCGTGTCGGCCGGGTACAACATTGCGGGACCCGAGGTGGAGAACGCGCTGCTCAGCCATCCGGCAGTGGCAGAGTGCGGAGTGATCGGGGTGTCGGACGTGGAACGGGGCCAGATCGTGAAGGCCTTCATCGTGCTCAAGCCCGGTTACCAGGAAGGTGATGCGCTGGTGAAGGAGCTGCAGGATTACGTGAAAAAGACGATCGCACCCTATAAATACCCGCGCGCCGTCCGCTTTCTTTCCGAACTGCCCAAGACCCAGACCGGCAAGCTGCAGCGCTTCCGGCTGCGTGACAGGTAACTACAACTGAGTGGAGAGTGAAGATGCAGGTGCTACAACCGCCCGGGTGGACACGGCCCAAGGGCTATTCAAACGGGATCGTTGCCGACGGCCGGCTGGTATTCGTCGCCGGCCAGGTGGGCTGGAACAAGGAAGAGAAGTTCATGACCGACGACTTCATCGGTCAGGTGAAACAGGCCCTCGAAAACACCATGGCCATTCTCGCGGAGGCAGGTGCCGGACCGGAACATATCGTCCGCATGACCTGGTATATCGCCGATGCGGCGGAGTACAACGCCCGCCTCCCTGAAATGGGGGCGGTCTACCGCGAGGTGATCGGCCGTCACTTTCCGGTCATGGCCATGCTCCAGGTGGCCGGGTTTGTGGAGGAGGGGGCGAAAATCGAAGTGGAAACCACGGCAGTCCTGCCCCGCTGACCGGCCTGAAATGGGCTCCGCCGCACGCGGGTGGGGCCCAATGCCCTATCTGCGGCGAAATTGAAGGAGATCAATGCAAAGCAAAAAGGGCTCAAATTTCACTCTGCGGTATGTTGCGACCCCCCGTTGAGGGGGTATAGACTGATCCGCCCCGGGTTGAAGCAGATACCGTGAGTGCGGTGCCTTCATCAGTAGCCCCCCTGTATTCTGGATCGCGGGTGGCAGCACGCAACGGGGTATCGCTGAACACTAATAACGGTGGAAGCGGACATGGACAGTGCATGCATCAAACTGGTTTCGTTCGTTGCGGAATCTCAGACAGAAGCGGTCGCCAGACATCTGAGCGGCAGGGAAATTGCCACTGAGCAAATCTGTCACAGCACGTTCCCTGGGACGCGCTGCCCGCTGGCCCTGTTTCTGCTGGATGGTGCCGAACCACCGCAAGGGTTGGTTCTGGAAACCATCCGCAGCAACACCGCCGGTTACCGGATCGGCATCTTTCTGGGGCGCGAACCCGACTGGTTGCGCTCTGATTTCCACGTATTCGACGATTTTCTGGTATGGCCCTGTCCGGACTGGGAACTGGATTCCCGGATCCGACGCGCCACGGAGTCCGTTCCGGCTGCGGAAGCGCGGCAGCCGGCCCAATCGCGGGTTGTGAACTCCATCGTCGGTGAATCACCGGAAATTCTACGGACCATCGACATGCTCCGGCGTTTTGCAGCCTGTGACGCACCGGTGCTCATCGAGGGCGAGACCGGCACCGGCAAGGAGTTGGCGGCACGTGCCATTCACTATGAAGGTGGCAGAAGCGACCAGCCATTCATTGCGGTCAATTGTGGTGCCATGCCCGACGATCTGATCGAGAACGAACTGTTTGGCCATGAGCGCGGAGCCTACACCGACGCGCGCACCAACTACGAAGGGCTCGTTGCCCGGGCGGGGCGGGGCACCCTGTTCCTGGATGAGGTCGAGACACTCACCCACAAGGCGCAGGTGGTGCTGCTCCGGTTTTTGCAGGAGCAGGAGTACCGGCCATTGGGCTCACGGTCGACCAGAATTTCCCGGGCCCGGATTATTGCTGCAAGCAATTGCAAGCTCACCCAACTGGTGGCACAGGGAGGATTGCGCCAGGATCTGTTTTTCCGACTCAATATCATGGCGATCACCATGCCGGCGCTGCGTGCCCGCGCCCAGGACATCACCCTGCTGGCGGAGCACTTTCTGCGCACTTTCAGGGAACGCTACGGGCAACCCCACAAACGTCTCACGCCACGGAGTCTGCGCTGGATGCAGCAATACCCGTGGCCGGGGAATGTGCGGGAGTTGGAGAACCTGGTCCACCGCGAGTTTCTGCTGGCCGATGGCGAGGAGATCGCCATCAGCGCGCCGGAAGCGGCGCCCGCTTCCGGAATGGAGGCCCCGGGCGACGCGTCTCCTCCCAGCGGGGAATTCAACATTGCCAAGGCTGAGGCCATCGAGCGGTTCGAACGCCACTATCTGTGCGCGCTTCTGGCGGCAGTCGGCGGCAACATTTCCCAGGCCGCGCGGCGGGCCGGCAAGGAGCGCCGGGCCCTCGGCAAACTGCTGAAAAAACACGGTATCGACCGCACTCAATTCGCCTGAGCGGCGGCCCAATCCCCAATCCAATCTGCCCCGACTGTCCGCAGGCTGTCGGTCTGCGGCTGTTTGCTGTCTTGCGGTCCTGCGGGCGGGTCAATATTTACCCACGCGGGTGAAATGTGGGTTATGACGGATTCCTGCCTTAAAACAATCGGTTAACCACTGAATCCGGTTGAAGCGGGTTGTTATGGACCCGGTTGAAGATTCTGTGTATCTGGAAAAAAACCATTAAAAACAACAGCTAACAATGCTTGTATGGTTGGCATTGTTCTTGTTTCCAAGTTCTCCATGTAGGACCACATGAGTTGGCCGATGTGCCCGATACAGAGAGCACTGACGTTGCCATTCTCGCCGAGCGGGTAATGGAGTACTTGGAGGCGCACCCAGATGCCGCGGACAGCCTGGATGGAATTGCCCAATGGTGGCTCGGCAGTGGCGATCGGGGGGCGGATCCTGCCGCCGTGCAACAGGCCTTGGATCGATTGGTGCGACAGCGAACGGTCGAGCAGGTGACGATGGTTGACGGACGGGTGATTTACCGCAAACGAGACCACTGACAGGGAAGGACTGCTACTGAGCTATGGCTGATTTTCGCGCCATCATGGCGGCCACCGAAGCTATCGTGAATCTGCTCCGGGTCAACTACGACCCGGTGGACTTCAATAACGAACTGGAGTTTCGGGTGTTCACCGCGCGGGATTTCAGCGCCAACGCGCTGCAGAACGGGGCTTCCCTGTTTCCCTACCGCATTTACGCCAACGGTGCGCACCGCACGCCTGCCGGACGACTCGGGATGGACGGCCTGCCGCTGCGCAGCGCCCTGCCCGTGGAACTGCATTTTCTGATCACGGTGTGGGGCAAGGAGGCGTCACTGCAGAATGCGCTGGCGGGCTGGATCATGCGCACCCTGGAAGATTCCCCCAGCCTGCCGGCCGGAATTCTCAACTCGGTGGTGCCCGATGTGTTCCGTCCCGATGAGTCGGTGGACATCAGCCTCGCCGAATTGCGCACCGAAGACATGTTCCGGATCTGGGACGTGATCGGACTCAACATCTATCAGCTCTCCATCCCCTACGTGGCGCGGATCATCCAGCTGGAGTCACGGGAAGCCGCGCGCCACGAAGGAAGTGCCGACGTGCAGATCCGTACCCAGCAGATCGGGGTGCCGGCATGACCATGGCGGTGCGGCTGATCGAATCCCTGAGTACCTTCAGCCCCCTGGGCATCCGCTTCTGGGATCCGGTCCAGGACCGGCAGATCCGGGATGGGCTGCAGGTCACTGCCTGGCCGGCCGGGCGGCCGCATGCCGTCCGTCAGGCCAGTCGGACCTTCGGCGATGTCTATGGATTTGGCCCGCTGCCGGGTCTGCGGGCCGTGGAGTACGGTTTCCAATCGGCAGCCGCTGCCAGTCCACCCGCACCGCATCCTTTCGTGGTACGCATCGAAGACACCGCCGGAAGGTTTCTCAGCGCCGCCTTCGCCGTGGATCTGCCCCTCAGTTACGCAGGTGTCTATCTTTCCGGGGCTACCGGCAGTCCGGTTCAGGCGACGCCTCGCGGTCTGCACCTCTATTCCACCGCCACCCGGCCCCTGCCGCCGGGCGCGGCAGCCGTTCGCGGAGAGCTGCGCAACGCCCAGACCGGTGAGGCGGCAGCCCACGCGCTGATCGAGGTACGCACAGAATCGGGGGATTCGTGGTACGGCGTGGCCGACCGGAACGGACAGTTTGTGGTGGTCATGCCCTATCCGGTGTTGCGCGACGGTTTCGGAGGATCGCCTGCCAGTGCGGGTCATCTGCCGCTGATGCAGCAGGTTTGGCACTTGACGCTTGGCGTGCGCTATCAGCCAGCCGCGCAACCGCAACTTCCCGGAACAGGGATTCCCGACTATCTCGGCGTACTGCAACAGGCAGACGCCGAACTGTATGAGTTTGCACCGGCCGACGGCGGGGTACCCGTACCGAGTTTGCCGGTGGAACTTCGTGTCGACAGACATCCGACGGTTCGCACCGAAGGATTTTCCCACCTGCTCGTCAATCCGGGCAGTACCTCACCGTAGCATGTAGGGAGGACAGAGCATGCCTGAATATCTTGCGCCGGGTGTCTTCGTCGAAGAGACCAGTTTTCGGCAAAAGACCATTGAAGGGGTCAGTACCAGCACCACCGGATTTGTTGGCCCCACCCGTTATGGCCCCGTCTCCGGAGAACCGGAACTGCTCACCAGTTTTGGTGATTTTGAGCGGATCTACGGTGGAATCGACCAGCTCCGCTTTGAAGACATCGGTGCCAACACCCACAACTATCTCGCCCACGCCGTGCGCGCCTATTTCGAAGAGGGTGGCCGTCGCCTCTACGTCAGCCGGGTCTATGCGGAGGTGACGGCGGGGCAGGGCGTTGCAGCCTGGGAACCCGATACCTCCCCGGCGGAATTTGAAATTCGTGCCCGTCATCCCGGGCAGGCGGGCAATGTCAGCCTCACCTGCATATTCAAAGTCGGCGACGACGGCCTGGGAACGGTGCCCATCGATCCGGCCGATCCCGAAGGGGCGACCATCCCGGTTCTGCGCGGCATCGGTCGCCACGACGTGGTGCTGGCCACGCCGCTTGGCGGCTCACCGGCCAGCGCCGTGCTCTACTGGGTGGATCAGTACTTTGATACCACGCTCAATCGCATCATTCATCGCCTGCGCAATGACGATCCGGATCAGGATCCACCCGTGGCACCCGTGGCCCTGAGCCAGGTGGACAGCGTACGCCGCCTCACGGTCTCGGTGATTGTCGGGCCCATGGGTCGGTTTTCCAGTGAGCAGCCCTGGGAGGACCTGGCGCTGCACCCGGCTCATCCGCGTTCCCTCTCCCGGGTATTCCCCGCACTGGCACCCGACAAGGCCACAGAGCTCAACGTGCCCATCATTTTTGATCACCGCGACCTCGCCCATGGAGCGGAACTGGCCACCGCGCTGATGGGGCTGGCCAATCTGGCGAGCAACGGCTCCCCGGCGGAGAGCGTGCTCGACGCCCTGCTCGACGATACCGGTGCCAGCCAGGCCCGACGCAGTTTTACCATCCGCCTGACCGGTGGCGACGATGGTGACCAGCCGACCGCCCCCGATTACGAAGGCGATGACGGCGGTACCGATGGTCGGCGCAGCGGACTGCGGGCCTTCGAAGACGTCGAGGATATATCCATTGTCGCGGCACCCGGAGCCAGCTTCGACTATGGCGACGTGGGTGGCACCGATCACTCCGAAGCCATCAGTCGGCGCCTGGTGACCCACTGCGAGCGCATGCGCTATCGGGTGGCGGTGCTGGATGCGGTCAACGGCCAGATACTGGGCGAGGTGCGTGAACTGCGCAGCCGTTTCGACAGCACCCGCGCCGCATTCTACTACCCCTGGATCCGCACCCAGGACCCGGTCACCGAACAGGCCATTCTGGTTCCGCCCAGTGGCTCGGTGGCGGGGATCTATGCCCGCAACGATACGGAGCGGGGCGTGCACAAGGCGCCGGCCAACGAAGTGATCCGGATGGCCGACGGTCTGGAATTCGTACTCAATACCCCGCAGCAGGAGGTGCTCAATCCGCTGGGCATCAACTGTCTGCGATTTTTTGAGGGCCGCGGTTACCGGCTCTGGGGCGCGCGCACCGCAAGCAGTGATCCGGAGTGGAAGTACCTCAATGTGCGCCGCT
>JBNLBB010000150.1:0-6570 GCA_050302415.1 Gammaproteobacteria bacterium | reverse complement strand
CAAAGGCGTCAAGGTCAAGGTTGGTAATCGAAAGATGACGACCATTGAGGGCGCATTCATCGGCAAAGGCAAGCGCAGCGGCAAAATGCTGGTGTACCTGCGCCGGACCAAAGGCAACAACCGGAGCAAGGCCATGGCCGTCCCCGGCCCGTCGCCACAATTGGTATTCCGGAGCGATAAAGTGCAAAAGCTGCTGCAGAAAACGGCCCGCGGACGCTGGTCAATTGAATTCACAAGCGCACTGAAAAACGAGTTGCGCAAACTTGGGTAATCACCATGGCAACATCCTACGCAACCCAGTTGGACAGCGTGCAGGCAGCCATTGCCGCCATCGAGGCGGGCGCGCAGTCCTACAGCATCGCAACCGGCACCGGCAGCAGCCGGTCCGTGACATCGGCGGATCTCAAAACGCTGTATGACCGGGAAAAATGGCTGCGCAAGATGGCGGACCGTGAAAGCAATGGGGGCATGCGCGTGCGTGGAGTGATCCCGCAGCGATGAGAAAGCCAGCCATTCAAATCAAGCAGACCTGGCTGGACAAGCTGGTTGCCTGGTACAACCCGGAGCGCGGATCCCAGCGCATGGCGGCGCGCATCCGGATGGGCATGGTCACTGGTGGTTATACCGGCGCGGACAAATCCCGCCGCATGTTGTCCAGCTGGTCAACCACCAGTGGCGATGCTGATGCCGACACGGTGGGAGATCTGCCCACCCTGCGCGAACGGTCCAGTGACCTGGTACGCAACGCGCCGCTGGCCGGCGGTGCGCTCAACGTCAAAACCACTCATGTGGTAGGCACCGGGCTGCGCTACAAGGCGCAGATCGACCGCGAATTTCTGGGCATGTCCGATGAAGACGCCGACGCCTGGGAGCGCGAAGCAGAACGCGAATTCCGGCTGTGGGCCGAGTCACCGGACTGCGACGTGCGCCGCACGCTCAACTTTTACGGCCAGCAGGAGCTGGTCTACCGGGCCACGCAGGAACGCGGCGATGCGTTCACCCTGCTGCCCATGGTCAGCAACCGCCCGGGGCCCTACCAGTTGGCGCTGCAGGTGATTGAGGCGGACCGGGTGTGCAACAAAAACAACACAGCGGACACCGACACCCTGGTGGCGGGCGTGGAGCGTGATAACTTCGGCGCCCCGGTCAACTACCACATTGCCCGCCGTCATCCCGGCACGGCCATCTGGACCAAGGGCAACATGGAATGGGACGTGGTGCCCGCCTTCGGCGCAGCCAGCGGTCGGCGCAACGTCATCCATTCCTATTTCACGCTACGGCCCGAGCAGACACGCGGCGTTCCGGAACTGGCGCCGGTCATCCAGGCGTTCAAGATGCTGGACGACTACACCGAAGCGGAACTGACCGCCGCCATTGTCTCCGGCATGTTCACCGTGTTTGTCAAAGCGGAGGGCGGCGCCTCATTTGGCGGTGACGGTATCGACACCGGCACCGAAAAGCGCGTGGACCGTGACGCCATCAAAATGGGTTACGGCGCGGTGGTGGACTTGGGCATGGATGAAGAGATTCAGTCCGCCAACCCAGGCCGCCCCAACGCGCAGTTCGACCCGTTTGTGCTGGCCATCATTCGGCAGATCGGCGCACGGCTGGAGGTTCCGTTTGAAATCATGCTGGGCCACTTCACGTCCAGCTACAGCGCCAGCCGCGCTGCGTTCATGCAGGCGTGGAAGCATTTCAGAATGCGCCGCCAGTGGCTGGGCGACTACTGGTGCCAGCCCATCCTGGGCGCATGGATGACAGAGGCCGTGGCCCGTGGCCGCCTCTATGCACCGGGCTTCACGCGGGACGCAGCCGTGCGCGCCGCCTACCTGGGCAGCGCCTGGGTGGGACCATCGCCGGGGCAGATAGACCCACTCAAAGAGGCCAACGCCAACGAGATTGCAGAAGACCGTGGCTGGAAGACCGCCGCCGAAATCACCGCCGAAATGACTGGCGGGGACTGGGAGGCCAAGCACCGCCAGCGGGTCAAAGAAGTGACCATGCGCCGCGAAGGCGGACTGACAGAGCCGGTGCGAACGCCGGCGCCAATCGATACCGGAACAGAGCCCGCCTAGCGCGGGCTTTTTTACGGGGGAAACCACATGAAGTTGATGGACGTAATGACCGCCCCCTGGGCGATCACGCCGGACGTGTTGCGCGAAATCCGTGGGATTTACGAAACCCACATGCGCGGCGACAAAATTGATATCGCCGGCGTTGAGGCGCGCCTGGGCCGCCCGTTGAAGAATGAAACGGAATCCTACCAAGTGGTCAACGGCGTGGCCGTCATTCCCGCGCATGGTGCCATTGCCAAGCGCATGAACTTGTTCACCCAGATATCGGGCGGCGTGTCCACCCAGATACTGCGCGATCAGGTCATGGAGGTCATGGGCCGCACTGATGTGTCCAGCATCATCCTGGACATGGACAGCCCGGGTGGCACCGTGGATGGCACGTTCGAACTGGCCGATGAACTGTTCGGCCTGCGCGGCACCAAGCCGCTGGTGGCTTTCGCCAACGGCCTGATGGCCTCCGCGGCCTACGCCATCGGCGCGGCCACCGATGCCATCTACATCAGCGGCCCCACCACCACCGTGGGCAGCATTGGGGTGGTGGCCACCCATGTGGATGTGTCCGGCTATGAACAGAAGCTGGGCGTGAAAACCACAGAGATTTACGCCGGGAAATACAAGCGCATTGCCAGCCAGTACGAACCGCTGAGCGATGACGGCCGCGCCGATATCCAGGCACAAGTTGACTACCTCTACAGCGTGTTTGTGGAGCGTGTCGCCCAATTCCGGAATGTGCCGGTGAGCACCGTTCTGGACGATATGGCCGATGGGCGTCTGTTCATTGGTCAGCAGGCAGTCACTGCCGGTTTGGTGGACGGTGTTTCCACCCTGGACGGACTGATTGCCATGCTCGCGGAAGGCCGCGGGCTGCCGACAGGTGCCGGTGCTGCATCGCAAGGCGAAAGCAGGGTTGTGACTATTGGCGCAACTCCCCGCATGACTGAAGAGTTGGCGGACGAGTTGATGCAACAGATCGAGCAATCGATTGCCAATCACGACCAGATTTTCATTCATTCCGAGGAAACCAACATGCCCCAGGAAATCACCAAGGGCTATGTCGCGGAACACCACCCCGACATCGCCGAAGCATTCCGGCAGGAAGGTGCGGCAAAGGCACGCGAAGAAGGCGCAGCGGCAGAACGCCAGCGCATTCAGGATGTGTACGCACAGTCCATGCCGGGCCACGACAAGCTGATTGACCAGCTCGCCTTCGACGGCAAAACCACCGGCCCCGAAGCGGCCGTGCAGGTGCTGCGTGCCGAACGCGAAGCCAACGGCAACGGCCTGCGCAACATCGAGAAGGACGCCGCAGAGCTGGCCAAGGTGCCCGCCGCTGCCGCGCCCAAAGAGGAAGGCGGAGACGCCGGCCTGGCGCATTTGCCTATCGAAGAGCAGTGCAAGGTCAAGTGGGAAAAGTCCCCCAACCTGCGCGCTGAATTCGGCGGCAACTACGACAACTACCTGGCATACGAAAAGGCCGCCGCAAACGGCCAGATTCGCATGCTCAAGAACCACAAGGAGTAAACGGCTATGACCACTCTGGCAGTCGATACCCCGCGCACCTACGAGGTAGGCACGCGCAACCACCTTCCGGTCATTGCCTCCGACATCATCTATGAAGGTGCTGCGGTCGGCGTTGTTCCGGCATCGGGCCATGCCCGGCCTCTGGCCGCCGGCGATGAGTTCGGCGGCTTCTGCGTGCAGAAGGCCGACAATTCCAGCGGTTCCGCCGCAGCCATCAACGTGGAAGTGGTGGACGCCGGCCGCATCCAACTGTCGGTGTCTGGCGCGGTGATCACAGACAAGAGCCAGCCGGTGTATGCCACCGATGACAACACCTTCACCTTCTCTCCGGTGGGTGGTGTGTTCATCGGCTTTGTGCACCGGTTCGTGAGCTCCGGCGTGGCCATCGTCGCGTTCAACGCGCTGGAGTACCGCGACCCCTGGGCCGCCTTCACCAACCGCGAGGCCATCACCGGCAACAAGACGCTGGACATTCAGGACAACGGCAAGTTGTTCTGGGTAACCGCGGATGCCGCCGTCATCACGCTGCCCGCGGTGGCCACGCCGGTCAACTGCGTCATCGCCAACGGCGGCGCGTTTGGCACGGTCGGGTTCAACATTGACCCCAACGCCGTCGACAAGGTGCAGGGTCCGGACCTGCCGGGTACCGACAACAAGGACCTGATCAACACCAAGGCCACCGCCCGTCGCGGTGATTTCGCCCGCCTTGCAACCGGTGACGCCAACGGCGCGTTGGTCACCGAGCTGCGCGGCACCTGGGCCACTGAAGCGTAAGGGGGAATCACCATGAGCGCTATTTCTCTGGGTAGCCGAGCGATCATCGGCGAATTCTACCGGACGCTGGAACAGGATGTGGGCGAGGCCTGGATCGGCGCCTTGTCCATGCTGTTCACCAGCGATCAGGACAGCGAAACCTACAAGTGGATTGGCCAGTCTCCGGCCATGCGCCAGTGGGTCGGCGGACGCAACGCCAAGGGCTTTACGGAAAACGGCCTGACCATCACCAACCTGCACTATGAAGCCACCTTGGAATTTCTGGTGCGTGAACTGCGCCGGGACAAAACCGGTCAGGTCATGGTCCGCATCCGCGAGCTGGCACAGCGCACCAACAGCCACTGGGCCAGCCTGCTGTCCACGCTGATCATCAACGGCACCAGCACGGTGTGCTATGACGGTCAGTTTTTCTTCGATACCGACCACTCGGAAGGTTCCAGCGGCACGCAGTCCAACGACATCACCACCGATATCTCGGCCCTGCCGGCATCGGTGCACGGTGTGGTGACTGCGCCCAGCATCGAGGAAATGCAGCAGGCCATCATGAAGTCCATCGCGCAAATCCTGTCGTTCAAAGACGATCAGGGTGAACCGATGAACGCCGGGGCCAGCAACTTCCTGGTGATGGTGCCCAGCGGCCTGTACATTCCTGCTGCAAAGTCCATCGCGTTGCCGCGCAGTCCGGATCTCAACACGCAGAATCTGCCTTCGGGCATGAACATCAGCGTGGTGATGAATACCCGGTTGACCGGCACCGATGACTTTTTCACCTTCCGCACGGATGGCAACGTCAAGCCGTTCATCCGGCAGCAGGAAACCGAAGTCATGCTGAAGGCGAAGGCGGAGGGCTCGGAATACGAGTTCGACAACGACGCCCATCAGTACGGTGTCGATGCCTGGCGCAATGTCGGGTACGGCTACTGGCAGCACGCCTGCTACAACCAGCTGGTGTAATCCGGCTAATTGAGTGAAGCAGTGACGGGCGCCCGATGTGGGCGCCCGTTTTTTATGGAGCACACCACCATGCGCGATTTCATCAGCACAAGAGTCATGGACCTGCATGCCGGCACGGTTCGGCTGGATGCAGACCAGTACCGCCGCCGCCGTCACCTGGTCAGCCCGGTGAAGGGTAAAAAGGACCAGTACACAATCGACAAGTCCATCCAGTTCAAGACCGGCGAAACCTTCGGCTATGACGGCGACATTCCGCCGGTGCTGGCCGAATGTTTGGCCAACCCCAAAACCGGCGAGTCCATCAAAGAAGAGCAGTTGCAGGAAAAGGGCCGGGGCAAGGTCAAGGCCAAGCCAAAGTCAAAGCCCGAACCCGAACCCGCCGAAGACCAGACCGGCGAAGGCGAAGGCAGCGCCGCCAGCGAAGACACCGGCGCCGCACTCACCGGTCACCCGCTGATCGACTGACCACGTGGCCATTGTAGAAGACCTGTCGGTGTTGCTGAACACCGACCATTTCGCCACCGCCGCCACAGTGGGCGCCGCCACGGTCAACGGCATATTCGATGAATCGTTTGTCGAGATCAACGGAGTGGAATCTTTGAGTCCCACGTTCTATTGCGCTTCGGCGGATGTCACCGCCAACAGCATGGCGGACGGCACTGCCATCACCATCGGCGGCACCGGGTACACCGTGCGCGGTGTGCAGCCGGATGGGTCCGGCATGACGCTGCTGATTCTGGAGTTGGCATAAATGGCACATCGTGCAGACGGCGTGGCCAGTTGGGTGGTCACCACCCTGACCGGGCTCACCACCACCGGGACCAACATATTCCGCGCCCGGGCGTTTGACCTGGCGGATGACAAGACGCCCGCTTTGGCCATTTCCATGGGTCCGGATACGCCCATCGTGGGCGATGCGGGCGGTGGTGTCACCAATGTGGGGTTTATCCACTCGGAACTGCAACTGGCCATCGATGCCAAGGTGGCCACCAACGCCACGCAGATCGACACCCTGCTGCACACCATTCGCGCGGAAGTGGACGTGGCGCTGCGCGCCGCCTACGCCACGCGGCCTAGTTACGTGATTGATTTTTGGGAGAACGGCGCAGGTGCAGTTGAAGTGGAGCCCGCAGCAACGAAGGTGGGCGTGCTGCCCATCACCTGGACGTTCAAATACATGCGGTCGATCAATGATCCCAATGCCTGACGGAGACGCCACCATGGCCAAAGAACCCAAGCGCGAGCG
>JBNLBB010000149.1:0-6573 GCA_050302415.1 Gammaproteobacteria bacterium | reverse complement strand
CCATTGGTTCAGGGTGTGCTGAAGGTCGTTCATGATGGCGCCGCTTCAGGTGTCCATATCGAGTTCGGGCTCGATCTCCAGGGGGGCGATCTGGGCGAGCGCCCTGGTCCACTGATCGGACCCGGTGAGCGGCTTGCCGGTGTGCCGACCGTGCAGACGCACCAGGCGCATGGCGGAGGCGGGATTGTCGTAAGCCGGAAACCCGTCCAGTACCTGATCCACCGCCTCGGGGTTGTTGCAGTAGAGCGCCATATCGCAGCCCGCATCCAAGGCCCGCTTCATCCGCTCGATTGGTGAGCCGAAGGTGTGGCAGGCAGCCATGTTGAGATCATCACTGAATATCACGCCGGCAAAGGCGAGCTGCTGACGCAGGATGCCGCTGAGCCAGCGTCGCGAGAAGGTGACCGGCAGGCTGTCGACCTGGGGATAGACCACATGTGCGCTCATGACCGCCGGCAGCCGGGACTCGGAGAGCCGTTCAAAGGGCACCAGGTCCTGGGTCCGGATGGTCTCCCATGGCCGGTCGTCGTGCGGTAACTCCAGGTGCGAATCGGCCATCACACTGCCGTGTCCCGGGAAGTGTTTGCCGACCGCCGACATGCCCGCCTCTTTCATGCCCGAGAGGTAGGAGAAAGCCAGCCGCGCCACCACGTCCGGATTGCGGTGAAAGGCGCGGTCACCGATCACCTGGCTGATCCCGCGCCCCAGGTCGCAGACCGGCGCGAAACTGATGTCCACGCCCATCTCCGCCAGTTCGGCGGCCATCACCCAGCCACCGAGGCGGGCCAGTTGCAGCGCCCGCTCCCGGTCCTGGTCGTACACCTCGCCGAAGCGGGCGGGTGGCGGCAGTTTGACAAAATCGTGGCGAAAGCGCTGGACGCGCCCCCCCTCCTGGTCCACCGCCACCAGCAGGCGGCGGTCGCTGCAGTCGTGAATGGCGGCGATCAGCGTGCGCAACTGCTGTTTGTCTTCGTAATTGCGGCTGAACAGGATGACACCACCCACCAGTGGATGCCGGAGCCGTTGGGTTTCGACTGCCGACAGGGTTTTGCCGGCGACATCGATCATCAGGGGGCCAAGAGTCATGGGCGAACAGGATCACTCAATCTGGATTGCCGATAGGGACGCTACTGTCCGAAATGACGCTGAAAAATGCAAGTCGTCAACGCTACGGTTTATACCCAATGGAGTGGAGAGCCCCCAATTGGGGATAGTGTGTGCCCGGGAATCCCTACCTAAAATCGACCCTCAAGGTTTTCCATCAGCTAGGGAGCGAGTCATCCATGTCATATGAAGTTGAAGGTACGGTTGTTGAAGCGGATGCCAATGGCTATCTGGCGGATCACACCCAATGGAGCGAGGCGGTGGCCCGGGTAATCGCCGCGCAGGAGGGCATTGAGCTGACTGAGCGGCATCTGGACCTGATCAATTACCTGCGCGATGAGTACGTCAACAACAACCAGAACCAGCCCAACGAACGCAACATCATCAAGGCCATGAGTGATCTGTGGGGTGAGCGGGTGTCAAGCAAGGAGCTCTATGAGTTGTTTCCGCTGATGCCGAGCAAACAGGGTGGCAAGATTGCCGGACTGCCGGAGAGTCGGCGCAAGGGCGGATACTGATTAAAACCGCCCGGCGGCGGCCACTCCAAAATAAAGCCCCGCATGGCGGGGCTTTTTCCTGTCACACTGACACTCAGGCAACCTGGAGTTTCACCTCCCGGGCCTCCTTCAGGTAGCTCTCAATCTGGTGGAAATTGAGATAGCGGTAGATGTCGGCCGCCATGGTGTCGATATTCTTCGCAAACTCCATGTACTCCGCCACCGACGGCAGCTTGCCGGTAATCGCCGCGACGGCAGCCAGTTCAGCTGACGACAGATAGACATTGGCACCGGTCCCCAGACGATTGGGGAAGTTGCGGGTGGAGGTCGACACCACCGTGGAGCTGGGCGCCACGCGGGCCTGGTTGCCCATGCAGAGCGAGCAGCCCGGCATTTCCATGCGGGCCCCGGCCTTGGCGAAGATGTTGTAGTACCCCTCTTCGCGCAGCTGGGCTTCGTCCATGCGGGTGGGCGGTGCCAGCCACAGGCGGGTCGGGATCGGATCCTTCACCTGGTCGAGCAGCTTGCCGGCGGCACGGAAGTGACCGATGTTGGTCATGCAGGAGCCGATGAACACTTCGTCGATCTTCGCGCCGGCCACTTCGGAGAGCAGTTTCACGTCATCCGGATCGTTCGGGCAGGCCAGAATCGGCTCTTTCACATCCGCCAGATCGATGTCAATGACGGCGGCGTACTCGGCATCCGCATCCCCTTCCATCAGCTGCGGCTTGGCAATCCACTCTTCCATGGACTTGATGCGGCGGCTGATGGTGCGGGCATCACCATACCCTTCGGCAATCATCCACTTGAGCATGGTGATGTTCGACTGCAGGTATTCAATGATCGGCTCTTCATCCAGCTTGATGGTGCAGCCAGCAGCGGAACGCTCGGCGGAGGCGTCGGAGAGTTCAAACGCCTGCTCGACGGTCAGCTTGGGCAGCCCTTCGATCTCCAGAATGCGGCCGGAGAAGATGTTCTTCTTACCCGCCTTGGCCACGGTGAGCAGCCCCTGCTTGATGGCGTAGTACGGGATGGCGTTGACCAGGTCACGCAGCGTGACGCCGGGCTGCAGTTCGCCCTTGAAACGCACCAGCACCGATTCCGGCATATCCAGCGGCATGACGCCGGTGGCCGCGGCAAAGGCAACCAGCCCGGAACCGGCCGGGAAGCTGATGCCAATCGGGAAGCGGGTGTGACTGTCGCCGCCGGTGCCGACGGTATCGGGCAGCAGCATGCGGTTGAGCCAGGAGTGAATCACCCCGTCACCAGGGCGCAGCGACACACCTCCGCGGTTCATGATGAACTCGGGCAGGGTGTGATGGGTGTTGATGTCCACGGGCTTGGGATAGGCGGCCGTGTGGCAGAAGGACTGCATCACCAGATCGGCCGAGAAGCCGAGGCAGGCCAGGTCTTTCAGCTCATCGCGGGTCATCGGACCGGTGGTGTCTTGGGAGCCTACGGTGGTCATTTTCGGCTCGCAGTAGGTGCCGGGGCGGATGCCCGTGACCCCGCACGCGCGGCCGACCATCTTCTGGGCAAGGGAGAACCCCTTCCCGCTGTCGGCCGGATCGATGGGTTTGCGGAACAGGTCGGTGGGGCCCATGCCCAGCGCTTCGCGCGCCTTGTCGGTCAGGCCACGACCGATGATCAGCGGAATGCGGCCACCGGCACGCACTTCGTCGAGGATCACCTGGGTTTTCAGCTCGAACGTGCTGATCACCTCGTCGGTGCCATGACGGCAGACCTTGCCGGCGTAGGGGTAGACGTCGATCACGTCTCCCATTGCCATCTTGTCCACGTCCATTTCAATGGGTAGAGCGCCGGCATCTTCCATGGTGTTGAAGAAGATGGGGGCGATCTTGCCACCGAAGCAGTAGCCGCCGGCCCGCTTGTTGGGCACTGCGGGAATGTCGTCACCCATGAACCAGAGCACGGAGTTGGTTGCCGATTTGCGCGACGATCCGGTGCCGACTACGTCACCGACGTAGACCAGCGGGAACCCCTTCTGCTTCAGTTCGTCGATCTTGCTGATCGGACCGACCGCGCCGGGCTCGTCGGGGACGATCCCCTCGCGTTCCATCTTCAGCATGGCCTTGGCGTGCAGCGGGATATCGGGACGCGACCAGGCGTCGGGGGCTGGCGACAGGTCATCGGTATTGGTTTCGCCCGGGACCTTGAAGACGGTGACGGTGATCTTTTCCGCCAGTTGAGGGCGGCTGGTGAACCATTCTGCGTTGGCCCAGGATTCCAGCACCTGTTTGGCGATGGTGTTGCCTGAGTTGGCCTTCTCCTGCACGTCGTGAAAGGCATCGAACATCAGCAGGGTGTGGGAGAGCGCCTTGCCCGCGATGGGGGCCAGTTCGGCGTCGTCCAGGCTGTCAATCAGCGGTGCGATGTTGTAGCCGCCGAGCATGGTACCCAGCAGTTCCACCGCCTTGGTGCGTGAAACCAGGGGGGAGCTTGCAGCCCCTTTGGCCACATCGGCCAGAAAGGCGGCCTTGACGTGTGCGGCATCATCGACGCCCGGTGGCACGCGCTCGCTCAGCAGTTCCAGCAGGAAGGCCTCCTCACCGGCCGGAGGATTCTTCACAAGTTCAATCAGATCAGCAGTTTGCTGTGCATTCAACGGCAGCGGAGGCACTCCCTCGGCAGCCCGTTCTGATACGTGTTTGCGGTAGGCTTCTAGCACGTCACACACCTCTGTTTGTAGACCCTGGGCAGCCTTTGCGGCGCCCCACCCGTATAACGATCGCGAATCCTAGCACAAATTTTATTGATAGTCCCCCAATAATTTGGATCGCTCCAGGGTAGTTATTGATATAACGCAGAGACAATTTTGGTCCCTGCTGAGATGGCCAGATTGCAGCAGCCACGGTCCCCGGAGGCCCGATTTGGGTGATGACGATGTTACAATCCCGCCGACTCTGCCCGGCGGTTTTCGCTAACTGTCACCGCAGCAAACTTGTCCAGCCTACGAGGGGTTATATAAAGATGGAGTTGTCGGCGCTCACCGCCATTTCGCCCGTTGACGGCCGCTATGCCGGGAAAACCGAGGCCTTGCGGCAGATATTCAGCGAGTACGGTCTGATCCGTCACCGCACCCAGGTGGAGGTCCGCTGGCTCCAGCATCTGGCCGCCCATCCGCAAATCACCGAAGTCCCCCCGCTCTCCGACCATGCCAATCGCGTGCTGGACGCCCTGGTCGAAAACTTCGGGGAGGAGGACGCACGCCGGGTCAAGAATATCGAGCGCACCACCAATCACGATGTGAAGGCGGTTGAGTACTTCATCAAGGAGCACATCACCGGCAATGCGGAGCTGCAGGCAGTGAGCGAATTCATCCACTTCGCCTGCACCTCCGAAGACATCAACAATCTGGCCTACGCCCTGATGCTACGCGAAGCGCGCAACCAGTGTCTGCTGCCGCTGCAGGAGACGCTGATTGACGAACTCACCCGCCTGGCCCGGGAGCATGCCGGTGTGCCCATGCTCTCCCGCACTCACGGTCAGCCCGCCTCTCCCTCCACGGTGGGCAAGGAGCTGGCCAATACCGTCTACCGGATGCAGCGCCAGTACGCGCAGCTGAAACAGGTCGAGGTTCTGGGTAAGATGAATGGAGCCGTCGGCAACTTCAACGCCCATCTCTCCGCCTATCCCGACATCGACTGGGTGAGCGTTTCGCGCGATTTCGTCACCGGGCTTGGACTGGACTTCAATCCCTTCACCACCCAGATCGAACCCCACGACTACATGGCTGAGTATTTCCATGCCGTAATGCGCTTCAACACGGTACTGCTCGATTTTGACCGCGACGTCTGGGGCTATATCTCTCTCGGTTATTTCAGGCAGAAGACGGTGGCAGGTGAAATCGGCTCATCGACCATGCCGCACAAGGTCAACCCCATCGACTTCGAAAACTCTGAGGGGAATCTGGGGATTGCCAACGCCGTGTTTGACCACCTCGGTGCCAAACTGCCGGTCTCGCGCTGGCAGCGGGATCTGACCGATTCCACCGTGTTGCGCAGTGTCGGCCTTGCCATCGGCTACAGCATGATTGCCTACCAGGCCTGCCTCAAGGGGCTGACCAAACTGGAGGTGGATGCCCAGCGCATGGCCGCCGATCTCGACCAGAACTGGGAGGTGCTGGCCGAGCCCATCCAGACCGTGATGCGCCGTTTTGGTATCGAGAAACCCTACGAGAAACTGAAGGAGCTGACCCGCGGCCAGCGCGTGGATGCGCAGACCATGCGCCGCTTCGTTGAGGCGCTCGATATTCCGGCAGAGGCCAAACAACTGTTGCTGGAGATGACGCCCGCCAACTATACGGGCAACGCGGCATCCCAGGTGGACCAGCTCTAAACGGGACCCGCCCATGAGCGATGAACCACGGCAACTCGGACAGGATCGCGGCGAAACCCGGTTCCAGTATCCCAGCGAACACCGCGCCGCGGTCGCTGCCATGGCTGGCCAGGCGCAGAACTCCCTGAGGATTTTCTGTCACGATCTGGAACCGCAGATTTTCGACCAGCCCGCGTTCTATGAAGGAGTACGGCGCATAGCCGTCGCCCACGACCGGAGCCGGATCCAGGTGCTGATCCGCGATCCCAAAACAGTCGCCCTGCGTGGCAGTCAACTGCTGGACCTGTCGCGCCGGCTCGCCTCCAGCATCGAACTGCGCTGTCCGAGCCGGGACTTTGCGGATCGCAAGGATGCGTTTCTGCTCGCCGATGACATCGGCATCGTCTATCGGCGCATCTACTCCATGTTCGACGGCTATGCGGACTACTGCGCACCACGCCAAGCCAGGGAACTGGCGCAGGAGTTTGACGAAATGTGGCAGACCAGCAGCCGCTCCCCCGAGTTTTTGAGGTTGCACCTCTGATGGGGCGGCGACGCATCCTTTACCTGTTTACGCTGATGGTGGGGCTCATGGTCAACGCAACCCTGGCCCAGGTACCCGGCTCTGGCGACG
>JBNLBB010000148.1:0-6588 GCA_050302415.1 Gammaproteobacteria bacterium | reverse complement strand
TCGACCGCAGCATCAGCGCTCATGAAGTTGTCGCGATCCGTATCCTGCGCGATCTTCTCCAATGGCTGACCGGTGTGGTGCGACATGATCTTGTTCAGGCGTTCCTTGATCTGAAGCATCTCCCGGGCATGGATCTCAATATCGCTGGCCTGTCCCTGCACCCCGCCCAAAGGCTGGTGAATCATCACCCGGGAGTGCGGCAGGCAGTAGCGTTTGCCCTTGGCACCACCGGCCAGAAGAAGCGCCCCCATGCTGGCCGCCTGGCCGATGCACATGGTGCTGACATCCGGTTTGATGAACTGCATGGTGTCGTAGATTGAGAGTCCGGAGGTCACCACACCGCCTGGGGAATTTATATAAAGGTGTATGTCCTTGTCCGGATTCTCCGCTTCCAGAAAGAGCAACTGTGCCACCACCAGATTGGCCACCATGTCGTCAATCGGACCGACGAGGAAAATGACCCGTTCCTTGAGCAGGCGTGAGTAGATGTCGTAGGCGCGCTCGCCCCGCGGGGTCTGCTCCACCACCATCGGTACCAGATTCATCGCCACGGGCGATTGCCCGGTCATGCCACTAAATTTGCTCATCCCGCCTATTCCTTCCGTCCGGCACCGGATTCCGGCTTCATTAAATCATCATAACCTATTGATTCATCGGTAACTTTAGCCTGCTCTAGGAGGAAGTCCACCACCTGATCCTCGAGCACACTCGACTCCACGGCCTGCAGCTGTTCCCTCTGATTGTAGTACCAGCTGACTACCTCCTCGGGCTTTTCGTAATCGGCGGCAAAGTCCTCTATGGTCTTGCGCACGCGATCGGCGTCGACCTTGATACCGTTGCTGCGAATGACTTCCGCCATCAGCAGACCGAGGCTGACCCGGCGCTTGGCCTGGTCTTCGAACAGGTTGCGCGGCAGATTGAAATTCTGCGGCGCTTTGCCCCCCATCTGCTGGGTCATCTGCGCCATCAGGCGGTCAATCTCCTCATCCACCAGGGACGCGGGGGTATCAAAGGAATTGGCCCCCAACAGGGCATCCATCAGGCGCTCTTTGGTAACCCCCTTGATCCGGCGCTCGACTTCCCGCTCCATGCTCTTGCGCACCTCTTTCCGGAAGTTCTCCTCGGTGGGATCTTCAAGACCAAAACCGCGGAAAAACTCCTCGTTCAGCTCGGGTAACCGGCTTGCGGCAACTTCGTGGATCTTTACCGCAAAACTGGCTTTCTTGCCAGCCAGGTCCTTGGCGTGGTAGTCGTCGGGAAATGTGACATCAACCTGCCGGTCACCGCCGGCTGTGGCGCCTACGAGCTGGTCTTCAAATCCTGGGATCATGGCGTTGGATCCCAGTTCGAGGGGTAGTTTCTCCCCCTTACCACCAGGAAACTCCTCGCCGTCCATGGTGCCGGTGAAATCGATGGTCACCCGATCTCCGGTCGCTGCTTCCCGCTCCACGACTTCCCAGCTCAAACGCTGCTTGCGCAGGGTGTCGATCATTTTTTCCACATCAGAATCAACCACTTCGACTACAGGCCGAGCAACCGACAGGGATTTGGCATCCGCCAGGCTGATTTCAGGATAGACCTCGAAGGTGGCCACATATTCAAACGGCTGCCCGGTTTCAATCGCCTTCGGCTCGACGGAGGGCGCACCTGCAGGCTTGAGATTTTCCTTGTTCACCGCTTCAAAGAATGTGGACTGGATCAGATCACCCATCACCTCTCTCTCGATTTCACCGCCATAGCGTTTCTGCACCACACTGAAGGGGACCTTTCCGGGGCGGAAGCCGTCGATCCGGGCCCGCTTCGCCAGGTCGCGGAGGCGGGTTTCGACCTCCTGAGTGACTCGCTCCGCCGGCACCTGCACGGTCAGTTTGCGTTCCAGACCCTGCGTGGTCTCGACTGAAACTTGCATATCTTCTCCTCTGCGGCAGCTCGCTGGCCCCGCCATCTATTCAGCAATCTGGTGATGAGCACCCGTTTTGGCGACGTGACAATGCTCTGAAAATCCCGATCATTCCGGTTTGTGGTGCGAAAGGAGAGACTCGAACTCTCACGGGTTACCCCACAGGAACCTAAATCCTGCGCGTCTACCAGTTCCGCCACTTTCGCCTGCTCGCGGGCCCCTGCCCGATTCAGCAAGGGGCGGATTATATGACATCGGAAACATTCGGGCACCCCTAGCCCCTTGGTTCCTGATCAGGCTGCTGCTATGGTTCGCCGCGACCACCCTTCCGGGCAACCAACCACGACACCTTTGAACAGTACCATTTCAAAGCTTGCTCGAACGATCGATCAATGTCGGATCGTGGACCAACCACGCCTGCGGCAGCAGCTCAAACATGTTCATCGTCCGCCCGGCACCGCGGATACCGGTCAACTTGCCGCATTGGAACAGGCCGTCGAACACTCCCTGTTCCAATGCCGACAGCGGCAGGCGGCTTTGCCGGAAATCCGCTTTCCCGATGATTTACCCATTACCGGCGCAATCGACCGCATCCGGGAGGCCATATCGGAGCACCAGGTGGTTGTGGTGGCCGGAGCAACCGGCTCCGGCAAGAGCACCCAGATCCCCAAACTCTGTCTGGCGATGGGCTTCGGAATCCGTGGGCTGATCGGTCACACCCAGCCGCGCCGCGTGGCGGCACGCAGCATTGCCACACGGCTCCGTGAGGAACTGGGACTGCGTGACGAGCGGCAGGTGGGTTACAAAATCCGGTTCAGTGATGTCACCGACAGCGGTACCTATATTAAGGTGATGACCGATGGCATCCTGCTGGCCGAGTTGCAGCAAGACAGACTGCTGCGCCAGTACGACTGCCTGATTCTTGACGAGGCCCACGAACGCAGCCTCAACATCGATTTTCTGATTGGGTACCTGCGCAAAATCCTGCCCAAACGGCCGGATCTGCGCATCGTCATCACCTCTGCCACCATCGACACCGAGCGCTTTTCGAAACACTTCAACAACGCACCCGTGATTGAGGTCTCGGGCAGAACCTATCCCGTAGAAGTCCGCTACCGTCCGTTCGGCGCCGACACGGATGAGGAGCATCGCGAACTGGGCATGCCTGATGCGATTGTTGGCGCTATCGACGAACTGTTTGCCGACTACCGCGAGGGGGATCTCCTGGTATTCCTGCCCGGCGAACGCGAAATCCGCCATGCCGCCGACGCAATCCGCAAGCGTGGTCTGCCAAACACCGAGGTCCTGCCACTTTACTCCCGCCTTTCCGCCAAAGAGCAGGATCGAATTTTCAGACCTGGGGCTTTGCGGCGCATCGTATTGGCCACCAACGTGGCGGAAACCTCACTGACCGTTCCACGCATCCGTTTTGTGATCGACCCGGGTTATGCCCGTATCAGCCGCTACGGTTATCGCTCGAAGATGCAGCGCCTGCCCGTGGAACCGATCTCCCGCGCCAGCGCCGACCAGCGCAAGGGACGCTGCGGCCGGGTAGCTGCCGGTGTCTGCATCCGTCTTTACAGCGAAGAGGATTTTCTCAGTCGCCCCGAGTTCACCACACCCGAGATCCTGCGCACCTCTCTCGCCAGCGTGATTCTGCAGATGGCGAGCATGCGCCTTGGCCACATCGACGATTTTCCGTTTCTGCAGCCGCCAGACTCTCGCATGGTGCGCGACGGCTATCAGGTGTTGCACGAACTGGGTGCCATCAACAAGGAACAACATCTGACTGACGTGGGCAGACAGATGGCTCGCATGCCCGTGGATCCGCGCCTGGCACGCATTCTGGTGGCCGGTGCCACCACTGAATGCCTGGGCGACCTGTTGATTATTTGTTCCGCCCTGTCGGTGCAGGATCCCCGTGAACGCCCACACGACGCGAGGCAGAAGGCGGATCAGCTGCATGGCCGTTTCAACCACCCCAAATCGGATTTCATAGCCTATCTGGAACTGTGGCGACACCTCCATCAGACCCGCCAGGATGAGGGCTCTGCCAACCGGTTCCGAACCTACTGCCAGGCCAATTTCATCTCCTACGTCCGCTATCTGGAGTGGCGGGAAACCTACCGGCAACTGAAAAATCTGGTGCTCGAGATGGGCCTGCGCCCGGGGGATTCGGCTGCCGACTATGCGTCCGTGCACCGGGCACTGATCGCCGGCTTGGCCAGCCACTGCGCCACCGCTCTCGAACAGGGCGAATACCTGGGTGCACGCAACAAGAAATTGTGGCTGTTTCCCGGCTCCGGACTCGCCAAACGGCGGCCGCGCTGGATACTGTCGGCGGAAGTGGTGGAAACCAGCCGTGTCTACGCCCGTTGTGTGGCAGAGATCGATCCCGCGTGGATTGAAACGTCGGTACCACACCTCTGCCAGTACCAGTACAGCGAACCCTACTGGCAGAAACGCCGTGCACAGGTGGGCGCCAAGCAGAGCGTGACCGTGCTGGGCCTAACGGTGGTTCAACAGCGGGCAGTCAGCTATGGTGCCGTAGACCCCACCACCAGCAGAGAGCTTTTCATCCGTCACGCCCTGATCTACGGCGAATACGCTACGCGGGCGCCCTATGCGCAGCACAACCGCCAATTGATTGAGCAGATTGAAGCACGGGAGGCCCGGGCCCGCCGTCGTGACCTGATGGAACACGAGGAGGCCCTATTTCAGTTCTTTGACCAGCGTATCCCGCCAACCGTGTACGACGGCCCACGTTTCGAACGATGGCGGCGCAAGGCGGAGCAGACTGCGCCGAAGCTGCTCTTTCTGAACGAATCGGATGTACTGGCCCAGGAACTGCCGGATCTCTCGGACGATTTTCCGGAGCAGTTGACTATCGACAACCAGTTGATTGAGCTGAGTTATCTGTTCGAGCCCGGCAATCCGCGCGACGGGGTGACCGCCAGTATTCCGCTTGGACTGCTGAACCAGCTCAGGCCCGAACCGTTCACCTGGCTGGTTCCAGGTTTGAGAGCGGAAAAAATCGAAGCCCTGCTGAGGGCCCTGCCCAAATCGCTCAGACGCCAGCTCATACCCGTGGCCGAATATGCCCGCGCCTGTCACGAATCGCTGCAACCGGGAACCACCTCTCTGGCCGGCGCACTGGCCGTCCAATTGCAGAGGATGAGTGGCCAACCCTTCTCCCCGCAGGCGCTGGATGAGCAACGTCTTCCCGACCATCTCCGGATGGGGTTTTCACTGCAGGACAGCTCCGGTCAAGAGCTGGAATACGGCCGAGACCTCATGCTGCTGCAACAGAATCATGCCCAAAAGGCGGCGCATCATTTTGCGAGTGAGCGGGCTGGAGGGTGGGGCCGCAGGGGTGTGGACCGCGTACCCGACGAACTGTTCGGCGCACCGGTTGTGGAAGCCAATGGAATACCGGGTTACCCGGCATTGATGGATACGGGGGAACAAGTGAATCTTGTGCTCTGCGACAGCGCTGAGGGTGCGGAGAGGCAGACGCGCGACGGTCTGCTGCGGCTTGCCGTCCTGCAATTGAGCGAGCAGCACCGGTATCTGAAGAAAGAGTTAAAAAAACGCAAGTCGCTGGCCCTGCTGTATACGTCCCTCGGTAATCAGGAGGAGTTGATCAGTGACATTCTGACGACGGTCGCGCAGTCCGTTTTCCCGATGCGCGCGCGTGAACTGGATTCCGCGGAAGATTTCAGCAAGGCGGTGGAATCCAGGCGGGGGGATTGGGTGGCCGGCGTCCTGGAACTGGCCGACCAGCTGCCCGACATCCTCGAACTGTTGCGTGCAGCGGAGCTGCGCGTCAACGCATTACACGACCGCTTCGCGAAACAGTGCGCCGATGCCCGCGAGCAGCTTGCCCGCCTCTACTACCGCGGTTTCGTTGGCGCCACCCCGCCTGTACAGCTGCGCCAGTTCGCGCGCTACGCACAGGCATTGCAGAAACGACTGGAGAAGTTGCCGGTCAATCCGACCAAAGACCTGGAGATGACACCCCTGCTCCATCCGGTGTGGCGGCGCGTGGCGACTCTGTCGATTGAAGAACTTCGCGAGCGTATGGACAGCGATGAAGCCTTTGCCCACTATCGCTGGATGCTGGAGGAGCTGAGGGTCTCACTGTTTGCCCAGGAGCTGAAAACCCCCTACCCGGTTTCCGTCAAGCGCCTCGAGAAGCAGTGGAGCCTGGTGTCAGGCGTCACCTGATGCCTTCGGTTTTTCCGCCGACTCGAGAAGTGTGCGCGCCTCATTGAGCGCCACGAATGACTCGGACAGAAACTCCCGGCGATAGAGCACCCAGATCACCCAAACGGTGGCGACAAAAAAGAGCGCCGGGTGGAGAAACCAGCTCAATCCCGCCAGCCCGAAGTAGTAGGCGCGCAGCCCACGATTGAAGTGGCGCCCTGCCATCGAGCAGACCTGGCCGGCTTTTTCCGCAAAGGCGTCGTGATTGGTTTCCGGCATGGCGCCGATCATTACCGAGGTGTAGTTGAAAAGCCGCAACGACCAGGTGAACTTGAAAAACGCATAAACAAATATGAGCACCAGCATGAGGAGCTTAAGCTCCCAGACATCGCGACTGGCCTGAGCGGCAAATTTGAAAGTGGAGACCACGCTGATGGCCGTATCCAGCGCACCGAGGATTGCCAGCAGACCGGCCACCACAA
>JBNLBB010000147.1:0-6606 GCA_050302415.1 Gammaproteobacteria bacterium | reverse complement strand
GCCGAGATCCACGCACCCGGGTTGGGCGCCACCATCCGGGATGCCGCTGCCCAGGCGGGCTTCGAAGTGGAGCAGCGGACGCTGGAGGTGGAAGGCATCTGCCGCCACTGCCGGCAGCGGGAGGGATCTTGAGCGGCGAGCTTCAACCCCTGGTCGGCTGTTCGTCGGTCTCCCTGCGCTTCGGCCAGCGGCAGGTGCTGGACCACGTGTCGATCAGCGTTGCGCCGGGCGAGGCGGTCACCCTGGTCGGTCCGAACGGTTCGGGTAAAACCACGCTGGTGAAGGTGCTGCTGGGATTGCGTACGCCAGACCGGGGCACCGTGCAACGGCGGCGCAATCTGCGGGTGGGTTATGTGCCGCAACGCCTGCACGTTGATCCGGTGCTGCCGCTGAGCGTCTCGCGCCTGCTGCAGCTGACGCATCGTGCAACCCGGGAGGAACAGCTGGCGGCCCTGACCGAGGTGGGCATGGCCAGGCTGCTGGAGGTTTCGGTCCACCAGCTTTCCGGGGGCGAACTGCAGCGCGTGCTGCTGGCCCGGGCGCTGTTGCGCCGGCCTGAGCTGCTGGTGCTGGATGAGCCGATGCAGGGGGTCGACGTGACGGGTACGGCGAGTCTTTACGAATTGATCGGTCGCATCCGTGAGCGGCTGCAGTGCGGCATTCTCATGGTTTCCCACGATCTGCACCTCGTCATGGCGGCGACCAACCGGGTGGTCTGCCTGAACCATCATGTGTGCTGTGCCGGGGAGCCCGACCAGGTCGCCGTGCATCCGGAGTACCAGGCGCTATTCGGCAGCCGGGTGGCCGCGAACCTGGCGGTATACACCCATCATCACGACCACAAACACGCCGTGTCGGGCGAGGTGGTGACCTCCGCCTCCGGGGGGGAGCCCGGTCATGGCTGAGGATTTCATCCTGCGCGCGCTGTTGGCCGGCACCCTGGTGGCGCTGGTCTGTGGTCCACTGGGCAGTTTTGTGGTGTGGCGCGGCATGGCCTATTTCGGCGACGCCATGGCGCAGTCCGCACTGCTGGGGGTGGCGCTCGGTTTGCTGTTGGGTGTGCGCCCGGAATTGGGTGCGGCTGCGGTCTGTATTATGCTTGCGGTGCTGTTCACCCTCCCGCATTTCAACACGTTGCTCAGTCAGGACGCTTTGCTGGGGATCATGGCCCATGCATCGCTCGCCCTGGGCCTGGTGGTGCTGGGCGGACTGCACGGGATGCGCGTGGATCTGCTCGCCTACCTGTTCGGGGATGTACTGGCGGTGAGCACGGCGGACATCTACTGGCTGGCGGCGGGCAGCGTGGTGGTGCTGGCGGGTGTCGCGCTGTTGTGGCGATCACTGCTGGCCCTGGTGGTGCACCGCGACCTCGCGGCGGCCGAAGGGGTGCCGGTGCTGCGCGCACAAATGGGATTCACACTGTTGATTGCCATCACTGTGGCGCTCGCCATGAAGATTGTCGGCATCCTGTTGATCACTGCGCTGCTGATCATTCCCGCTGCCACCGCGCGGGGATTCGCCCGCAGCCCGGAGACCATGGCCGGGTTCGCCGCCGGCGTGGGGGTGGTGAGCGTGGCGGGTGGTCTGGTTGGTTCCCTGCAATGGGATCTGCCCACGGGACCGGCCATTGTGCTGGCGGCCACTTTGCTCTTTCTGCTCGGCGGCACGTTGCGACCCCACCGGCGTTAGCCGTGCCTAGCGCCCCTTCAAATAGCGATCGTCGTCAAAACTCCTCACCCACTGCGGTTTGAAACCCACCAGCAGGGCGATGCTCATGCCATTGAGAATGGCTTCGGGAAAGAGCAGTAATGGCAGAAAGGGGAAGAACTCGTAGCCGAGCCGCCCCGCGCTGTAACTGCCGCTGGCCCAGAGCAGCAGCCCACCGATCAGCGCGGTGGCGAGCACCGACAGCATGGCGGCCAGAAAGGCGTTGAAGAGGGTGAACACAAAGAAGTGCAGTGGCAGTTTTCGCTGGGCAAGGCGCAGCAGGTGATGGGTGATGGCCACCGGGAGTGCAGCCGCCAGCAGAAAATTGATCCCCAGGCCGCCCAGCCATCCGGTCCCTTCCTGCCATCCGCTGGTCGCGCTGGCCACCAATCCGGCCAACAGGGCCAGTGGCGCGCCCAACATCAGGGTGACGGCACTCATGCCCAGAAAGTGGAAGCCGAGTCCCGGCGTGATCCCCGCCTTCAGATTCCAGAGCAGCGAGACGGTGAGGCAGGTGCCATAGAAGAGGTGCTGGCGCTCCGGGGTCGAGAGCACCCGCCAAGGCCGGGTTCGCAGTGCCAGCAGCAGAATCCAGATGGCGGCACCGTTGGCGCTCCAGACCAGCCAGACCGGTAGTAAGTGCGCGGGTAGATCCATTGGGTTTTAGCGCTCCTTGGCGCTCGATTCGCATGGTTGGGCATGTCCCAGGAAAAAATAGACCAGATTGCTGGCACTTGACCAATCATGGACTAGGCTTGGAGTGCTCCAAATTGGTGCAGGGTTGCCGGAATGGAATTTCGCCAGGATAGACGTGCTTTCTTGCGCCGCGCCAGGGGTGGTGGGGGCGTATTGAGACCACCCTGGTCGGTGGCGCCAGATCACTTCCCCAACCTCTGCACCCGTTGTGACGAGTGCCTCACCGCCTGTCCCACGCACATCCTGGAACGGGGGGACGGCGGTTATCCCCAGGTCAATTTCAGTCGCGGCGAATGCACCTTCTGTGGCGAATGTGTGGCGACCTGCAAGCCGGGCGCGTTGCGCCGCGTCGAGGGACATCCGCCCTGGCGGATTTCGGTACGCATCTCCGAGGCGTGCCTTGTTTTAAATCAAGTTATTTGTCGAACCTGTGGCGAACAATGCGACGCAAGAGCCATCGAGTTCAAGGCGGCGAGCAGAGGAATGCAGATGCCCCACGTGACCACAGAACTTTGTACCGGATGCGGCGCATGCATCGCGCCCTGTCCCGTTTCGGCCATCCGGGCCGTTGCCCACAGCCCATCCGCTTCTGCCTCTGGAGGTAATGCATGAACCTGGCCAGCCTGTTGGTGCACGCCCGGCCCGAGCAGTCGGCCGCGGTCGGCGCCGCCATCCAGTCCTTCCCCGGCGTGGAGGTTCACGCCACGACAGAGGACGGTCGTCTGATCGTCACTGTGGAAGAGACCCCCGAACACTCATTCACCGAAACCGTGACCGAGGTGCACAACGCACCGGGTGTGCTCAGTGCCACCCTGGTCTACCACTTTTGCGATTTGGAAATGCCAGCGGAGGAGTTCTGCGATGAAACAGAATCGGCGTGATTTTATCAAGACCAATGCGGTAGCGGCCGCCGCCGCGGCCGCCGGCATCACCCTGCCGGGGGTCAGCGTTATGGCGCAGACCCGTACTGACATCCGCTGGGACAAGGCGCCCTGCCGCTTCTGCGGTACCGGCTGCAGCGTGCTGGTGGGAGTGAAGGATGGCCGGGTGGTGGCCACCCAGGGCGACCCGGATGCACCGGTCAATCGCGGCCTCAACTGCATCAAGGGCTATTTTCTTTCCAAGATTCTTTACGGGGAAGACCGCCTCACCCAGCCGCTGCTGCGCATGCGCAACGGCGTGTACGACAAGGAGGGCGAATTCACACCGGTGAGTTGGGACAAGGCTTTCGATGTCATGGCGGAAAAATGGAAGGCCGCCATCGCCAAGACCCGCAACAGTGACGAGATGCCGCCGGTCGGCATGTTCGGTTCCGGCCAGTGGACGGTGTGGGAGGGCTACGCCGCCTCCAAACTCTACAAGGCGGGCTTCCGCAGCAACCACATCGATCCCAACGCGCGCCACTGCATGGCCTCGGCCGTGGCCGGATTCATCCGCACCTTCGGCATCGACGAACCCATGGGTTGTTACGACGACCTGGAACAGGCCGATGCCTTCGTGCTCTGGGGTTCCAACATGGCGGAGATGCACCCGATCCTCTGGTCGCGTCTCACCGACCGGCGCCTCACCGCGCCGCACGTCAAGGTGGCGGTGCTCTCCACCTTCGAGAACCGCAATTTTGAACTGGCGGACATCGGCATGGTGTTCAATCCACAGTCCGATCTGGCCATCCTCAACTACATCGCCAACTACATCATCCAGAAGGGGGCGGTGAACAAGGCGTTTGTGGATGCCCATGTGAATTTCCGCGCCGGTAACGCCGATATCGGTTACGGGCTGCGTCCGACCCATGCGCTTGAGCAGAAGGCGGCCAACGCGTCGAAAGCCGGCGGTTCCAAAGAGAGCAGTTTCGCGGAGTACGCAAAATTCGTTTCCGAGTACACCGTGGAGAAGGCGTCCAAAATCTCCGGCGTGCCGGCTGACAAACTGGAGGCGCTGGCCAAGATCTACGCCGATCCCAAGATCAAGGTGGTCTCCTACTGGACCATGGGATTCAACCAGCACTCGCGCGGGACCTGGGTCAACAATCTGGTCTACAACGTGCACCTGTTGACGGGCAAGATTTCAGAACCCGGTAATGGACCGTTCTCGCTGACCGGCCAACCCTCTGCCTGCGGTACGGCGCGGGAGGTGGGCACCTTTGCCCATCGTCTGCCTGCCGACATGGTGGTGGCAAAACCGGAGCATCGGGCGAAGGCCGAAAAGATCTGGAAACTGCCGGAAGGCACCATCCCGGGCAAGGTGGGTTACCACGCTGTGCTGCAGAACCGGATGCTGAAGGATGGCAAGCTCAACGCCTACTGGGTGATGTGCAACAACAACGTGCAGGCGGCAGCCAACCTCAACGAAGAGACTCTGCCTGGATACCGCAATCCGGAAGCCTTTGTGGTTGTCTCCGACCCGTACCCCACGGTCACCACCCTGGCCGCCGACCTGATCCTGCCCACCGCCATGTGGGTGGAGAAAGAGGGCGCCTATGGCAACGCCGAGCGGCGCACCCAGTTCTGGCGCCAGCAGGTGCGGGCACCGGGTGAGGCGCGCTCCGACGTCTGGCAGCTGGTGGAATTTTCCAAGCGCTTCAAGGCCGAGGAGGTGTGGTCCGACGAACTGCTGGCCAAGGCGCCGGAGTACCGCGGCAAAACGCTCTACGACATTCTCTACCGCAACGGTCAGGTGAATCAGTTTGCCTACAAGGACGGCGCCGTGCAGGACGACATGGGCAACAGCTACGCCAACGACGAATCGGCCCACTTCGGGTTCTACCTGCAGAAGGGGCTTTTTGAAGAGTACGCGTCATTCGGTCGGGGCAAGGCCCACGATCTGGCCGACTTTGAGCAGTATCACAAGGCCCGGGGCCTGCGCTGGCCGGTGGTGGATGGCAAGGAGACCCTGTGGCGTTTCCGTGAGGGTTACGATCCCTACGTCAAGGTCGGCGAGGGAGTCCGCTTCTACGGCAAGCCGGATGGCAAGGCGGTCATCTTTTCGCTGCCCTACGAGCCTGCTGCCGAGATGCCGGACACCGAATACGACCTGTGGCTGGTCACCGGACGCGTACTGGAACACTGGCACTCGGGTTCCATGACCCGACGGGTACCTGAACTGCATCGTGCCTTCCCGGACGCGGTGGTCTTCATGCACCCGGACGACGCCAAGGCGCGCGGCCTGAAGCGCGGCATGGCCTGCAAACTCCAGACCCGTCGTGGTGAGGTGCTGACCCGCGTCGAGACACGGGGCCGCAACCGGCCGCCCCAGGGCGTGATCTTCATCCCCTGGTTCGACGAAGGGGTGTTCATCAACAAGGTCACCCTGGACGCCACCTGTCCGATCTCGAAAGAGACCGACTACAAGAAGTGCGCGGTCAAGGTGCTGAAGGCCTGAGCTGAGCCGTCATGAGCAGCCAGTCGCCGGACAGAATGGGTGCGGGCGCAGTGAACGACACCGTATCCCGTCGCCGTTTCCTGCAGGAGATGGGACGCACCGCGTTTGGCGCGGCCCTTTTTTGCAGCGGCGTGGCGCTCTATGCACGAAGCAACCGGACCCTGGCGGCGCAGGCCCTGCGTCCGCCAGGGGTGACCGACGAGGCCGATTTTCTGGGTCGGTGCATCCGCTGTGGGCTCTGTGTGCGGGATTGCCCCTACGACACCCTGCGCCTGGCGCTGCCCGAAGAGGAGGTTCCGGTCGGTACGCCCTTCTTCGAAGCCCGCAAGGTGCCGTGCGAAATGTGCGAGGACATCCCCTGCGTGAAAGCGTGCCCCACGGGCGCGCTGGATCCGGCGCTCACCGATATCGATGAATCGCGCATGGGCCTCGCTGTGCTCATCGACCAGGAGACGTGCCTTAATTTTCTAGGGCTGCGCTGCGATGTCTGCTACCGGGTCTGCCCGCTGATTGACGTGGCAATCACCCTGGACCTGCAGCACAACACCCGCTCGGGTAAACACACCCGGTTTCTGCCCGTGGTGCACTCCGAAGCGTGCACCGGTTGTGGCAAGTGCGAACACGCCTGCGTGCTCGACGAAGCGGCCATCAAGGTGTTGCCCATTGAACTGGCCAAGGGTGAGTTGGGCAAACATTACCGCCTTGGCTGGGTGGAAAAGGAGAAGGCGGGCGGGGAGTCGTTGATCGGTGATGTTCTGACGCTGCCCACCCGCAAGCCCGGAGGCGGTCAGTAATGCACACCGCCGCAGCTCCTGCTTCACAGAT
>JBNLBB010000146.1:0-6632 GCA_050302415.1 Gammaproteobacteria bacterium | reverse complement strand
GTCTGGACGTGGACGCTTCCACACACGACGTGAGTGTGGTGCGCCGGGAGGCGGATATCGCCTTGCGATTGGATCTCCCGGAATCGGGGGAGTGTATTGCCCGCAAACTGGGGGAGTTGACCTACCGGCTATGCGGCACACCCGATTGGATTGAGCGCTTTCACTCCGGTGGCGAGGTTGCCACCATCAGCTACGGCGGTTATCTGAGCAACCTGCCGGAAGCCAGATACATGAGGCAACATTTCGGTAGTCACTCGGTGCGCTTCCAGTCCAACTCCGTCAACGTTCAGAAGCGAGCGGCTGAATCGGGATATGGTTTGGCTCTGTTGCCCAATATTCTGTTGGCGGACAGTGGCATGCAGATCGTGCTGCCGGAGGAGCCTTTGGTCCGGGAAATCTGGATGCTCGTCAGGAAGAACATTTCCCAACTGCCCACCATTCGTCTGGTGATGGACTCTCTGGTGAGCCTGTTCGAGGAAAACAGAGGGCTTCTGTAACGGAATGGGAGTTCGATTCGATTGGTATAGGAACTCCATACCCAATCCTTCAATCGCCCGCACCTACCCGGTGCCCGCGTTCGGCAAGCTCGAGGTCTGCGTCTGCATTGAATTATGTGGAATCCCATTGACCCGGACCAATCTTGTCGAATCCATAGGAGACCGGCGTGAGGTTTGTCACCGTCTCAGATGGCGGCACACAGCAAATCAGTTCTTATGACGATTCTACGGCTGTATGTCCTATCCAGGATTCAACGATGGACAGATAGCGGGTTGGCTTGCGCCGCGCGGACAGCGCGAGCTTGATTGTGTGCCCTTGCGCTCCACCCGCTATCCCCGAATAGGCGGGGGCGCGTCTTCCCCGCTGACACGCCCCGCTTCCTGTGCCGCCTCCTGTATGAGCCAGTCGCGCACGGCAACCACCGCACGCTTGTTGGCCGTGGCTGGCGGAGAGATCACGTAGTAGGCATAACGCGAAGGGATCGCCAGCTCAAACGGCATGACCAGCCGGCCAATGGCCAGGTCGGCACTCACCAGTGGCCGCGCCGCCAGGGCCGCGCCGTGGCCGGCGATGGCCGCCTCCACCGCCAGCGCCGCATCCTCGAAGTGCGGACCCCGAAGCATCTCTTCCCAGCCCTCGACGCCAGCCAACTGCAGCCAGTTGGCCCAGCCGGGCCGGTCGTCAAGGTCCGGTACGGTCGAATCCTGGATCAGCGTGTGCCAGCGCAGATCCTCGGGGCGCTCGAGCGGGTGGTCGCCGTCGAGCAGCGTCGGACTGCAGACGACGACGTAGCTGGGCGAAAAGAGGCTGGCAACCGAATAGCCGGGATAGCTTCCCCGTCCGAACCGCACCGTCAGGTCGTAAGGGAGGCCCGCACCCAGATCCGCGGTGCGTTCGCCCGCCGCGCCGTCGCGGCTGTCGATGGCCGCCAGACTGCTGGAGAGGCGCAGATCGATCTCTGGATGGGTGCGGGCGAAATTGCCCAGCCGCGGGACCAGCCAGCGCGCCGCGAAGGAGGGCGGGGTGCAGATACTCACAATCCCCGCCTCCTCCCGCCGTCGGACCAGCTCGACCGCCTCGGCCAGGTTGGCGAACCCCTCCCGTACTTTTGGGAGCATGGCCTCGCCCTGGGGCGTGAGGGCGATGGCGCGCGTCAGCCGGCGGAACAGCGGTTGTCCGAGGAACTCCTCCAGCACCTTGATCTGGTGGCTGATCGCCGTGGGGGTGACCGAGAGCTCCCGGGCCGCCTGCTTGAAACTCAAGGCAGTGGCGACGGCTTCGAAGGCGCGCAGAGAGTTGAGCGGTGGCAGGCGTTTCATGGATGAGTAAATCTAATCTGTCAGATGAAAAATGGTCATTTGCTGCAATGCGGCATGGGGTCTACCTTGAACTCAAGCATCGCACAGAATACGGCGCATCAAGAGGGCAATTGGCCTACACGCCAGGTACCGGCGGATGCCCGTGATCGTATCTCGACGGATTTAAGGAGTTTAACCATGAAGTATAGAAATCTGTACCCTGCAGTCCTCATTCTGGCCGCCAGTGCCCTGTCTGTCCCGGCCGCGCAGGCAGACGAAAGCCGGTTTCAGCAGACCCGGGACGGCGGTACCTATGAAGCGGGTTTGCGCAATGCCGGTATCCCGCAGTCCGGCGGCATGGTGTGGCCGGTGCTGAACCCGGCACAGACCGGCAAGCCGGCGGTGACGAGGGTGGCAAAGCGCTGAGGCACGGATCCGGGAAGCGCGATTTTCACCCCGCGGAGCGCGGACCGGTAGCGTGGGCACCAGGGGTGCCCACGAGAGCAAACCCGAGATCCGGACACCCGCCTTAAGTACCATTCACAAACGCGTCTACTTCCAGACAGTACCGCTCAGTCGCCTAACCTGTCCGAGCGTTCCCATGCAACCATGGAGGGGCCCACCATTCAACCATCCAATTCCTTCCCTGATGCCGCTTCGCGGTTCCTGATTGACTGACTGGTTCGCGTGGAAACCAGATGAGGGCACCCACCCGCATTTCTCAATCGGATTGAGATGGACTTGGGTGACGGTCTACAGAAGGCATAGTCAACCTTTCGCCCCTATGGATAGCTCAGATCCGATTCCACGGAACGTTGAATGTCAGACCAACAACCGACTCACGGCCTTTTCGTTCCACTCCACACCCGTGCCAATCGAATCACTGATCATCGCCATTCCGTTTTCGATGACCAGTGGCTCGGCCAGCACCGGGTTCCACCAGTCCGCGTACTCAAGCCAGTGCGCCGTGGGCGTGCAACACAACAGGCGGGCACTGATCTCGGGCCAAAGGTGGTTGGACATGGGCAGGTTATGGACCTGCGCCAACGCGGCGGCCCGCAACCAACCGCTGACCCCGCCAATTTTCATCACATCCGGCATCACCAAGTCGGATGCATTGGCCGCCATGGCGTGCCTCATGTCCAACGTGCCCCACCAGTTCTCGCCACACTGAATGGGGGTTCGCGCTTCGCGTGCGATGAGCGCATGCCCGGCATAGTCGTGGGCCAGCGTGGGTTCCTCCACCCAGGTTATCGCCTCATCATCCAGCACCCGCAGACGTTCCACAGCCTCTGCCGGCGAGAGAGACTGATTGTAGTCCACCATGATCTTCATCCTGTCACCGGCGGCGTCGCGCATCGCACGCACCACCGCAACGTCCTCTTGAACGGTCGGGTAACCGATTTTGGCCTTGATGCCGCTGAACCCCTGGTCTGCCCACTTGCCGGCAGTCTCGGCAGCCCCCCGAACGCCGTCGTATCCGATTGCCGCATAGGCGCGAACAGGTTTTTTTTCGCCACCAAGCAAAGTGATTAGAGACACTTCCTGAAAGCGACACAGCGCATCCCACAACGCCATATCGATTGCGGCCAGCGCCATAGCAACCAGACCCTGCGTCCCAAGCAGGCGAAACCGTCTGGCAAGGTCCTGCTCTATTTTGGAAGGTGCCAACGGTTCGTCCTTGATCAGGGCTTCAATATTCTGAATCAGCTCGGCGGTGGGCTTCAGTGCGGCGGGTGTGTAGGTAAAGACAATGCTGTGCCCGAGGATACCGGCATCGGTGAGTACGTCGGTCAACACCAGAGGCGATTCCGTGATCACCCCACTGGCTGTCTGATGCGGCTCTGTCATCGGCACCCGTACCGCCCGTACCCGCAACCCCTGAATCTTTGGCAGTGAACTCATAAACAATCCCCGATAAACCCAGTGTCCCAAAAGGCGTCATTAATCCGGTGCATTTGGATTCCAGAGTAATGAATCATTGCATCCCTCCAATCAAAGATGGATTAGATCCCACGACCGTTCGGTTTTATGGAAATTCCGCGCCAGCCTTCAACAGGTGCCGGTGCAATGCAGCAATGCGCCATTCCCAGTACGGCGCATAGATCGGAAAGGCTGGATGAGACACCCAGGTCAACCACGCCATCCGGAAACCCAACCCAAGTACCACCAAGATGCTCAGGTCGGATTGGTACCTGCGCCCACCAACACTTCTGCTTTTGCTTCAAACCCCACCCCGGTTTCGAAAGCCTTCAAGGTCTCTTCCACCTCTGCCCAGGCCGCAATCCGGACGGGCTCCGGGCAATCACTCACAACCGCCCGATAGGCGCCAAACGCCTCCTGCATCATGGCCAACGCCTGCTCGGCGGAAGGCATGCGTAACGGGATCTCGAACGTGCGCTGCTCGATGCCGGTCAAGCCACTGGCGGTCAGCAGTTGTTCCAGCACCCTGGGCCCACCGAGCGCGAATATCCCGGGCCTCCCCGGAGCGGGTAACTCTTTACCGGCATGGCGCAGCAATATCTGCATGGGCTTGGCCATGAAGGCGTTGGCCGCGGGCGTGGTAAAGACCACGACGGCAACTTTGCCGCCGGGCCGGAGAGCACGCCTCACCGCTACGAGCGCTTTCGACGGTTCCGAGAAGAGCATCAGTCCGAGGCGGCAGATGACCGCGTCAATACTGTTGGTATCCAGGTTCAGGTCTTCGGCGGCCCCCGTCAGCGTGGAGACCTGATCCAGTTGGGCAGCACCCGCGTTCTCACGTACGTGTTGCAGCATCGTCTCGGAAATATCGCTCGCGACTACATGCCCCTGCGGACCCACTCTTCGCGCCGCGCTCAACGTCTGGCTTCCGGCGCCACTGGCAAGATCCAGCACCCGGGCTCCCGAAACGACACCGGCCATATCCAGCATGGCTGCCGTGGCGGGTTCAACCCACTCGGCTATCGTCTCTTCCCACTTCGCCCAACCGGGCGCCGCGCCTTCCCAGTGTTTCCGGATATCAGATCGATCCATACTCACCTCCGCGTCAAACGCCGACTCCGCCGCACAGACACCGTAGGCATCCAACCGTACCGAACGCCTACCATAATCTGCCGAGAGGCTGAGTCAAATGGCGGGAAAAGAGAAGGGGGAAAGGGAATCAGCGATATCCGCTTTTTCAAAGGTACACCTGCTGTTTCAGTGCTTGCGCTCTGTTTCGTACCATTGGGAGCCCGACCCCAAAACGGGGCTCGCGGCACACGCCGTATCAAGCGAACCCTCCGCAGCCGGAACCCTCGACGCACCCTGCCCGACCGATCCGCAGACCGGCAGCAATCCTGTGTTCCGTTCGGCTCCCTGCCATCGGTTTGTCTGCGCCTGCCCCGGCGAGTCTATTCATGCAGCCGTGGTGCGCGCGCCGGGCCTGGCGCCCGGCGTCGCGCAATCACTTCCCCCTCCGGGCAGACCGTGAGGCTCAGTCGAATTCCACCTCGAACTGCGTATCGACCGCTTTACCGGTTTCCAGCCCGCTCACCTGGAGCGTCACCAGTTGCCGATGTCCCGGGACCAGGCGGAAGTAGTTGCCGTAGCTGCCGATACCGATGTCGGCCATCTTTTCCAACACGATATCCGAGCGCATCATGCCACCGTGTCCCAACTTCATACGGACAACCGCATCACTGATGGGGGTGTGCTTCTGCTCGTCGTAGAGGGTGACATTGACGTGGTAGTAGCCCCGGTTCCCGGGGATTCCACCGTGCATGGTCCGCTCGGCAGTATCCTTCTGAAACCGGCGCATCGCCTCGGCGCGCATGAATCCGACGTACATCTCGATGCCATCGACCACCAGTCTGCGGGGCGCCACCTGCTGTACCTGCGGGGCGGGGGACGCAGCGTTCGCGGTACCGGCATTGACGCCGGCTGACCGTCGCCGTGCACCGGCCGGATCGAACATATACAGAATGGCTTCCCGGATTTCGTTATCGGTGAGCGTTGCCTGGCCGCCGCGGGGCGGCATGCCGCCGTGCCCATGTATGGCAGAGCGAACCAGAACCGCCAGCCCCTTGCTCAGGCGTGGCACCCACGCATCGCGGTCACCGATGGGCGGGGCGCCCGTGAGACCCTGCGCATGACAATTGACGCACTGACCATTAACCACCTGTTCACCAGTTCGCTCGGCCACCAGCTCTTCGACACTGGCCGGCTCCACCCATTGCCCACCCGATAGGTTGACCATGTGCGTGACGGCACGGGCAATTTCTAGGTCGCTGAGATCGGGCTGACCACCGTGCGGCGGCATGTTCCGGATGCCCTCCAGGGCGTGCCGCGTCAAATTGGAAAGCCCCTGCGAAGCGCGTTTGATCCACGCCCGGCTGTCACCCATTCTGGGCGCCCCCTGTTCGCCGGTGGCATGACACTTCACGCAAACCGCCTCCACCACCGACTTGCCGGAGCGCATCTCGCTCTGGGCGTAACCCGGTGGGGCAGTGAGTGGTGTTGTCGCCAGCGCCAGGAGGATTGGCACGATCAATCGGCTGTAGTGTGAACCAACGAATCCAGAGACAAGAGAGAAAGGACTTGAGTTACTCATGATGCCACCTCCTTAATGAGGTAATGCATTACAAGTATAGACGCCGAACCTGATTTGTCCGGGTAAGGTCACTCCTTCAGGCAGCTGCCTTACGCCCCCCTTAACTTCTATCAAAATGTCCGACGGACGGTGTGCAGATTGGCGCCGTGCGCGCCCATCCATTTCTCCAATGGAAGCGCTATGCCTCCCCCGAAAATGCCGTTCGGGCGAGCTGTTGTCTGCGCTATCCGAACACCCACCTTAAGTACCATTAACAACCACGT
>JBNLBB010000145.1:0-6652 GCA_050302415.1 Gammaproteobacteria bacterium | reverse complement strand
CCGATCCCGAATTCTCGCCATGCGGTAGCGGCGGTCGGTGATGGCCAGCAGTCCGCCCAGCATCATGAATATGGCCCCCAGCCAGATCCAGCGGACGAACGGTTTGACGTAGAGACGCACCGCCCATGCGCCGTCGCTCACCGGCTCGCCCAGCGCCACATAGACATCACGGAACAGTCCGGCGTCGATCCCCGCTTCGGTCATCGGCATGGCCTGGACGTTATAGATGCGCTTCTCGGGATACAGGGTCGCCACCACGTTGCCTTCACCGCGGGAGATCTCCACCTCGGCCTTGGTTGCGCGATAGTTAGGACCCGGTTCATTGTGCAGATCCAGGAAATGGAAGGTATAGCCCGCCAGCTCCAGGCGCTCGCCAGTGGCCATGCGTACATCCTTCTCGATACTGAAAACCGAGGTGAGCACCACGCCGACAATGGTCACCGCCATCCCCAGGTGGGCCATGTGCATGCCGTAATAGCTGCGCGGCTGACTGCGCAGTGCGGCCCAGAGTCCGCTCTTGTTGCGTACCCGGTGGCGCAGATTGGTCACCACGGAGAAGAGAATCCAGAAGGCGAGGAAGGTGGCCACGGTCACGCCGAGCTGAATCGTCCCGGTGATGAAAAGCTGGAGCAGAAATGCCACCACCACCGCCGCCAGAAAGGCCCAGCGCAATTCGCTGACCAGGTTGCCCAGACGATCCGATTTCCAGTGCAGGGTCGGCCCGATGCCGATCAGCAGGAACAGCGGAGTCATCAAAGGGATGAACACCGCATTGAAGTAGGGCGGACCCACGGAGATCTTGCCCAGGCCTGCGGCATCCACAATCAACGGGTAGATGGTGCCCAGGAGCACCGTGCCGGTGGCCACCACCAGCAGCACGTTGTTCATGAGCAGCACAGTTTCGCGCGACATCAGCTCAAAACTGCCGGTGCTCTTCACCGTCGGTGCGCGCCAGGCGTAGAGGGTCAGCGATCCACCCACCACTATGGCGAGAAAGGCCAGGATGAACACGCCGCGGGCCGGGTCGGTGGCGAAGGCGTGGACCGAGGTGAGCACGCCGGAGCGGACCAGGAAGGTTCCCAGCAGGCTCAGTGAGAAGGCGAAAATGGCGAGCAGCACCGTCCAGTTCTTGAAGGTGCCACGCTTTTCCGACACCGCCAGCGAATGGATCAGCGCAGTCCCCACCAGCCACGGCATGAATGAGGCGTTCTCCACCGGATCCCAGAACCACCAGCCGCCCCAGCCCAGCTCATAGTAGGCCCACCAGCTGCCGAGCGCGATGCCGCCGGTCAGGAAGATCCAGGCCACCGTGGTCCAGGGCCGTGACCAGCGGGCCCAGGCCGAATCGAGCCGTCCGCCCAGGAGCGCGGCGATCGCGAACGCGAAGGCAACGGAGAAGCCGACGTAACCCATGTAGAGCATGGGCGGGTGAATGATCAGCCCCGGATCCTGCAGCAGTGGGTTGAGGTCGCGCCCATCGGCCGCGGCCGGAATCAAGCGGTCGAAGGGGTTGGAGGTGAGCAGCATGAAGAGCAGGAAACCGATGCTCACCAGCCCCATCACGCCCACCACCCGTGCCACCATCTCTTCGGGCAGATTGCGGCTGAAGAGCGTCACCGCCACCGTCCAGCCCGACAGCATGATGGCCCACATCAGCAACGACCCTTCATGCCCACCCCAGACCGCCGAGATGCGATAGGCCAGCGGCAGCTGCGAATTGGAATTGGTCGCCACGTAGGCCACCGAAAAATCGTTGACGATGAACGAATGCATCAGGATGGCGAAGGAGACCGCAAGAAAGAGAAACTGCGACCAGGCGGCCGGTTTGCTCAGGGCGATCCAGTTGCTGACACCCCGCTGGGCACCGGCCAGGGGCAGCACCCCTTGGACAATCGCCATCACCAGCGCCATCACCAGCGCGAATTGACCGACTTCTGGGATCATAACTCTACTCCGGAGACTATTGCGCCGCGGACTGTTTCCAGTCCTTGGCCTTCTTTACGGCGTCTTCCACTTCGGGCGGCATGTAGGACTCATCGTGCTTGGCCAGCACCTCTTCGGCGTAGAACACGCCGTCGGCGCCGAGCTTGCCGCGGGTCACCACCCCCTGCCCTTCATTGAAGAGGTCGGGCAGGATGCCGGTGTAGCTCACCTTGACGCTGCGCGCGGTATCGGTGACGGTGAAGTTCACCTCCAGGCCGTTGCCGGCGCGCTGGATGCTGCCCTCTTCGACCATGCCACCGAGCCGGAACACCTTGTCCTGGGGCGCCTCCCCGGCCAGCACCTGGCTTGGGCTGAAAAAGTAGGCGATGTTGCTCTGCAGAGCCGAGAGCACCAAGGCGGACGCCACGCCGACCCCGACGATGGCGATAAAGACAAATATCATCCGTTTGCTACGGGCTTTCATTTCCCACCTCTACCTGCTGCATACGCAGTATCCGACGCAATCTGGCCAATAAGGTTCGCCGCTGGCGGCGCAGGGTGACCACTTCAGCCACCAGTAATACCGCACCCATGCCAAACGAACTCCATACATAAAAGGCGTACCCGCCCTGGGAGAAGAACTCCATCATTTGCTCCCCTCCGCAATCTGCCGCTCCACCCACTGGGTATCCCCCTCCCGGGAGAGGATGATGCCGCGCACCCGCATCAGCGAGGTGGCAAAGCCGTACATCCAGAACGAGAAGGTGAGGATCAGCATGGAAAACAGGATATTGCCATCCATCTTGCCCATGGAGGAGCGCTGGTGCAGCGCGGCGCACTGGTTGGGATCCGGGCAGTTGATAGACCAGAAGATGATGGGGACGCAGACCAGCCCGACAATGGCCAGCAAGGCAGTGGCCCGATCGGCACGGCGCGCATCATCAATGGCCGAGTGCAGCGCCAGATAACCCACGTAGAGGAAAAACAGAATCAGTTCCGAAGTCAGCCGGGGATCCCAGTCCCACCACGTACCCCAGCTCGGTCGCCCCCAGAAGGAGCCGGTCCACAGCGCGACGAAGGTGAAAATCGCCCCGGTGGGCGCCACCGCCGCCGCCATCATATAGGAGAGGCGGGTGTTGAACACCAGCCCGATGGCCGACCAGGCAGCCAGCACCACGTAGAGCCACATGGACATCCAGGCCGCCGGCACGTGCATGAAAATGATCCGGTAGTACTCCTTCTGGGCATTGGTGCCGCCGAGCTGGTCCGGGGTTTCAAAAAACCCCCAATAGAGCCCGATCACCAGGGTGACGAGGGTCAGTCCCCAGAACCACGGAATCATGCGCCCCGCCAGCGGATAGAAGGTGGCGGGCGACGAGAATCTGAAAAAATGCGAAGCCATGCGTCCTACCAGTGAATGATTATTCGAGCGATATCCGCAACGCCGCCGAAGCGGCCAGCGGGGTAAACACCAGGGCCAGGATCAGAAACGCCCCCAGCAGTCCGAAAAAGGGGAGAGTATCCTCCAGTGCGATTGAACTCACTGTGACCGCCCCCGCACCGTAGACCAATATGGGTACGTAGAGCGGCAGAATCAGCAGTGAGAGCAGGATACCGCCCCCCCGCAATCCCAGGGTCAGTGCCGCACCGATGGCGCCCACCAGGCTCAGGATCGGAGTCCCCACCAGCAGCGACAGCATCATAACCCCCAAAGCCGTGTCTGGCAGCCCATACTGCAGGCCGATCAGCGGGGCGATCAGTACCAGCGGCAGCCCGGTGAGCAGCCAGTGGGCGAACACCTTGCCCAGCACCAGGACCGGCAGCGGCTGGGGGGTCAGCAGCATCTGCTCCAGGGTGCCGTCGGCGTAGTCGCTGGCAAACAGCCGCTCCAGCGCCAGCATGGAGGCGAGCAGCGCAGCCACCCACACCACGCCGGGTCCCAGATGCCGCAGAATCTGCTTCTCGGTGCCCACCCCCAGCGGAAACAGGCTCACCACAATCACAAAGAAAAAGAGCGTGGTCAGCACATCGGTACGCCGCCGCATAGCCAGAGTGATGTCCCGCCGCACAATGCAGAGAAAGGTGCGAAACATGCGTCAGGCCCCCAGATCCAGGTGGCGCACCTGGCCGGAGGTGAGTCCCACCTCCTGGTGCGTGGTGAGCATCACCATGCCGCCACCGGCCACGTGGTCGGCGATCAGCGACTCGAGCAGGGCGACCGCTTTGACGTCCAGGGCCACAAACGGTTCATCCAGCACCCACAATTTGGCCGAGGTGAGCATCAGGCGGGCCAACGCCACCCGCTTCTTCTGCCCCTGGGAGAGCACCTGGGTGGGCAGATCCTCGAAACCCTGCAGGCCGATACGCTGCAGCGCCCGCCACAGGGCCTGCTCGTCGGCGTCATCACCATCCAGGGTGGCTGAAATGCGCAGGTTTTCGACCCCGGTCAGTTCGTACTTGATGCCATTGAGATGGCCCAGATAGAGCACATCGCGGGTGAACTCCTCCCCCAGCTTGCGGATATTCTCGCCCCGCCAGCGGATCACCCCCTCCTGGGGCAGCAGCAGGCCGCACACCGCGCGCAGCAGGGTGGTCTTGCCCGAACCGTTGGGCCCGCGCAGATGCAGCAACGTCCCCTGGTCCAGGGAGAAACTGAGTTGGGTGAAAAGTCGGCGGTCGCCGCGCTGAATTTCCAGGCCGTCTGCCTGAAGCACGCACGCCCCCCCGATTGTGTGGCTACCTGATTCCATTGTGCTCATTATGTGCCGGGAGATGTCCCCCGATTCCCGGCCGGTCGCAAACAAGCGGGCAATTATACCTGTCGGTGGCCAAACCACCACCAACCCGGCAACGTGAGTCACTCTTTTATCGCCGATGACCCACCGAAAGCACCCTTTGCCCGCTGGCGGAACCCGATTTGTCGTTTAATACTTAGGGACACATTACGAAATGCGGAACGAAGTCCGGGATTCTTACCCATCCCATGGATGAGAATCACTACTGATATGATGTCGCGCTGAAGGCCAAGGAGACCCCCAAGATGCCAACAACCCGCCGAACCTGGTTCGGGATTGTTCTGCTGCTCTGCACCGTCGCGCCGGTTCCCGCGACGGCCGGCACCGTCACGGTCGCCGCCACCTCCGACCTGGTGCTGGCGATGGACACCATCGCCACGGAATTCAACCACCGCACCGGTCACACGGTGAAAGTGAGCTATGGGTCTTCCGGCAACTTCGCGCGCGAAATCGTGCGCGGCGGCCCCTACGAGCTCTTTTTCAGCGCCAACTTCCAGTACGTGGACCTGCTGGTGCGCCATGGTCTCACCCTGGAGGCCGGGATCCCCTATGCCATCGGACACCTCACCCTGTTCCTTCCCAAGGATTCCCGGGTGGCCTTGCTGTCGGATCTGTCGGACCTCGGACCCGCCGTGGCGGATGGCCGCCTGCAGAAAATCGCCATCGCCAACCCTGAACACGCCCCCTACGGCCAGGCCGCCAAACAGGCGCTGGAGCGGGCGGGTATCTGGCCGCTGATCATGCCGCGTCTGGTCAATGCGGAGAACAGCGCCCAGGCAGCCCAGTTCGCCAGTATCGGCGCCGTGGACGCCGCACTCATCCCCCTGGCTCTCACCAACAGCGACAAGATCCGCGCCACCGGCACCCACGTGGAGGTGGACTCCTCGCTCTACACCCCGCCGCGCCAGTACATGGTGCTGCTCAAACAGGCGGGCGGACCGGCGCTGGAGTTCTACAACTTCATGCGCGAGAGCGGCACCCGCGACATCCTCGCCCGTTTCGGCTTCGGCCTGCCCTAGGCGCGCGGCCAGACCCGCCGGCGCATGGACTGGGAGGCACTCCGCATTTCACTGACGCTGGCTGCGGCCAGCAGCGTGCTGTTGCTGGTCGTCGGCGTGTTCACCGCCCGCCTGCTCGCCTGGCACCACTTTCCCGGACGCGCCCTGATCGAGGCGGTCATCACCCTGCCCCTGGTGCTGCCCCCCACCGTGCTCGGCTTCTATCTGCTGATTCTCTTCAGCCCCGACAATCTCCTGGGCCGGCTCTTTCTGCAGGTCACCGGTTCCACCCTGGCCTTCTCCTTCAGCGGTCTGCTGGTCGCTTCGCTCATCTACAGCCTGCCCTTTGCCGTGCAACCCATGCTGCGCGCCTTCGAGGGGATATCGCCCCATCTGCGGCAGGCGGCCTGGTGCTGTGGCCTGAGCCGCTGGCGTACCTTCTGGCGCATCGAGCTGCCCCTGGCCTGGCCCGGCGTGGTCAGCGCCATGGCCCTGGTCTTTGCCCACACCCTGGGTGAGTTCGGCGTGGTGCTGATGATCGGCGGCAACATCCCCGGCGAGACCCGCACCATCGCCATCGCCATTTTCGACCGGGTGGAGGCCCTGGATTACGCGGCCGCCTCCACCATGTCCTTTACCCTGCTGATCCTCGCCTTCGGCACCGTCGGCCTGGTCTACGCCCTCAACCGCCGGATGGCGCACCATGGCTGATCACGACCGTCTGGAAGTGCGGATTGCGCAGCGGCAGGGCATTCCCCTGGACGCCGAATTCCGCTGCGACCCCGGTGAGGTACTGGCCCTGGTCGGACCTTCGGGCGCGGGCAAGAGCACCATCCTGCGAACCATCGCCGGGCTCCACCGGGCCGCCCATGGCCAGATCCGATGCGGTGGTGCCGACTGGTTCAACCACGCCACCGGCGTGCACCTGCCGCCCCA
>JBNLBB010000144.1:0-6766 GCA_050302415.1 Gammaproteobacteria bacterium | reverse complement strand
GCAGTGGTCGCCCCCATAGACCGCGGTGACACCCACCTGCCGCAGCCGAAACCGCGCAAGGGCATACAGATCGGCCAGCCAGTGCCCTTCGCGCAGCGGGATAAAGCAGGACGCCGTATCCGGGTCCAGACCACAGAAGGCTTCAAAGACCTTGCCATCCACCTCATAGGCCAATTGCCCGATTGCAGGCCCCAGCCAGACCAACAGCTCATCGGGGGCAGCCGGCAACGCGTGGACCGTGGCCTCCAACACTCCGGCGGCCAGCCCGCGCCATCCGGCATGCGCCGCCGCCACACTCGTACCGCTGCGGTCACAGAAAATGGCCGGGAGGCAGTCCGCAGTCATGATGGCACAGGCTTGGCCAGGAACCCGGGTCCAGGAACCGTCCGCTTCCACGCCGCGGGCGTTGCCGCAGGCTTCCACCACCCGCACGCCGTGCACCTGCTTCAGCCAGTAGGGCGCGTGGTTCAACCCGGTGATTTCCTGCAACCGCAACCGGTTGGCGGCTACTCGATCGGCGTTGTCACCGACGTGGTCACCCAAGTTGAAGCTGGCGTAGGGTGCTACGCTCTCACCGCCTCCCCGGGTCGTCGCCACGGCGCGCACCGTGGCGGGGGCCGGCCAATCGGGCTCGATGAATGTGGCGGGCAGGGACCGATTCATTCCGTGTCTCCGAAGTCGGCCGCCTGTTCCATCAATTCCAACAGTGTGGCGTGATCCTCTGGCAATGGCGCCTCCCAACTCATGGTTTCTCCATGCGCGGGATGCCGCAGCGTCAGGCGGGCCGCATGCAGTGCCTGGCGTCTGAATTCGGCGAGGTACTGGTTCAGGGGGCCTGCGGTTTTTTGGTTGCCGGGATGGCGACGCCCGTAGACCAGATCGCCCACCACTGGATGCTGAATGTGCGCCATGTGGACCCGGATCTGGTGCGTCCGTCCCGACTCCAGTTTGACGGCCAAGCGCGCAAAACCGTCGAACCAGTCGATGACCCGGAAGTGGGTGACCGCAGGCTTGCCGCTCTTGACCACGGCCATGCGCTTACGGTCCGTTGGGTGGCGTCCGATATTTCCTTCCACAGTGCCTTCCCCGTCGGGTTCACCCACCACCACCGTGTCGTACTCGCGTCCCATGGTCCGGGTCTGCAGCTGGTCGACCAGTGATTTGTGGGCCAACGAGGATCGCGCCACCACCAGCAGCCCGGAGGTATCCTTGTCCAGCCGGTGCACAATGCCCGATCGCGGCAGAGTCGCCAGTTCAGGAAAATGGTGCAACAGGGCGTTTTGCAGCGTGCCATCCGGGTTCCCGGCGGCCGGATGGACCACCAGCCCGGCCGGCTTGTCGATCACGATCAGGTGCTCGTCGGCGAAGACCACCGTGAGCGGCAGGTCCTGTGCCACCGCATCCGTGGCGGGTTCCGCCACCGGCAACAAGGCCACCATCTCGCCCCCATGGACCCGCCGCTTGGGTTCACAGGCAACCCCTTCCAGCAGCACCCGGCCGTCACGGATCCACTGGGTCAGGCGCGAACGCGAATACTCGGGAAAGAGTGCCACCAGCGCTTGGTCAACACGCAACCCACCGGCGCTGTCGGGAATACGGCCGGTCAGGCGTTCATCGGATTCGTCGGTGATGGTCACGGGATTCTTCGGTAGTCGTGAGCTTGCGGTTATACTGCGCCGGTTATCATACAGAACATCATCCATGAGCAAAGTTTTTCACCCCTTGGCACTGCTTCGCCTGCTCCTGGCAACCGCGATCGTGGTCCAGTTTGGCTGCGCTTCGGTCGGCGAAGCCCTGGACTACACCTCCAACTGGACCGACCGTGAATTTTACGAGGCGGCCCGCAACGCCCTCACGGACGAAAACTACGAAATCGCGATTCGCTACTACGAGGAACTGGAGTCCCGTTACCCTTTCGGCGCCTACGCCAAACAGGCACAGATCGAGGCGGCCTACGCCTACTACAAGTACAACGAACCGGACTCCGCCCTGTCCGCCGCCAACCGCTTCCTGCGCATGAACCCCAGTCACGACAACGTGGACTACGCCATCTACCTCAAGGGGCTGATCAATTTCAACCGGGGGGTCGGTTTTCTGGACAAGTATCTGTCACCCGATCCGGCCGATCTCGACCCGGGGGCCGCCCGTCAGGCATTTTTCGACTTTGAACAGCTGGTCACCCGTTTCCCGGACAGCGCATACACTGCGGACGCCTCCCAGCGCATGCGCTACCTGCGCAACAACCTCGCCCGGCATGAAGTCAACGTGGCCGACTACAATATGCGCCGAGGCGCCTACGTGGCGGCTGCACGCCGCGCCAGCACGGTGATCGAGAGCTACTCCGGGGCCCCTGCCGTGGGCGATGCGCTGGCATTGCTGGCCAAAGCCTATCTGGCCCTGGAAATCCGCGACCTGTCCACGGACGCATTGCGTGTTTTGATGCTTAACTTTCCGCAACACAACGACATACCAACACTGCGCACTCAGCTCGGCATTTAGGGAGCGCAAACAGGCAGACTTGGAGGAGCAGGAGAATGTGGGATTTTTTTCAGACCGTTCGCAATCGTCATTCGGTGCGCAAATACCGTAAGGAGGCGGTTGAGAACGAGAAACTGCACGCCATCCTGGAGACCGCCTGCGCGGCACCCACCGCCGGTGACCTGCAGTCCTACCGGATACTGGTCGTGGAAAATCCTGATCTGCGCCGCCGCTTGAGTGAGTGCGCCGATCACCAGGAGTTTATTGCCGAAGCGCCGATCGCCCTGGTCTTCTGCGCTGATCGCAAGCGGGCCGAGGAGAAGTACGGCGAACGCGGGCGGGATCTCTACGCCGTGCAGGATGCCACCATTGCCGCGGCCTACGCCCAGCTCGCGGTCGTGGCGGCCGGCCTGGGAACCACTTGGGTGGGCTATTTTGACGTCCCGAAAATGCAACAGCTGTTGGCGCTGGAACCCCACCTGGAGCCCATTGCCATGTTGAGCATTGGTTACCCGGCGGAATTCCCGGAGCCGACGCCACGCCGCCGTCTGGACGACGTGGTCACCCGGCTCTGAGTATCGGCAGACTGATCAGATAGCGTCGACATTCTCTTCGCCGGTGCGGATGCGCACCACGCGTTCGACTTCGGTGACAAAGATCTTGCCGTCACCGATCTTGCCCGTGCGGGCTGCACCGGTGATCGATTCCACGCAGCGCTCCACCTGATCGTCGTTGACCACCACTTCGATCTTCACCTTGGGCAGAAAGTCGACCACGTACTCGGCACCACGGTAAAGCTCAGTGTGACCCTTCTGGCGTCCGAACCCCTTCACCTCGGTGGCCGTCATGCCGGTGATGCCGATCTCGGACAGCGCTTCGCGCACGTCGTCGAGCTTGAACGGCTTGATGATCGCTTCAACTTTCTTCATCTCTTCTCCTTAGCTGTGATTGTCTACGGATCCGTCAATGCGGATCGGATTGCGGGTCAACCCGGCCGGACGCGTCGATAGGCCGAGGTGATCGGGTAACGACGGTCCCGGCCAAACGCCCGCTGGGTGATACGCACACCGGGCGGTGCCTGACGCCGCTTGTATTCGTTGCGGTCCACCATGTCGGCAATCCGTTGCACCGTCGCACGCTCGAATCCCGCAGCGACGATGTCGGCAATGCACTCCTCCTCTTCCACATAGCGCTGCAGGATGGGATCCAGTACCTCATAGGGAGGCAGGCTGTCCTGATCGAGCTGATCCGGCGCCAGTTCCGCACTGGGCGGTCGGGTGATCACCCGCTCGGGAATGACCCTCCCGCGCTCGTTGCGGAAACGCGCCAACCGGTAGACCCAGGTCTTGAACAGATCTTTCAGCGGCGCATAGCCACCGGCCATGTCGCCATACAGTGTGGCATATCCGACCGCCATTTCACTTTTGTTTCCGGTGGTCAGCAAAATCCGGCCGCTCTTGTTGGAGAGCGCCATCAACAGCACACCACGACACCGCGCCTGCAGATTCTCCTCGGTGGTATCGGCAGGCATATTCTGGAACAACGGCGCCAGGGATTCCAGAAAGGGCCCAAACAGCGGCTCGATGCTGAGGGTGTCGTGCTCGACGCCCAGAATCTCCGCCTCTTCGCGCGCATCGTCCAGACTCATCTGCGCGGTGTAGCGTGATGGCATCAACAGCACCCGCACCTGGTCCGGCCCCAGGGCATCTGCCGCGATCACCAGGGTTAAGGCGGAATCAATCCCCCCGGACAGTCCCAGAACAGCCCCACGGAACCCGTTTTTGTGCACATAGTCGCGCACCCCCAGACAGATGGCGTCATAGACCAACGCCTCGTCGGTGGGCAACGGAACCGTTTCGCCGGCAACCGGTGTGGCGCTCTCGCAATCCACATCCACCACCAGCAGATGTTCCAGATACAGAGGCGCCCGGTGGGTCAACCGACCCTGTTGATCCACAACAAAGGAACCGCCATCGAACACCAGCTCGTCCTGACCACCCACCTGGTTGACGTAGAGCACGGCGCACCCGTTGTCGCGCGCCCGTCGCGCCACCACCTCTTCGCGCTGCTGCTGCTTGTTGAGGTTGAAGGGAGAGGCGTTGAGGTTCAGCAGAATCTGCGCACCGGCGGCCACGGTGCGGCTGGTGGGATCCGGTGTCCAGACGTCTTCACAGACCGTCACTCCGGCACGTATTCCCTTGATGTGGAAAACGGTGGTGTCAACACCCGCCGCAAAATACCGCTTCTCATCGAACACGCTGTAGTTGGGCAATTCATGCTTGGCATAGCGTGCCACCATTTTGCCGTTCTGGATGACTGCTGCGGCATTGAAAAGTCGGTTGTCCTCCCGATGGGGATAGCCGACCACCACGGTAATGCCCTGCAGTTCCCGCTGAATGCGCCGCAGCTCGTACTCGGTGAGATCCAGGACACTTGGACGCAGCAGCAGATCCTCCGGGGGGTAACCGGTGAGCGTAAGCTCCGGGAATACGATCAGGTCGGCTCCCAGCTGGTCGCGCGCGCGCGCGGCTTCGCGCAGCACCAGATTCGCATTGCCGCGAATATCGCCAACGAAGGTATTTACTTGAGCCAGTACGACGCGCAGTTTCGACATGGCCGCCTATTAAGCCACAGTGCGTGTGAAGAGTCATGCAATACAAAACAGGGCGCCGAAGCGCCCTGTTCCGCAGCAATGAAAACCCCTGACAGGATCAGAGAATTTCCTTCATCTTGTCGCCGATGTCGGCCAGCGAACGCACCGTGCGCACGCCTGCGGCTTCCAGCGCGGCAAACTTCTCGTCCGCCGTTCCCTTGCCACCGGCAATGATGGCGCCGGCGTGGCCCATACGCTTGCCCTTGGGTGCAGTGACTCCGGCAATGTAGGAGACCACTGGTTTGGTGACGTTGGCCTTGATAAAGGCGGCCGCCTCTTCCTCGGCGGTGCCACCGATTTCACCGATCATCACGATACCTTCGGTCTGCGGATCTTCCTGGAACAGCTTCAGGATATCAATGAAGTTGGATCCCGGAATCGGGTCGCCGCCGATGCCCACACAGGTGGACTGGCCGAGCCCAGCGTCTGTGGTCTGCTTCACCGCCTCGTAGGTGAGCGTGCCGGAGCGCGACACAATCCCGATTTTGCCCGGCAGATGAATGTGACCCGGCATGATACCGACCTTGGCCTGTCCCGGGCTGATGACGCCGGGGCAGTTGGGGCCGATCACCCGCACGCCAAGTTCATCGCAGCGGATTTTCGCTTCCAGCATGTCGAGGGTCGGCACGCCTTCGGTGATGGTCACAATCAGCTTGATGCCGGCATTGGCCGCTTCCAGGATCGAATCCTTGCAGAAGGCGGCAGGCACGAAAATGACCGATGCTTCGGCGCCGGTCTGCTCGACGGCGTCGCGCACGGTGTCGAACACGGGCAGCCCCAGATGCTCCTGACCACCCTTGCCCGGCGTCACACCACCCACCATCTGGGTGCCGTATTCAATGGCCTGCTTGGAGTGGAAGGTGCCCTGACCGCCGGTGAAACCCTGGCAGATGACCTTGGTTGCCTTGTTGATCAGAATGCTCATGCTCAGTTGCCCCCTGCGGCCTTCACCGCCTGCTCGGCTGCGTCTTTCAGGCTGGTCGCAGCAATGATGTCCAGACCGCTCTCGGCCAGAGCCTTGGTGCCCAGCTCCGCACTGTTGCCTTCCAGGCGCACCACCACCGGTACTTCCACACCCACCTCTTTCACCGCGGCGATGACGCCTTCGGCTATCAGGTCGCAGCGCACGATGCCGCCAAAAATATTCACCAGCACGGCTTTCACATTCTTGTCGGACAGGATGATTTTAAACGCTTCCGCCACCCGCTCCTTGGTTGCACCGCCACCGACGTCCAGGAAGTTGGCCGGCGCGCCGCCGTGCAGCTTGACGATGTCCATGGTGCCCATGGCCAGACCGGCGCCGTTGACCATGCAGCCGATATTGCCGTCCAGGGCCACGTAGTTGAGTTCCCACTGGGCGGCGTGTGCTTCGCGCTCGTCTTCCTGGGTGGGATCATGCATTTCGCGGATCTTGGGCTGACGGAAGAGGGCGTTGCCATCCACATTGATCTTGCCGTCGAGGCAGTGGAGATTGCCTGCCTTGGTGATGACCAGCGGGTTGATCTCCAGCAGCGCCAGATCCAGATCGTGAAACAGTCTGGAGAGACCCAGGAACAGCTTGGTGAACTGTTTCACCTGCTCCGGATTGAGACCCATTTTGAAGGCCAATTCGCGTGCCTGGTAGGGCTGCGCACC
>JBNLBB010000143.1:0-6799 GCA_050302415.1 Gammaproteobacteria bacterium | reverse complement strand
GATCGGGCTCGGGTTGATGGGTTTCCAGGACGCCCTCTTCGCGATGAAGGTCCCCTTCGAGTCGGAGGAGGCCCTGGAGCTCGCCGACTCGACCCAAGAGCTCATCGCCTATAACGCCATCCTGGCGTCCTCGGAGCTGGCCGAGGAGCGCGACCACCTGGAGAAGATCCTGGGTTCCGACCGCCGCCTGAAGACCCTGGTGAAGGATGAACTGGTGGCCGATGCCGAAACCTATGGCGATGACCGCCGCTCGCCCATCGTGCAGCGGGAAGCGGCGCAGGCCATGGACGAGACGGCGCTGACCCCGAGCGAGCCGGTCACGGTGGTGCTTTCGGCCAAGGGGTGGATCCGGGCCGGCAAGGGCCATGACCTGGATGCCACCACCCTCAGCTACAAGGCGGGCGACGAGTTCCTGCATGCCACCCATGGGCGGAGCAACCAGCTGGTGGTGGTGCTCGACTCCAGCGGACGTGCCTACTCCCTGCCGGCCCATACCCTGCCATCGGCCCGGGGCCAGGGGGAGCCGCTGACCGGGCGTCTTTCGCCACCGTCGGGTGCGGAGTTTGTGGGGCTGGCCATGGGCGCGGCGGAGGATCAGGTGCTGCTCGCCACCGATGCCGGTTACGGGTTCGTGACCCGGCTGGGCGACCTCCACGGCAAGAACCGCTCGGGCAAGGTGGTGCTCAACGTGCCCAAGGGCGGACGGGTGCTGGCGCCGGTGCTGATCCGCGATCCGGAGCAGGACGAACTGGTGGCCGTCACCTCGCAGGGCCACATGCTCGCCTTCCCGCTCAAGGAGCTGCCGGTGCTGGCGCGTGGCAAGGGCAACAAGATCATCGGCATCCCATCGGCCAAAGTGCAGCAGCGGGAAGAGTGGATGGTGGGTGCCATGCCGCTCGCCGCCGGCCAGGTGCTGCGGGTGCACAGTGGCAAACGGTACCTGGCGCTCAAACTCAGCGACCTGGAGAGCTATCGCGGGGAGCGGGGTCGTCGCGGACCCAGGCTGCCCCGCGGCTTCCAGAACGTGGACCGCCTGGAACTGACCTCCGGCTGAGTCGGGTGTCCCGCCCGATTACTGGGCGCTGCGCTCGATCTGCTTGATGTTCTGCAGCACCCGCTCGGCCCGCTTGAGGTTCTTGCTCGCCTCGACGTGGTCGGGGGAGAGATCCAACACCAACAGCCACTGCTTGCGCGCCTCTTCGATCTTGCCGTTGCGGTAGAGCTGGTTGGCATTCTCCAGCAGTTCGCTGATCTGCATGGAGATGGCGGTATCCACCCGGGTGCGCAGGATGGTCGTCTGGGGATGGCTCTGGTAGGTCTCGTCCAGGGTATCCAGCGCCTCACGGGCCTGCTGGATCTTGCCTTCGCGAATCAGTTTTCTGGCCTCTTCAATGACCCGCTCGAAATGGGCGGCGGCCCGCGCGGCCAACTCCTCCGGGTCGGGTTCGGGTGCCTTGGCCGGTTCCGCCCGGGCCGCCGGTTTGGCGGAGGGTGACGGCTTGAGCGACTTTTCGATCCTCGCCTGCAGGGTGCGGGCATCGTCATCATCGCTGATTTCGCGGCCGGCTGCGGCGAGGGCCCGCGCCAGTTCAAACTCCCGATCATCAAACATGGCCCGGCTCGCCTCCAGCAGTCTGGGGCGCATCGCCTCGACGGTGCGCTCCCGCGAGCGGGTGGTATAGGAGGTGTCCGCCTCCTCTCTGCCGGCGCGGTCCGTCTGGCGACCATTGAGCACCAGTTTCTGTTGGTACCAGTAGGTTTCCAGCAGCTGCTCGGCGGCCAGCCGGGCCAGGACCTGGGCCCGTTTGGCCTTGGCCTGGTTGTAGGCGGACTGCAGGGTGTCGCTGGTGTAGTGGTCGAGCCCCTCATCGAGCAGTGCCATGGCCACGCCGTGTTCGCCCCGCCCGTTGGCGGTGGCGGCAGCGGCCAGTACCTGGCGCTCGTAGGCGCCGGCTGCCCGCTTGACCTGGGTCTGCTGGGCGGCGGTGGCACCCGGTTCGTTGGCCGCCTTCAGGGCCGCATCGAAACGCTTTTCGGCCAGCAGCCGGTCGATGTCCGCCGGCTTGTAGGCCCCGGGCAGACCCAGGGTGGCGCAGCCGGAAACACCGAACAGCAGCAGGGCGATGGCGAGCAACCGCTTCATAGCTGCGACAGCCCCTGCGCGCCCAGGATATCGTTGGCCTGGCGCGCCAGCGTCACGTCAAACTCGGGGGAGCAGCGCAGCAGCTGGTAGACCGCCACCGGCGTCTGCTTGCCGCGCACCCGCACCGCCTTGTGCTCCATGATCTCGAAGCGCTCACGCACGCGGGGATCGGCCACCGTATCCTGGCTCAGCACGATGGCGCCCGGATCGGCGTAGGTGCAGAAGCGGGCGGCCAGGTTGACGGCATCGCCCACCACCGTGAACTGCATGCGGTCGGTGGAGCCCAGGTTGCCCGCCAGCATCATGCCGGTGTTGACCCCCATGCGGAAGCGCACCGCCGGCTGCTGGCGGTTGGCACGGTCCACCACCAGGTTGTCAACGATGCGCTGGATCAGCATGGCGCAGCTCACGGCGTGCAGGGCATGGGCCTCGTCGTGCTCGGGCACGCCGAAGAGCAGCATGGCGCAGTCCCCGATGTACTTGTCCACCACGCCGCCGTAAAGGGCCGTGGCGTGGGAGATGTAGCCGAAGTATTCGTTGAGCAGGTGGGCCACCGCCTTGGGCTTCAGGGTTTCGGCCAGGGCGGTAAAGCCGACGATGTCGGCGAACAGGACGCTCGCCTTCACATGCTGCCCGCCCAGAGAGACGCTGCTCAGGTTCTGCAGCACGGTCTGCGCCACGTTGTTGGAGACGTAGCGCGACAGCGCCATCTCCACCTGCCGCTTCTGCAGCAGCCCCTCCGCCATGTCGTTGAAGGCCTCGATCAGATCGCCGATTTCGTCGCGGCGCCGCTCATCAATGCGCACCTGGTAGCGCCCCTCGTCGATGGCCGCCTTGGCCGCCACCAGGTCCTTGATCGGCCGTGACAGGCGTCGCCCGGCCCACAGCGAGACCACGGTGCCCAGGCCGATAATCGCCAGGGTGGCGCTGATGATGGCCTGGATCGCCTGCTCCACGGCATCGTCGATGCCGGTCCGGTCCAGGTTCAGCAGCACGTACCCGGTACGCAGGTCGCGGAATTCGACGGGCGCCAGCAGGGAGAGTACCTGCACCGGGCGGCCGCTGCCGTCCTTGGACTGCCAGTCGATGAAGTGGTTGTCGCCGTCGAACCGCTTCTGCCACTCCTGGGCCGGCTCCAGCCCCTGGGCGAAGGGCATCAGGCCCGAGGATGCCTTAACCCGGGTGGCGCGATCAAAGACGGCCACGCCCAGCACGTTGTCCAGTTCATTGAGGTTGCTGACCAACACCTCCAGCCCCAACTGGTCGTCGGCAAGCAGGGGTTCCTTGGCCGTTTCACTGAGCTGGCGGATGATGGTTTCGCCAAACCCCTGCAGCTGCCGGTCGAGCGCGGCGCGTTCACTCTGCACGACAAACAGCGTCAGGCCCGACATGCACCCGATGGTGATGACCGCGATGGCAAACGCCAGTTTGTAGGCTACGGGAATATATCTGCGCCGCATGCTCGGTTCGAATTCTGTTACACCCTCGGTTACGCGACCGCCGTAACCGGCGGGACACGCAACACTTCGTATCCACGGCCAGGTGTCCGACGGGAGGAGCAGGCCGATTCCGGTCTAGCTTACCCTTTCGGGCAATGCGGGCGGAAAACCGGTCTGCTTATAGTTTTTGGTTAGCGTTAGTCTAGCATGTAGACCTTACCTGACGCATTGCCCGTAACCTACGGATAAATGAGAAATATTTCACCGTTATCACCCGTGCTGTTTTGCGGGTGGGAAAGAACGCACTATGATCGCGGTAATTTCACCCCCACAACGGGGGGCTGACAGGCTATCCGGATCCCGCACTTCATGACAGACCGACAGATCTCCACCCGCCGTGGCCGCACCGCCACGGCCTCCTCCTTTCGACATGCCGGCAGGGATGCGCTGACCCTGAGGCCCGAACAGCTGCGGGCGGTCTGTGATCCGACCACCTTCGCCTTCAACTCGACCCAGCAGCTGGAGCCGGTACCGGGCGTGGCCGGCCAGGAGCGCGCCCTGAATGCCCTGCGCTTCGGGGTGGGGGTACGCCGCCAGGGGTTCAATCTTTACGTCATGGGTCCGCCGGGCACGGGCAAACACTCTGCTGTGCTTCACTACCTGACGGAGAGCGCCCGCCAGCGGCCCACCCCGGATGACTGGTGCTACCTGCACAATTTCCAGCTCGGCCACCGGCCGAGCGCCCTGCGCCTGCCCGCCGGTAAAGGGGCGCGGCTACAGGACGGCCTGGCCGACCTGGTGGAGAGCCTGCGGGTGGGTATTCCGTCCGCCTTCCGTTCCGAAGAGTTCCAGGTGAAGCTGCGCGAAATCGAGGAGCGCTATAAAGCCGACGAGGAGAAGGCGCTCGACACCCTGCGCAGCAAGGCCGGTGAGCACTCGCTCTCCATCGCCCGCACCGCCGGCGGTTATATGTTGGCCCCCGAGCACGAAGGCCAGATCCTGGATGACGACGCCTTCGAGGCACTGCCCGCCTCCGATCGCGAACGCTTCGAGGCCGCTCTGGAGGGGATGCAGGAGCATCTGCAGGCGCTGGTGGTCCAAATCGCGCAGTGGCGCCAGCAGGCCCGGGGCGAGACCCGCGCCCTGGAGCGCCAGGTCACCCTCTACGCCGCGGGCAACCTGCTCAACGACCTGCGCACCGAATTCAGCAGCTTTCCCGAGGTGATCGGCTTTCTCGATCGCGTCCAGGAGGACATCACGGCGAATGTCTCCGAGTTCTACGTGGAGGGCGAGGAGGGGGAGATCGAGGAGCGCGAAGCGGACCACCGCTTCTTCCGCCGCTACTCGGTCAACGTGCTGGAGCAGCACCAGGTGAGTGACGGTGCACCGGTGGTCTACGAAGATCACCCCACCTGTCAGAACCTGATCGGGCGCATCGAGCATCTCTCGGAGATGGGCGCGCTCTCCACCGACTACACCCTGATCAAGGCCGGCGCCCTGCACCGCGCCAATGGTGGCTACCTGATCCTGGACATCCAGAAGCTGCTGGACCAGCCCAACGCCTGGGAGGCGCTGAAGCGCGCCCTGCGCTCGGCGCGCATCGCCATGGAGTCCTCCGATGAGGGGCGCAACCTGGTGACCACCGTGTCGCTGCAGCCGGAACCCATCCCGCTGGATATCAAGGTGGTGCTGATCGGCGAGCGGGCGCTCTTCTACACCCTGGCCGAGCACGATGCCGACTTCATGGAGCTGTTCAAGGTGGCCGTGGATTTTGAGGATGCGCTGCCCCGCACCCTGGACAACGAACACCTCTTCGCGCGTCTCATTGCCACCCTGGTGAGCAAGCAGGAGCTACGCCCACTGGACGCCTCGGGCGTGGCCCGCACCATCGAGTACAGCTCCCGCCTGGCCGACGACGGCGGACGCATCTCGCTGCATGCGCGGATGATCTCCGACCTGCTGGTGGAGGCCGACTACTGGGCCGAGCAGGCGGCGCAGCCGGTCATCGATGCGCTCGCTATCGAGGCGGCCCTGGAGGCCCAGCGCGAACGCCTCAGCCGGATCCAGGAGAGCTACATGGAGGAGTACCTCAACAATGTGATCCTCATCGATACCGAGGGTGAGGCGGTGGGCCAGGTCAACGCCCTCACGGTCATCGACGTGGGGCAGAGCACCTTCGGCCAGCCGAGCCGGATCACCGCCAGCGTGCGGCTGGGGGATGGTGAGGTGGTGGACATCGAGCGCGAGGTGGACCTGGGCGGTGCCACCCATGCCAAGGGGGTGCTGATTCTCAACGGTTTTCTGGGGGCCAGGTTTGGCCACCACCGGCCACTCTCCCTGGGCGCGAGCCTGGTGTTTGAACAGTCCTATGTGGGGGTGGATGGCGACAGCGCCTCGCTCGCCGAGTTGTGCGCGCTGCTCTCGGCGCTGGCGGAGGCACCCATCAAACAGGGGATTGCAGTCACCGGTTCGATCAACCAACTGGGGCAGATCCAGGCCATCGGCGCAGTCAACGAGAAGATCGAGGGGTTCTTCAACCTCTGCGACAAGCGGGGGCTGACCGGGGAGCAGGGGGTGATCATCCCCCGGCATAACGTGCGCCACCTGATGTTGCAGCGGCGGGTGGTGGAGGCCGTGCGGGCCGGCAAATTCACCGTGCGGGCGGTGGAGACCGTGGAAGAGGCCGTGGAGCTGATGACCGGATTACCGGCGGGTACACCCACCAAGAAGGGGCGCTATCCCAAGGGGAGTCTCTTCGGGCGGGTGCAGAAGTGTCTGGATCAGTTTGCGGAGATTCGGAATCCTTCGGAGATGGCAAAGCGATAGCTTTGCTTTTGGCGCGATCCCGCGCCGGATGCCCGGCACCGGTTCCCTCTCCCTTGGGGTGAACGGAGTGGATGGGATTTCTTCATGTTTTTGTAGGTTGGGTGGAAGAATGACACCCAACATCTCCCTTAGCTTTTATCCGTCCCCCACCGGGAGACGACTCCAGGGATGGAGGAGGTAGAGCGACGCAGGAAGCCAAAGCCGAGGGTTAGGGTTAGGGTTAGGGTGAGGGGATCAATTACTCGCCCTTCGGGCGAACGAAGAATTTCGCCGTGCGCTTCGCTCACGACGAGTTACTTCTTTTCAGCAGCGAAAAGAAGTAACCAAGAAACGCCGCCCCGACGGGAGTGGCCTGCGGCTCCCCTCGCTGCACCTGCGCTTGGTCGGGCAC
>JBNLBB010000142.1:0-6807 GCA_050302415.1 Gammaproteobacteria bacterium | reverse complement strand
AAGAGGTGCGTGTTGCCGGTTTCACCCAGGGTGAAAACGCCGACAAGGCAAAGGCCGCCGGTGCCGACATCGTGGGCATGGACGATCTGGCTGCTGAAGTCAAAGCCGGCAATCTGAATTTTGACGTGGTTATCGCCTCTCCGGATGCCATGCGCGTTGTGGGTCAGCTGGGCCAGATTCTCGGTCCCCGTGGCCTGATGCCCAACCCCAAGGTGGGCACGGTGACTCCAGATGTGGCCACCGCCGTGAAAAATGCGAAAGCCGGTCAGGTGCGCTATCGCGCCGACAAGGGCGGCATCGTGCATTCGACCATCGGCAAGGTGGATTTTGAGCCGCAGCAGCTGAAGGAAAACCTGGAAGCGCTGTTGCACGATCTGCAGAAGGCGAAACCTGCTTCGGCCAAGGGCATCTACATGCGTCGGGTGACCCTGTCGACCACCATGGGTGCCGGGATGCAGCTCGATCCGGCCACGCTGACTTTTTAATTGATTCCGCGCGCAAGCGCGGACCGAACTTTGGGGCGCCGGCGCGAGCCGTTGTCGTCAAAGACCGTAGGTGCGAGGCGAAAGCCGAGCTTAATGGGAAACCGGCCTACGCAGACGGTGCAGCCGAAAGAGATTTTAGGCGACCGTAACTTGGGTGGTGTCGTTCAGGGATTGGGACACCGTGTCGCTCAAAAGCGGAGTTATCCGCTTTGCAACCTTGGAGGTTTGTTCTGTGAGTTTAAGCCTTGAGCAGAAAAAGGCTGTCGTTGAGGAAGTCAGCGCTGTCGCTGCCAACGCGTTATCGGCTGTAGCAGCTGAATATCGCGGTCTGTCAGTTGAACAGATGACTGCCCTTCGTGCGCAATCTCGGCAATCGGGTGTCTATCTGCGCGTGGTCAAGAATACCTTGGCCAAACGTGCATTTGCCGGTACCGAATTCGAGTGCATGAACGATGGTCTCGTTGGCCCGCTGCTGCTTGCGTTTTCGCAAGAAGATCCGGGTTCAGCTGCGCGGGTGATCAAAAACTTCGTCAAGGACAACGACAAACTGGTAGTCAAAATGGTCTCCGTTGGCGGCGCCGTATACGGCCCCGCTGAACTGGAGCGGGTCGCCTCACTGCCGACGCGCGATGAAGCGCTGGCAACCCTGATGGCGGTCATGAAGGCACCGGTTGAGAAGTTGGCCCGGACGATGAACGAGGTCCCCGGCAAGCTGGTCCGTACGGTTGCGGCAATCCGCGACCAGAAGCAGGCAGCTTAGTCAGTTAATACTTTGATGTGTCGATCGCGTCGCAGGACGCAGGCACAAAGCATATTTCAGGAGTTTGAAAATGGCCGTTTCTAAAGAAGATATTCTGGAAACTATTTCCAACATGTCCGTGATGGAGGTCGTCGACCTGATCTCCGCCATGGAAGAGAAGTTCGGCGTATCCGCAGCTGCCGCTGTGGCTGTTGCTGCTGGTCCGGCTGCTGGTGGTGGTGAAGCCGCCGCTGCGGAAGAGCAGACCGAATTCGACGTGGTGATGACCGGCTTTGGTTCCAACAAGGTCGCCGTCATCAAGGTCGTGCGCGGTGTCACCGGCCTGGGTCTGAAGGAAGCCAAGGATCTGGTGGAAGGTGCGCCTTCGACGGTGAAAGAAGCTGTATCCAAGGCCGAAGCCGAAGATCTGAAAAAGCAGCTTGAAGAAGCTGGAGCCACTGTCGAGGTCAAGTAAGATTTCGCACAGTTGTTTTTGGTTCGGGCGTCCTGACCGGTGGCCATTGGCCACCGGCGGCGCCCTAGTCGTCTTTCTGTAAGACGGAAGTGGTCGCGATCAACGGGTGTCGCGACCTTGCCCCAGGGCACTTGTTAAGGTCATCCCGGCGCTGAGGAAATTCGATGTCGAAGGTCTATTCGTTCACCGAGAAAAAGCGCATGCGCAAGGACTTTGGTAAGAGCACGAGCGTGCTTGATGTTCCTTACCTGCTTGCGATTCAGCTCGACTCATACCGCTCCTTTCTGCAGGCCGATGATTCGGAAGAGACGCGGCAGGCCAGCGGACTGCATGCGGCATTCCAGTCGGTTTTTCCGATTGCCAGTTACTCCGGTAATGCGATCCTGGAGTATGTCAGCTATCGGCTGGGCACCCCGACCTTTGACGTCAAAGAGTGTATCCTGCGTGGCGCCACCTATGCTGCGCCTCTGCGCGTCAAAGTGCGTCTGGTGATCTACGATAAAGACGCGCCGGCAAAGAACAAAGTGGTGAAGGATATCCGTGAACAGGAAGTCTATATGGGCGAGATTCCGCTCATGACCTCCAACGGCACCTTCGTCATCAATGGTACCGAGCGGGTGATCGTGTCCCAGCTTCACCGTTCTCCGGGTGTCTTTTTCGAACACGACAAGGGCAAGACCCACTCTTCGGGTAAATTGCTCTATTCAGCCCGAGTGATTCCCTACCGTGGCTCCTGGCTGGATTTCGAATACGATCCCAAGGACAGCCTCTTCGTGCGTATCGACCGTCGCCGCAAACTGCCGGCGACCATTCTGCTGCGCGCCCTGGAATTCACCAACCAGCAGATGCTGGAGACCTTTTTTGATTTCAACCACTTTACGGTCGACAGCAAAGGCGAATTTGAACTCGCGCTCGTGCCCGATCGTCTGCGTGGCGAGACTGCGCTGTTTGATATCAAAATCAAGCGCAAGGTGATCGTCGAATCGGGCCGCCGGATCACCGCGCGGCATATCCGCGAGCTGAGCGAAGCAGACGTCAAGAGTCTGCAGGTGCCGCGTGAATATCTGATCGGCAAGGTGCTCGGCCACGACGTGGTCGACAAGGAGAGTGGTGAGATCGTGGCTGCGGCCAATGCCGAGATCACCGAGGATCTGCTCGACAAGATCCTGGCCACCGGCATCAAGGATCTGCGCACGATCTATACCAACGACCTGAATTGCGGCCCCTATATCTCGAACACACTGAACATCGATTCCACCACCACGCCGCTCGAAGCACTGGTGGAAATCTACCGCATGATGCGCCCGGGCGAACCGCCCACCGCGGATGCCGCGCAGAACCTGTTCAACAATCTGTTCTTCAACAGTGAGCGCTACGACCTGTCGGCCGTGGGCCGCATGAAGTTCAACCGTCGGGTTGGTCGCAAGGAATCCGAAGGTGATGGCACCCTGTCCAAGGACGACATCATCGAAGTGATGAAGACCCTGATCGGGATCCGCGATGGCCGCGGCACCGTTGACGACATCGACCACCTGGGCAACCGTCGCATCCGGAGCGTGGGTGAGATGGCTGAAAACCAGTTCCGCGTCGGTCTGGTGCGCGTCGAGCGCGCCGTGAAAGAGCGTCTGAGTCTGGCCGATTCCGAAGGCCTAATGCCGCAGGATCTGATCAACGCCAAACCGGTTTCGGCCGCGGTGAAGGAGTTTTTCGGTTCCTCCCAGCTGTCGCAGTTCATGGACCAGAACAACCCGCTCTCCGAAATCACCCACAAGCGCCGTGTATCGGCCCTGGGCCCAGGCGGTCTGACCCGTGAACGTGCCGGCTTCGAAGTGCGTGACGTGCATCCGACCCACTATGGTCGCGTCTGCCCGATCGAAACGCCAGAAGGTCCGAACATCGGTCTGATCAATTCGCTGGCGGTATACGCCCGCACCAACAAGTACGGCTTCCTGGAGACGCCGTATCGCAAGGTAGTCAACAAGAAGGTGACCGACCAGGTCGATTACCTCTCGGCGATTGATGAGCACGAATTCGTCATCGCGCAGGCCAATGCCTCGCGCAACGACAAGGGTGAGTTGGTGGACGACTTGGTCTCCTGCCGCCACCAGAACGAATTCACGCTGATGACACCGGATCGCGTCGACTATATCGACGTGTCGCCCAAGCAGATCGTATCGGTTGCGGCTTCCCTGATTCCGTTCCTGGAACACGATGACGCCAACCGAGCGCTGATGGGCTCCAACATGCAGCGTCAGGCGGTGCCGACACTGCGCGCCGAGAAGCCGCTGGTTGGAACCGGTATTGAACGTACCGTGGCCATCGACTCCGGGGTGACCGTGATCGCCGAGCGCGGTGGCGTGGTCGACTCCGTGGACGCCGGCCGTATCGTGGTGCGCGCCAATGACGATGAAGCCATTCCGGGTGAGCCGGGCGTGGACATCTATAACCTGACCAAGTACACCCGTTCCAACCAGAACACCTGCATCAACCAGCGTCCGCTGGTGAAACCGGGTGACGCGATTGCCCGCGGCGACGTGCTGGCCGATGGTCCGTCCACCGACATGGGTGAGCTGGCACTGGGCCAGAACCTGCTGGTCGCCTTCATGCCCTGGAACGGCTACAACTTCGAGGACTCCATCCTCATCTCCGAGCGCGTGGTGCAGGAAGATCGCCTGACCTCCATCCACATTGAGGAGCTGACCTGTGTCGCCCGCGACACCAAGCTCGGTTCCGAAGAGATTACTGCCGACATCCCGAACGTGGGTGAAGCGGCGCTCTCCAAGCTGGACGAGTCCGGTGTGGTCTACATCGGCGCAGAAGTGAAGGCCGGCGATATCCTGGTGGGCAAGGTGACACCCAAGGGTGAAACCCAGCTCACTCCGGAAGAAAAATTGCTGCGCGCCATCTTCGGGGAGAAGGCCTCCGATGTGAAGGACACCTCTCTGCGGGTACCGTCCGGCATGGATGGCACGGTCATCGACGTACAGGTTCTGACCCGCGATGGCGTGGAAAAGGATGCACGTGCCCTGCAGATCGAAAAGGCTGAGCTGGAGCGCATCCGCAAGGATTTGGATGACCAGTTGCGCATTGTTGAGGAAGACACCTACCAGCGCGTCGAGAACATGCTGATCGGCAAGGTGGCTGAAGGCGGCCCTAACAAGCTGAAGGGCGGCGACCGCATCACCAAGAACTACCTCAAGGATCTGATCCGCAGCAAGTGGTTCGAAATCCGCCTGCGCAATGACGAGGCCAACAGCCAGCTCGAAGCGGTGGCCGACCAGCTGAAACAACTGCGCGAGGATTTTGACCGCCGCTTCGAAGAGAAGCGCCAGAAGATCACCACTGGTGACGATCTGGCCCCGGGCGTGCTCAAGATGGTGAAGTGCTACGTCGCCGTCAAGCGCCGCATCCAGCCGGGTGACAAGATGGCCGGGCGCCATGGGAACAAAGGGGTTATCTCCACCATCGTGCCCGTGGAGGACATGCCCCACACCGCGGATGGTATTCCGGTGGACATCGTGCTCAATCCGCTGGGCGTACCGTCGCGTATGAACGTGGGACAGGTGCTGGAAACCCATCTCGGATTTGCTGCCAAGGGTTTGGGCCGTCGTCTGGGTGACATGCTGCAGCAGAAGGCCAAGGTCGCCGAACTGCGCAAGCTGCTCAACGAAATCTACGGCAAGGGCACCCATGGCGTCGATCTGAAGCAATGGAATGACGAAGAGATCGAAGAGATGTGCCGCAACCTCACCGGCGGTGTGCCGATGGCGACACCGGTGTTCGATGGTGCCAGCGAAGCTGAAATCAAAGAGATGCTGAACCTGGCGGGCGCCAACGAAAGCGGTCAGGTCACCCTGTTTGACGGGCGCACCGGTGAGGCTTTCGAGCGCGATATCACCGTCGGGTACATGTACATCCTCAAACTCAATCACCTGGTTGACGACAAGGTGCACGCGCGTTCCACCGGACCTTACAGTCTGGTCACCCAGCAGCCGCTGGGCGGGAAGGCGCAGTTCGGCGGACAGCGTTTCGGGGAGATGGAAGTCTGGGCACTCGAAGCCTATGGCGCCTCCTACACTCTGCAGGAAATGCTGACGGTGAAGTCCGACGACGTGAACGGCCGTACCAAGATGTACAAGAACATCGTCGACGGCGATCACCGGATGGAAGCCGGTATGCCGGAATCCTTCAACGTGCTGATCAAGGAGATCCGCGCGCTGGGTATCAATATTGAACTGGAACAGGACTGAACGGGACCGTTACCCGAATCAGTGAATCACAGTAGGTAACGTCCTGAACGGAGATAGATGATGAGAGATTTACTCAATCTTCTGAAACAGCAGGGTCAGATCGAGGATTTCGACTCGATCCGTATCGGCCTGGCCTCTCCGGAGATGATCCGGTCCTGGTCTTTCGGTGAGGTGAAGAAGCCGGAGACCATCAATTACCGGACTTTCAAACCGGAACGCGATGGTCTGTTCTGCGCCAAAATTTTTGGTCCGGTGAACGACTACGAGTGCCTCTGCGGCAAGTACAAGCGGCTGAAACATCGCGGCGTGGTCTGCGAAAAGTGCGGCGTGGAGGTGACGCTGGCCAAGGTGCGTCGTGAGCGCATGGGCCATATCGAGCTGGCCAGTCCGGTGGCACACATCTGGTTCCTGAAATCGCTGCCCTCCCGCATCGGCCTGTTGCTGGACATGACCCTGCGCGACATCGAACGGGTGCTCTACTTTGAAGCCTACGTGGTGATCAATCCGGGGCTGACCCAGTTGGAGCGCGGTCAGCTGCTGACCGACGAGACCTATCTCGATGCCATCGAGCAGTATGGTGATGAATTCGACGCCCGCATGGGTGCCGAGGCGATTCTGGAACTGCTCAAGTCCATCGACATGGAGGCCGAAGCGGCGCGCCTGCGCGACGAGATCCCGCAGACCAATTCGGAAACCAAGATCAAGAAGCTCTCCAAGCGCCTGAAGCTGATTGAGGCCTTCATCGACTCCGGCAACAAGTCGGAATGGATGATCCTGACCGTGCTGCCGGTGCTGCCGCCCGAACTGCGGCCGCTGGTACCGCTGGATGGCGGACGCTTCGCCACGTCGGATCTCAAC
>JBNLBB010000141.1:0-6878 GCA_050302415.1 Gammaproteobacteria bacterium | reverse complement strand
CGCTGATCGACAAGTGGGACGTTATCGTGGCGGGAGCCGGCATTACGGGGAGCGGATGCGCGCAGGCTGCTGCTGCGCAATGCCCCCCGCCTGGTGAAACTGATCCCCTGATTTCATTCCGGTCTATCAAACCACCCGCCGTTCACCGTGGACCATTCGCACCGGGCTGCAACTCTGTCGCTGGCTGGCAGGTAACGTTCCCGGCTGCCACTATCGCCAACTGGAGCGCAACGAATGGACTGCGGCCGACGGTTTGCGCAGCGCCGGGCTGCGCGCGGTATTCCAGTATTTCGATCCCAGACCGATGATCGGGCGTTGACCCGTGCGGTTGTCGCATCGGCGTGCCGTTTGGGGGCGCGCGTGGAGTATGGCGCCAAATCGTTCAGGGCAGCGTCCACCGGGAAGGTGTGGAAGTGACTTGCCTGATGGAGACCGCCGACTACTATTTCCCGGATTCCGGCCTGATCGGCTGCTTGTTCAATTTGCGGATATGCATGTGCTCCCGGCTGCCGCGGGAATGCTCCCCTGTGCCCCGGCGTGCGAGACCCCATTCTGACCAGGCAGTGAATCACCACGGTTGTCGATTTATGGAGGGAAACTGACTGTCTACACCGCGCTATTGCGGAGCGGCCACGGGCAAAGTTGATTCCGCTGTTACCGTTGCGGATACCCGGTCGCTCAAGCTCGATAGCCGAGCGAAAAATCTACCGGCCGTGCTCCAGCCGTTCAGCCAGAAACTGCGGCAACTGGGCCTGCAGGATCTTGTCCATGGTGCGCCGGAAGTTGTAGGGCACACGATGGAACTGCACCTGCATGCGTGAAGGATCAAAGGTGGCATAGGAGGCGCTGTTGTTCAGGTCCCGGGGCTGGCCCACCGAACCCACATTGACCAGATACTTGCCACCATCGCCCACAAAGAGATGCTCACCATCCACCGGCCGACGCATGTGCGCCTCACCCTCTTCGTCCAGCCAGTAGATGGCCGGCAGGTGGGTGTGCCCGATAAAGGTCACCGGCGTCTCCACCGACTTCAGGCTGATTTTCGCCTCGCGCAGATTGTCGACATAGATCCAGTCGCGGGGACGATAGGCACTGGCGTGCACAAACGTCGCATCGTATTCCAGTTCGATTTCGGGCAGTGACATCAGGTAGTCCATGTGCGCGATGGAGAGTTTGTCCCGCGTCCAGTTGAATACCGACTGTGCATACTCGGCGGTGCCGAACGAGACCAGCCCGCACACCCCCTCATCGTGATTGCCGAGTATGGAGATCAGACCGGGCATTGAGATGAGCAGATCGAGGACCGGACCCGGGTCGGGACCATAACCGACGCTGTCGCCCAGACAGGTGAACGCTTCTGCGCCACGGCTCTGTGCATGTGCGTAGCAAGCTTGCAGCGCTTCCAGATTGGAATGGATGTCGGAGAAAAGAGCTACTTTCACTATTCTGTATCTATGTGCTTATAGTCCGTCCGCCATCGCCATGCCGCATAGGGAATTGCCTGCGGCAGCGCCACATTTCCGGAAGATCATAAAGCATTCACTTGCGCCTGTCTTTGGCTCCGGGCAACATTCATCTGACACTGCTCAAACAAATACAACAGACGGGATCGCTGCGCTGAACGCCCTGAAACGTATCCACTATGGCTGGGTGATTGTCTTCGCCGGCATGCTCTCCATTTTTGCCTGTCTCGGGCTCGCGCGCTTTGCCCTGGGCATGCTGTTGCCGGCAATGGGCAAGAGCCTTCAGCTCAGCTATGACCAAATGGGCTTCATCAGCACCGGCAACTTTGTCGGCTACCTGATTGCCGTCGTCTTCTGCGGCGCGGCCACCCGCCGGGTCGGCGCACGGGGACTCATCTTTTGCGGCCTGTTGCTGGTTGCCATATCCATGATGCTCGTAAGCTTTTCCCATACCTTCGTACAGGTGCTGCTCCTCTATTGCCTGACGGGTGTTGGCAGCGGTGCCGTCAATGTACCGGTCATGGCGCTGGTCTCACATTGGTTCGCCCGCTCGACCCGCGGCACCGCCGCCGGTCTGATTGTGGTCGGCAGCGGTCTGGCCATGATTTTTTCCGGCATCGTGGTCCCCCAGATCAACCTGTCCGGCGGGGCTGACGGATGGCGCATCAACTGGCTGCTGCTTGGCGCCATGACGCTGGTCATCGCCTTCATCTCCGGGCTGCTGCAACGTAACGATCCCCGTGATCTGGGACTGAACCCGGTCGGAGCCGACACAACTCCGAACAGTACGGCAACCGCAGGCGAACCAATACCGGTAGTGGGCCGTGACACGGCGTCCGTCATCACCCACCTGGGCATGATCTACTTTGCCTTCGGATTCACCTATGTGGTCTACGCCACTTTTTTTGTTACAACGCTGGTTGCGGAACGTGGATTCAGTGAGCAGGAGGCGGGTTACTTCTGGGCGGTGATCGGTCTGCTGTCGCTGGTTTCCGGACCGGTGTTCGGTGCCCTATCCGATCGATTCGGACGCAAGGCGGGATTGGTGGTGGTATTCGCCTTTCAGCTCGCGGCTTACCTGCTGGTGGCTTTGGAGTTGCCGGGCATCTATCTCAATGCGTCCATTGCGCTGTACGGGCTGGTGGCCTGGAGTGTGCCCACCATCATGGCTGCCGCCGTGGGCGACTATCTGGGTCCGCAGAATGCCGCCCGCGCGTTTGCCATCATCACGCTGTTTTTTGGCGCCGGCCAGATTGTCGGACCGGGAACCGCCGGCCTGTTGGCCGAGCAGAGCAGCAGTTTTGTTTCAAGTTATCTGATGTCCGCTGCCGTGGTCGGCGCAGCGATCGTGTTGACCCTGCTCCTGCGCCGTCCGCATGCCCACGAATAGCCGTGCAGGAGTGGGAGGCTATTTCTTACTCCTCGGTTCGCGCCCCATACCGTAGAACTCCGGGTTTGACCACATCCCTGTCAGGCTGGCCATCCGGTTGGAGAGACCAAAAAACGCGGTGATGGCACCGATGTCCCAGATCTCGTCATCGGTAAATCCCCGGGCCCGCATCTGCTGCACATCGACCTCACCGAAATCCTCGGGATGGCGTGCCAACTTGATGGCAAACTCGCAAATGCGCTTCTCGCGTGGCGAGAGGTCAGCGGAGTTGGGGTTGATCGCCACCTGATCGGCAATCAACGGTTTTTTGGCGCGAATGCGCAGGATGGCGCCGTGGGCCACCACGCAGTACTGGCAGCGATTGACGGCGCTGGTCGCCACCACAATCATCTCCCGTTCCGCCTTGGTCAGCCCCTCCTCCTTTTCCATCAGTGCATCGTGGTAGGCAAAAAATGCGCGACATTCGGCGGGCCGGGCCGCCAGCACCAGAAACACGTTGGGAATGAATCCCACCTTCTCCTGCACCGAAATCATCTGCTCACGAATGTCCAGTGGCACGTCACTGAGGTTCGGAATTTCAAAGTAGCTCAGTGCCTTCGTTTGCTCGCTCATGATTGTCCTCTTTGACGATGTAATCGATTGCCGTGGTCTGCGCCGGACAGGCCTCAACCATCGGGCTATAGGCGCATCCGGTAAGCCCGGCAGCACCATCACGCCTGTCCTTCCACGGAAAAATCCGTATATTACCCTACCATTTCCCAAAGACCGGCGACGCCACAGCATGACCCAACAACTCAAACTCGGAATTCCCAAAGGCAGCCTGGAACAGGCGACCATGCAACTCTTCAAGCAGGCGGGCTGGACCATCAATCCCCGCTCGCGAAACTATTTCCCCTCCATCGATGACCCCGAGTTGAGCTGTGCCCTGGTCCGCTCGCAGGAGATGGCCACCTATGTTGCCAACGGTACCCTGGATCTGGGTTTGACCGGACTGGACTGGATCATGGAATCCGGTGCCGAGGTGGAAGTGGTGTCGGACCTTGTCTACTCCAAAGCTTCCGACAAACCCTGCCGTTGGGTGCTGGTGGTGCCCAACGACTCCCCCATCCAGGCGGTGGAGGACCTGCAGGGCAAACGGGTGGCCACCGAACTGGTCAATTTCACCCGCCGCTACCTGGCCGAGCGGGGCATTGAGGCCGAAGTCGAATTCTCCTGGGGCGCCACCGAGGCCAAGGCCGTGGAGGGGATTGTGGATGCGGTGGTGGAGATCACCGAGACGGGCAGCACCATCAAGGCCCACGGCCTGCGCATTGTGTGCGACCTGCTGCACACCCATACCAAGCTGATCACCAACCGCAAGGCGCTGGCCGATCCCTGGAAGCGGGCCAAAATCGAACAGATTGCCCTGCTGCTACAGGCTTCGCTCGCCGCCCACCACAAAGTGGCGCTGAGCATGAACGTGCCTGCGGCGAAGCTGGACGAATTGGTGGCGGTGCTGCCCAGTCTGCATGCACCAACGGTCAATCACCTCTACGACAGCGAATGGCTGGCAGTGGAGACCGTGGTGGACCGCGCTGCGGTCCGGGACCTGATCCCCAAACTGCGCGACTGTGGCGCCGAGGGAATCCTGGAGTACGAACTCAACAAAATGATCTGATTCAGCCGCTGGCGATCTGGCGGCTGATCAGCATGCGTTGCACGTCACTGGTCCCCTCGTAAATCTTATTGATGCGCACATCCCGGTAGATCCGCTCCACCGGAAAATCCTGCAGGTAGCCGTAGCCCCCCAGGGTCTGGATGGCATCGGAGCAGACCTGCTCGGCCATTTCCGATGCAAACAGTTTGGCCATGCTCGCCTCTTTCAGACAGGGCAGTCCCGCGTCGCGCAGGGTGGCCGCGTGCCAGGTCAGTTGGCGGGCCGCTTCAATGCGCGTCGCCATATCCGCCAGGCGGAATCCGACGGCCTGGTGCTGAATGATCGGCTTGCCGAACGATTCCCGCTCCTGCGCGTAGTCCAGCGCGCACTGGTAGGCCGCCTGCGCCATGCCGATCGATTGCGAGGCAATCCCGATACGACCGCACTCCAGATTGGAGAGCGCAATGCGATACCCCCGGTCCACGTCACCCACCCGCATGTCGTCGGATACGTAGACATGGTCAAACACCAATTGGCAGATCTCGGAGGCCCGCTGCCCCATCTTCTTCTCGGTGCGGGCAATCTGCAGTCCATCACTGGCCGGATCGACCAGGAACGCGGTGATGCCCCGGGCACCCAGTTCCGGGGTGGTGGAAGTGAAGACCAACATCACATCGGCATGCGCCGCATTGGAGATGAACTGCTTGGTGCCATTCAGCCGCCAGCCCTCACCCTCCCGGGTGGCGCGGGTCTTCAGGTTGGCCGCGTCGGATCCGGCCTGCGGCTCGGTCAGCGCAAAGGCGCTCAAGGTGGTGCCGGCTGCCAGTCCGCGCAGGTAGCGCTCCTTCTGCGCTTCGGTGCCGTACTGGTTCAGGATACCGTTGACCAGGGTCTGCACACTGATGACGGTGGTACAGCTGGCATCCCCGGCCGCCAGTTCCTCCAGCACCAGGGCATATTCCAGGTGCGATGCACCCACCCCTCCCCAGACCTCCGGAACCAGCACGCCGAAGAACCCCAGTTCACCCAACGCCCGGATCGCCGCGCCGGGAAATTTCGCGTCCCGATCCCATTCCGCGGCAAAGGGCGCCAACTGTTCACGGGCGAACTCACGGGCGGCATCCCGCAACAACTGCTGCTGCTCGGTCAGGATCATGGCCTATCCTCAGTCAGTGGTGGGCAATCAGCGTATCGGTCCACAGCAGGGCATTGCGCTCAACCTGCTGCAGATAGCGGAGCACGCGGTACAGCGCACAGAGTTCATCCTCTTCAGCGGTCCCATTGGGACAATGGCTCAGCGTGCGCCTGCCGCGCAGTTCACCGCCCTCCCGTACCAGGCCGATCTCGGTGCCGAAGATGATGCCGTAAGCCGCTTGGTCGCCCCCATCGAACAGCGAACGGCCAAGAAAATGGTTACGCCTGTTGTTGTCCGCGCCGATCAACTGCCAAATGGTCGGCGCCAGGCTCAGGGAGCTGCCGTTGAGACTGATCCGCCGGGGCAGCTCATGGAAGGGATCGTAGATCATGAGCGGAATGCGTTCGAAGAAACTCTTGTGGTAATCGGTAACCTTCACCACCGGCCAGAAGTCCGCGCCGGGTCCATGCGCGTGATCGGCCGTGAGAATCACCACGGTATCGCGAGCCGCCGGCGAGGCCAGAAAGGCATCCCAGAATCGTCCAAAGGCCTGGTCAAACGAATGGAACTGGTTCAACACCGGTTCCCGCCCGTCACCATAGGGAGCGGTTGACGCCAACCCATCCACACCAAAATGGGTCTCAACCGTCGAGAAGCCGAGGAAAAACGGTCGGTCCGCAGACTGCCGCCTCACCAAAAAATTGGTCAGCGCATCGAACATCTGTCGATCACTGTTACCTTTGCGTCCCCGGTCCATGGTTTCTCCCGGCAGATACTGTTCCAGCAGCTCATCGTAGAACAGCAGCGTCTCGAATCCGATTTCCTCCATCTGGTATCCAAGAAACGATTTGCCGGGATGATCCGCCCCGAAATAGATGGATTCGTAGCCGAGCGCGGTGAACAGTTTGGGAAGGCAATTGTTGGGTTTCGCGGGTGGCGCAAATTTCAGGCGCATCCAATCCTTGTGCGTCAGGTAGGGAAATGAAGAACAGAGCTGGCCACGCAGACCCACCACGGTGGGCGCGACGTGACCGTAGTAGCCCTCCACAGTCATTCCATGCTGGGCAAAGCGCGCCAGATTGGGGGTCAATTCCGGGTAGCCAGAACCGTAGGGATCCAGGAGCACCGAAGAGAGACTCTCCGCGAAGATCACAATGACGTTGGGCGTCTTCAGCTCGGCGACGGCGGGAAAGGGTAGCGGCTGGCGGTAGATCCAGTCCTTGATCACCGGCAGTTTCTGCTCCGGGTGGATTT
>JBNLBB010000140.1:0-7000 GCA_050302415.1 Gammaproteobacteria bacterium | reverse complement strand
GGACTTGAAGGTGATTTCGGGGAATTCAACCACATTCAGAAAGTCAGGAGAGCGCAGGTGGTCGTCACGTTTCTGGTCGAAATCGGAACGTTTGATGGTGGTGGTGGCATCAAAACCGCACATCTCCTTTTTGTTGAAGGGATGGTTGCCGCACTTGATCGGGTCCACCTTCAGCGTGACCGGCTTGGTGACGCCTTTAATGGTCAGATTGCCTTCAACTGTGGCCTTGTCGTTGCCCTGGAACGAGACCTTGGTGGACTTGAAGGTGATTTCGGGGAATTCAACCACATTCAGAAAGTCAGGAGAGCGCAGGTGGTCGTCACGTTTCTGGTGTCCGGTATCGACAGTTGATGCATCGATCACCACTTCGACCGACCCGGTGCGCTTGTCGAGATCCACTTCCAGCGCACCTTTGATATTGCCACCCAGGCGGCCGTGCAGGGTCGAAAATCCGAGATGGCTGATCGTAAAGTTGGCGAAGGTGTGCGCCGGATCCAGGTCATAGCTGGCAGCCAGACCGGATACGGGAACAATCGCAATCAATGCTGCAAATAACTTTTTCATGTTGAGGCTTCTCCTTGGTTTCAGTGGTGAGGTCATGCACTCGCCGGCCACGAGTATGTCACAGGTGCCGGTGAGACAATTTGATGCACATTAACAAATAATTTCGCCGGTAGTGTTCGAACCGGTCTACATCGGTACGCCCCCGGCCACCGACCAGGTGAGCCCGGCTGCGCAGAGCGCAACTGCCAGGGAGATCACACCGCTAACCAGCAACCGCAGGCGCAGCGGCCACGCCTCGCCGATAGGGAGTCGGGCAACCAGGGGAACCGCTGCGAGCGGTAGTAGGGCAAACCAGGGCACCTTGGCATAGACCACAGCCGAGAAACCCAGCATTCCGGCGATGATGCCCACGGGAACCAGCAGTGCGACACCGGCGCGCGCTTCGTTGCGATAGAGCGCCCACAATGCCGGGGCGGCAACCGTCGAACCGATGGCAATTCCGAGTGAACCGAGTAGGGCGGATGCGCCCAGCAGTGCCGAGGCGCCGGTACCGAACGCCAGGGCTGCCGAGGCAGCCAGGCCGCGCTCCGGATCGGTTTTGAGACCCTCCATTGCTGCCGTCAACCATCCGGCGTAGAGCGGACCGGCGATAGCCAGGCCCCAGAATTCGCTGCCGCTGCGTCGAGTGAGTACCGGCCAAAGAATCCAGGTCATGGCGATGGCTGCGCCCAGAAACCCGGCGGGGGCGGTCCAGCGGTTGTCGCCACGGCTTGCCTGGATCACGATGGCCACAAGGATGGCGATTAGACCCACGAATATGATTTTCCGGGTGGAGGTGAAGGGGGTGAACACGATATCGGTAATCAGCTCAACCCCGGCAAAAAAGCCGATCCAGACGGCAAGGGATGCGCCCAGACGGTGGTAGAGCGGAGCGAACAGGCGCAGCACCAGGAATGCCACCAGTGCGACAACAAACGGTCCAACGCCGGACTGGATCGCGGGATTGGCCAACAAATCGTTCATGGGAGACTGCCCTGTATATCGGCTGCGGGATGCCGCATCTGGCGAAAAATTCTATGCGGGCTCCCGATTTAAGCCTACTGAAAAATCCTGAACGGCCCATTCAATTAATTTGGATGCCAACAAATTCAGTGAGTTGGCGTTGATCCGGTGTGACCACAACTATCCCAATTGGTTCGTGTCCTGGCTGCGTGGCTGAGTTAGAATAGCCCGCTTTTCACCGGGTACCGGACTGAGGTAGGGCATGTTTGACCAGGGTATGACCATTGCAGGCTACGACGATGACGTATGGGCGGCGATCCAGGCCGAGGAGCGTCGGCAGGAAGAGCACGTGGAGCTGATCGCCTCGGAGAACTACACCAGTCCGCGGGTGATGCAGGCGCAGGGCTCGGTGATGACCAACAAGTACGCCGAAGGCTACCCGCGCAAGCGCTACTACGGTGGCTGCGAGCATGTGGACGTGGTCGAGGAGCTGGCCATCGAGCGGGCCAAACAGCTGTTTGGCGCGGCTTACGCCAATGTTCAGCCCCACTCGGGCTCCCAGGCCAACGCGGCGGTCTACATGGCGCTGTGCGCCCCGGGCGACACGGTGCTGGGCATGAGTCTGGCCCACGGCGGGCATCTGACCCACGGCGCCAAGCCCAACTTCTCGGGCAAGATTTACAACGCGGTGCAGTACGGCCTGGACCCGGAGACGGGCGAGATCGACTACGCCGAAGTGGAGCGCCTGGCGCGCGAGCACAAACCCAGGATGATCGTGGCCGGTTTCTCGGCCTATTCACGGGTGGTGGACTGGGCGCGGTTCCGGGCGATAGCCGATGCCGTGGGCGCTTACCTGTTTGTGGACATGGCGCACGTGGCCGGTCTGGTGGCCGCGGGGATCTACCCCAATCCGGTGAACATTGCCGATGTGACCACCACGACCACGCACAAGACGCTGCGCGGCCCGCGTGGCGGGCTGATTCTGGCCAAGGCCAACGAGGAGATCGAGAAGAAGCTCAACTCGCTGGTGTTTCCGGGCACCCAGGGTGGTCCGCTGATGCACGTGATTGCAGCCAAGGCGGTGGCCTTCAAGGAGGCGCTGGAGCCGGGGTTCACCGCCTACCAGAAGAAGGTGCTGGCCAATGCGCGGGTGATGGCGGGCGTGTTCATTGAGCGGGGCTACGACGTGGTCTCGGGGGGCACGGACGATCACCTGTTTCTGGTGAGTTTCATCAAGGCGGGAATCACCGGGAAGGATGTGGATGCGTGGCTGGGGGCATCGAACATCACGGTGAACAAGAACGCGGTGCCCAATGACCCTCAGTCGCCGTTTGTGACCAGCGGGATCCGGATCGGCACGCCGGCGGCGACCACGCGGGGGTTTGGCGAGGCGGAGTGCCGGGAGCTGGCCGGGTGGATGTGCGATGTGATCGATGCGCGCGGTGATGAGTCCACCATCGCCACGGTCAAACAGAAAGTGCTTGACCTCTGCAAGCGTTTCCCGGTCTATCGGAAGATCTAGAACCTGTCCCGACACGGGACGCCACCAGGAGACCGGTAGCATGACTATCAGCGTCTTCGACCTGTTCAAAATCGGCATCGGGCCTTCCAGTTCCCATACGGTCGGCCCGATGAAGGCCGCGCGCCTGTTCGCCCTCAAGCTGCAGCAGCAGGGGCTGATCGGCTCCGTCCAACGCCTGCAGGCGGAGCTCTTCGGCTCCCTGGGCGCCACCGGTAAAGGACACGGCTGTGACAAAGCCGTCCTGCTTGGCCTGCTGGGCGAAACGCCGGAAGCGGTCGATCTCACCCTGGCTGCCACTATCCGCGAGCAGGTCACCGCCAGCGGCCAACTGATGCTCCTCGGTAGCCAGCCGGTACCGTTTGCCATCGGGGACGACTTGGTTTTTCACCGCAAACGTTCGCTTCCGCTCCATCCCAACGGCATGACCTTCACCGCCACCCTGGCCGGGAAGCCAGAACCCTTTCAGGCCTCCTATTATTCGGTCGGCGGCGGATTCGTGCTGGATGAAGCGGCCGCGGATACGGGCGCCCTTCCCTCCAGACTGGGCAATCCCCCCTACCCCTTTCACTCGGCGGAGGAGCTGCTGGCGCTCTGCAACCGGCATCAGTTGCGCATCAGCCAGCTGATGCTGGAAAACGAGAAAACCTGGCGCGACGAGCCCGAAATTCGCGCCCGCCTGCTGGAGATCTGGAATGTGATGCAGGAGTGCGTGCGCAACGGCTGCCGCGAACAGGGCATTCTTCCCGGCGGCATGAAGGTGCGACGGCGTGCCGCGGAACTCTACGCCAAGCTCTCCTCCCGCCCCGAGGAGGCGTTGCGCGATCCACTGACCATCCTCGACTGGGTCGATCTGTATGCGCTGGCCGTCAACGAAGAGAACGCCGCCGGCGGCCGGGTGGTGACCGCGCCGACCAATGGCGCTGCGGGCATCATTCCCGCCGTGCTCCACTACTACATGCGCTTTCACCGCCATGTCAGCGACGACGACGTGGTGCGTTTTCTGCTCACGGCCGGCGCCATCGGCATTCTGTTCAAAGAAAACGCCTCCATATCGGGGGCCGAAGTGGGTTGCCAGGGGGAAGTGGGTAGCGCCTGCTCCATGGCGGCGGGCGCCTTGGCCGAGGTGCTCGGGGGCAGCGTGGAGCAGGTGGAGAACGCTGCCGAGATCGGCATGGAACACAACCTGGGACTCACCTGCGACCCGGTTGGCGGGCTGGTTCAGGTGCCGTGTATCGAACGCAACGCCATGGCCTCGATCAAGGCGATCAACGCGGCACGCATGGCCCTGCGTGGTGACGGCACCCACTTTGTCTCACTGGACAAGGTGATCAAGACCATGCGGGAAACCGGCGCCGACATGAAAACAAAGTACAAAGAGACCGCGCGCGGTGGCCTGGCGGTCAACGTGATTGAGTGTTAGCGCGTACCAGGCGTTCAAATCCGGCCGCACTGGCAACCGGCAGATCAATCTCAAAGGTGGTCCCGACCTCTTCCCGCTGCCGGACCCGGAGTTCTCCCCCCATGCGTTTGACGATCTCCATCACGATCGCGAGCCCCAGCCCCAGACCGTCGTGGCTGCGGCGATCGCCCACTTCACCCTGGGCGAAATCACGATAGAGCCGCTCCACCTCCCGGCGGTCAATCCCGATGCCGGTGTCGCTCACGGACAACTTCAGATGGTGCGCACCATTGACCACGCTCACTACCACTTCGCCATCATGGGAAAACTTGATGGCATTCTCGAGCAACTCATTCAACAGCAACGAGACAAACCGCGCGTTTACCGGAAGCAACAGATAATGCTCCGGCGGAAATTCAAACCGGAGCGCCACCGATTTGGCCTCTGCCGCATTCCCAAACTGGGCTTGCAACTGATTGCGCAACTGCTGGTAACTGGCCGTATATTCGCCCGCCTCCATTTGTGGATCACTGATGTTCACGTAGTCGATCACCTTGTCCACCAATCGCTCCAGGCGGGTGCTCGACTCCTTGGCCAGCGGCAGATATTCGCTCGCCTCCTCCATACTGCGGCTCTCGGCCAGCAGATCCAGGGCACCGACGATGCCATTCAGCGGCGTTCGCAATTCGTGACTGATGGCGTGCAGCAACGCGCGCTTGGCCTGTTCCATGGCATCCGCACTGGACAGAGCCCGCTCCAGCGCGAGTTCCTGCTCGTACTCCCGGGTGGCGTCCCGATCGGATCCCCGATAGCCGCGCAATACACCGCTGCCGTCTACTATCGGCACGCCACTGGTTTCCAGCATCACCAGTGACCCGTCCTTGCGCACATTGAGATTGCGGAATTTCTGGAAAGATTGATGCTGGGCAAACGCCTCCATGGCGGCCCGTTTCAGCTCTTCGCGCGCATTTGGAACAAAGTGATCGTAAAAATAGGTGCTGAGAATCTCCTCTGGTGTGTAACCGAGCAGATGGGTCACCTGTGCACTGCTGTAGACATATTTCCCGGTTGCGTCCACTTCCCAGATCCACTCGCCCACGTTCGAGGCCACGTCCGCAAACCGCTGCTCAGCATCCTGCAACTGCGTGCGCGCACGGTAGCGGACCACAATCCGGGCGAAGACATCACCAATGGACTGAAGACGCGAAAGCTCCGTCTCATCCAGCACCTGATCGGTCTCCAGATAGGTAACTATGGCTCCGATGGGTTTGCTGCCATCCAGTAACGGCAGCACGAAGACGTTGTGTGGATGTTCGTTGTCGAACCTCCAGTCCGGCCGGCTGCCGCCAGTGCGCTGCACAACGCGACCAGAGGTGATGGCATCATCGCACAGGCAGTTGCCGCCGCCGATATGGGCACACGCCTGGCGTTGGTCGCCGCTCATTCCCAGGCTGGCCATCAACCGGCAGTGCTTCTGCCCCTCGTCATAGAGATAGACTGCGGATATCTCACCAAACGGAATCCAATGGAGGGTTCGCAGCTGGCGAAGCAGCAATTCAGCAAGGCGGACCACCGTATTCCCCTGCATGTAGCCCGTCCTCAACGACTCCTGGACCTCCAGAACGCGCAGGTTGCGCTGCAGCTTGAGTTCAGCCTCCCGATGTCTGCGGTTGCTCTCCTTGAGCGGCCGATAGTGAAAATAATAGAGGGCAGGTAACAGACAAATGGTAAGCGCCGTTGAATCCAGGATTGCCCCGGTCAGCCAGTGTCGTGGCACCACCACCTGCAGCACAGCCATGACCACCAGCTCTACGACATAGAGACAGGCAATGATGACCAGAAAATAACTGGATAGGTTCACAGTGACGAACTTCTACCGGTGTACGAGGTGCCCGACTCTGCCCGCCTTCCGACTTTTGGCGGGAGGTCCCCAACCCGCCACCGGATGCGGACAATACTTTTTTTATTAGTTAAGGGCTCAAAATAGCTCTTTCCAACCCCCCCAGCAAGCAACGCCGGTGAAAACCCGGATTAACGATGAGAGGCAGCAGGCAGATCAGGGGTTTGCGGAGCTCTTGCTGGAGAAACCGTGGCCAGGCTCAATCGCCCAGCGCTGACCTGGAGAGTTGATGCATGGCCGCACTGGCTCCAGCCAATGACCACCCACCATCAACCGGCAACACCGCACCGGTGATAAAGGACGCCGCGGGCGAAGCCAATAGCATGGCGGCATTCGCCAGGTCTGCCACCTCGCCCAGACGGCCCAGCGGTACACTGTCGGCAATGGCGGCGGCCATTCTGGCATCCGGCGCCAGACGGGACATGCCTTCGGTGCCCCGGATCGGCCCCGGAATCAGGGAGTTGACCCGAACGCCGCTGCCACCCCACTCCATGGCAAGCACCCGGGTCAGCATGTCGACGCCCGCCTTGGCGGCGCAGACATGGGCCTGCAGCGCCATCGGCAGCTGGGCCTGGGGAGCGGAAATATTGAGCAAAACCGCACCCGGTTTTTCCAATAGCGGAAAAGCCGCGCGCGCCACATGGTAGGTACCGAGCAGATCGATGTCCACAAC
>JBNLBB010000139.1:0-7078 GCA_050302415.1 Gammaproteobacteria bacterium | reverse complement strand
GGCTGATGAGGCTCCCTTCAAGGCCCTGCAGCAACTGCAGGAGACGCTCAGCGGCGCTGTGCGGCAACCACTGCTGCAACCGGGCGCGCAGCCGGTCGGTGAAGCAGAATCCGAGACGGGCGGCGATGACGAACTCGACGCAGGTCTGCTCGCGCAGGTGCTCCAGCCGCCGGTGGAACTGTGCCAACAGGGGCGCAGAACCCTCAGCCTGGCCCGACCGTTCGCCGGCCAGATACTCCTGGAGCGTCGCTTCGATCTCACCGGCAAAGCGGGTTGAGAACGCGCGCGCCTCCGCGCGCAGCGCGGTATGAAAACGCTCCTGCGCCCGGTAGCGGATCTCCCCTTCGCCGCTGCCGTAACGAAGGACGTAATCCGCGCGCGAGAGATGCTGTTCGTAGAGACCCACCTCCGGGTAGTTGGCCAGCTGCGGCTTCGCGGCCACCTGCTCCAGGTAGCGCGCAAGCGGCTGCTGCTGACCGATGTGATAGGTCTTGGCGTCGATCTCCAGGACGAAGTACGGCTGGCCCGCCACCAGTTGGAAGAGCCCTTCGGCACCCTCTGCCGGCAGCCGGTAACCCAGGCGTGCGCGGCCACGCGCGATGGCGCCGGCGCGCCCCGCAAAGAGCTGTTCGAAGAGGCCGAAACTCATGGGCGTGGGGCTGGGCAGCAGCTCGGCGATATTGCCGTTGCTGAGAATGCAGGAGTGACCGTTGACGGCACCGGTGCGGCGCAACCGCGCGCAGGTGCGGCGCAGTTTCACCCGCTCGCTGCGCAGATAGCCGCGCACGTCGCCCCGCCGCTCTGCCAGGCGCGGGATGGGCCGCGCCTGGAGCAGCTTGATCTCTCCGCCGAAAACGGCGAACTCGATGTCCTGGGGCGCGGCAAATTGATCCTCGATCCGGCGGCCGTAAGCGGCAAGCAGACGCAACTGGGGTTCGGTGAGGCACGGCTGGCAGCGCTGCGCCGCCGCCACCGTATCCATGCCCGCAAGGTCAAGGCGCCGCGGCTTGGCGACGATCCGGCTGGAGCGGATCCGCCCGTCCCGATCGAGGCGGAAGAGGTCGCCATCCATCTCGCCCGCCACCAGCGGTTCGGCCAACCCCCACACCGCGTTGACCACCATGGTGTCGCCGCAGCCATCGAGGTGGTCGGCGGTGAACAGCACGCCGGCGGCATCCGCCGCAACCATCTCCTGGATGACCAGGGCCATGCCCCCGGCGGCGGCCTCGCCCCGTGCCTGCCGATGCTGGCACGCCGCCGGCGAATCGGCCGAGGCGATGCACGCTTCCACGGCGGCGACCAGCGCCCGCCCGCCGTGCACCCCCAGGTGGCTCTGGTAGATTCCGGCCGCACTCGCCTCGCTGCCATCCTCGTCGGGCGACGAACTGCGCACCGCCACCCGATCGAAACCGGCATCGCGGTAGGCGCGTAACAACAGACGGCGGCCGGTCGCGGTCAGCTTGACCCGACCCGCCCGGTTGCGGGTGTGGGCGGCGCAGAAATCCACGGTGAGGCAGATGGCGCGCGGCACCGGCAGCCCCGCGCGGACCAGGGCGGCGAGGTTGAACGCCTTGTTGCCGACCTGCGCCCGCATGCCGGCTCCCACCGCCTGCAGCGGGAGGATGCCGCGCTCGATCACCGGCCCGGACATGACATCAGACCGCAATGCTTTCGGCGGCATCGATTCGCGCGTTGTCCCGCTTGCCCCGCTCCGTGCGCCAGCGCTCCTTGATCCCGGCCCACTCGTCGGCAAAAGGGGACATGTCCAGACCGCCCGCCAGCACATGATCGAGGGCGCGGCGGTAGAACCCGACAATGTCGCACACCAGCGTCACCGAACGTTCACGCCCCGGAATTTTGAAGCGTTTGACGCCCAGCGCCACATACTCCGGCATCTCCCACAGCAGCAACTCCGGCGTACCTTTTAGCGTGGGGGATTCCGGGCGCGCGATCTCATCGACGCGCATCTCCCAGTCGCCGCGGCAGATGCGGTGACAGCTGCCGCCGCGGCTGGCGCTGCCGATGCACTGATCCTTGTTCTCGGCGTCGCGGATATGGCTGATGTGAAAGTAGCTGCTGGCGTAGCAGCGCCCGGGGCAGATGCGCCCCCGGTGCATGGTCTGGAACAGGAAGGCCTCCAGATCGATGCCGGGCTGACGGCCCAGCTCGGCGATCTCCTTGGCCCCCCAGCGATAGGGGATCACCGCCAGCCGGGCACCCAGGTCGCGGTAGAAGAGCACGTCCTGCAGGTTGAAGATGCCGGCGGTGACGCTGACGTGGATCTCCAGCTCCGGGAAGTGGCGATGCACCAGCTCGACGCAGCCGGGATCGCAGATCATCACGCCCGCCGCGCCCAGACCGGCGTAGCGCTCGATCTTGCTCAGGAACAGGTTGATCTCCGTGGGGCAGGGCATGACGTTGATCGCCACCCGGATATCCTTGCCGTGGCGCACGCCGTAGCCGAGCACCTCGGCCATCTCCTGGTCGTCCAGCTCGTCGCTCTTGGGACGCCGGCTCCAGCCCTTGGGGCCGATGTAGACGGAATCGGCGCCGCACTCCAGGGCGGCGATCGACATCTCGGGGCTGCCGCCCGGTGCCATCAATACGGTCATCAGTGCACTCCTGCTGTGCTGGGGCAGCCCGCGGCTGCCGGATGGAAAAAGCGCTGATCAAAGAGGGCCGCCGTCGACGGTGCCGGGGGTTGGTCGGCGACCACGAGCTGGTCCGACAGGGCGTCGAGATGGCGCAGCGTGGCCGTGTCCCAGCCGTCGCAGACCCGGGCGGCCCAGCTGCGGCGCAGCAGCGACAACCCCGCAGCGCTCATCCCGCCGTGGCACTCGTCGTGGATGCGCTGCCAGGCACCCGGTTCGGTGCGCAGCATGTCGACCGCCTCGCGGTAGGCGGCACAGAATCCGGCGCAGAGTTCGGGACGGCTCGCGGCGAAGGACTCGCGGGTGACGAAATAGGTGGTGGGCGGCACCTCGGGCACCAGCCGCGCCGCCAGCTCAAGCACGTCGTGCAGCAGGCGGCATTGGCCATCCGCCACCGCTTCCGGCACCTGGTGCCAGTAGAGCAGCGCGGCGTCCAGGGGTCCGTCGCGCAGTTGTTCCCGGAGCACGCTCTTGGAGCCGGTCTCGACCAGCACCACCCCGTCGGCCACCGCATCGCCGCACTGGGCGCGCAGGCAGCGGCGGGTGATGGTCCAGTTCTTGTCGCCGGCGTGCACCACGCCAAGCCGCCGACCGGTCAGCTGCGCCAGCTCTGTGATGGGGCTGGCAGCGGGCACCACCAGGCCACCGAAAATGCGGCCATAGGGATAGATGGCGACGGCGCTGCGTCCCTGCCGGCCATGGGCGGCCAGGGACAACCAGTCGGTGTCGATGAGATCGGCCTCGCCGGCAAAGAGCGCCGCCTCGGTGGCCTGGAGCCGTTGCTGCATCCGGTCACCCCACCAGAGGATCTCCAGGCTGAAGCCATGCCGTTCGTCGAGGCCGCGCTCGGCGATCAGGCGCATGATCCAGCCCGGACTGCCGCTGCGTTCGAAGGCGACCCGCAGGCGGTTGCTGCGCGTTCTCATCCCACCGCTCCCTGCGCCTCTGCCGCCGCATCGGCATAGGTGGTGGCACGCGACATGAGCGAGCCGACGCGGCGCCGCTTGGCGTTGACCCAGCGTTCGCGCAGCAGCGTCATCTCGTCACGGTAGACGCCCATGTCGGTCTGGCTGCCGTCCAGCACGCCGTCCAGCACGCGGCGGTAGAAGGCGACCAGATCGATGATCATCTCCGCCGGCCGTTCGCGCCCGGAGAGCTTGAAGCAGTCGACGCCGGCGGCGACCATGGCCGGAATCTCCTCCAGCATCAGGGTCGCGTCGCGGCGCAGCTTGAGCGATTGGGTGGCCTCCTCGCGGGCGCCGAAATCCCATTGGATCTGACACACCCGGTAGCACTCCTTGGCGCCGCGGTTGGCACTGCCGTGAAAGGGGCGCGCACCCTCCGCCTCGGTCCAGTCGCGGAATTTGAGGTAGCTGCTCATGATGCACTTGCCGGGGCAGAGCTTGCCGGTCTGCACCGGCTCGAAGAGAAACACCTCCAGGCCGATGCCGCTGTGGCGGCGCACGGCGGCCACCTCGGCACCGTCCCAGCGGTAGGGCAGCACGATGAGGTCGGCCCCCAGATCGTGGTAGAAGGCGGCGTCCTGCAGGTTGGTGATGCCGCTGCCAACGCTGACGTGGATTTTCACCTGCGGGCAGGCGGCGCGGATCGCCCCGATGGCACCGGGATCGGTGACGATGAAGCCGGCCGCGCCGCGCTCGGCATAGCCCCGGATGCGGGCGAGCCAGGCGTCGTAGTCGAGCGGGCTGGGAAAGGTGTTGACCACGATGCGCGCATCGCTGCCGTGGGCCGCCGCGTAGTCGATGACGGTGCCGATCTGGTCGTCACTCATCTCCAGCTCATAGGGCCGGCGGCTCCAGCCGAGGGGACCGAGGTAGACGGCATCGGCACCGGCATCGATGGCGCCGCAGGCCATCTCCACCGAGCCGCCGGGGGCGAGCAGCATCGCCATGCTCAGCTTCTCCCCACGTAGTGCTGCCCGGCGCTCTCGAAGTAGTAGCCGTTGCACAGGCCCATGCGCGACAGTTCGCCCAACTCCTCGCGCCAAGCGTCGTACTGCGCCTGGCCGCGCGACTGCGCCGCCTCCAGCGCCGCGCGGTAGACCCGCCCCACCCGGCCGGCGTAGGCGGCGTTCTCACCCAGGTTCTGCACGTGGAAGAGGCTGAGCCCGGCATCGATCATGGCGTTCAGGTGCTCGACCATGCAGAGATCCTTGCCGCTCAGGGTCATGCGCCCGGTATCCTTCAGCGACCATTCGCCCTTGGTGCGGTGCAGCCAGTGTTCGGAGCCGCAGGCGGTGCTGCAGTCCACGTTGTCGCCACAGGCATTCTCGAGAATGAAGCAGGTTTCCGAAATCACCAGCGGCATCTTGCCGTGCACCGGCACCAGCACGTCGATGGGCGTTTCGTTCTGGATGTAAACGATCTCCTTGAGACTCAGCTCCGGGTTGGGATAGACCCGCACCACGCCGAAATCCTTGAGCACGCGCGCCGTCTCGTGGGTGTAGAGATTGCCGAACACCCCCAGGTGAACCGGCAGGCGGTTATCCATCTGCCGCAGCATGCGCAGCACGCCCAGGTTGTGAACCTCCAGGGCGTCCAGCTCCATGGCCTGCGCGGCCTCGATCACCCGCGTCACGTCGTCCAGGTCGCAGTTGCTGGGCACGGCATGGATGCGCAGGTAGCACTTCTTGCCCTGTGCCTTGAGTGCCGCCACGGCGGCGGCGGTCTGTTGCATGTCGCTGCTGAAGTTGCCCGGCAGCGCGGGACAGGAGAAGTCCCCCAGGTAGAGGGCGTCGTAGGCGGTGTAGTCACCCTGTTCCAGATGGTCGGCATTGATGATGGTGGTGGACAGTTCAAACATGTTCGGCTCCCGGTTGCATCAGGCGTTGGCGGTAAGACGTTGTGAGGTGGCGACGGCGCTGCGCACCAGGCGGCGGTCGCGTTTGCCGCGCTCCTTGACCCAGCGGCCGCGCAGGGTCTCCAGGGTCTCCAGATGGCGGCTCAGGTCGGGCGCGTCCTGCGACAGCACCTCGTCGACCACGCGCCGGTAGAGGCGCACGATGTCCACCACCAGTTCGGTGGAGCGGTCGCGCCCCGGCACCTTGAGGCAGTCGACCCCGGCACGCAGGTAGTCGGGCAGCTCCTCCAGCCACAGCGCCGGGTTGCTCTTGATGTTGCGTACATCGTTGCGGGTGGGCTGTTCGCTCTCCAGGTTCCAGGTGCCCTGACAAACGCGCAGACAGTCGCCGCCGCGGCTGGCGCTGCCGAAGAAGTAGTCCTTGCCGTTCTCGTCGAGCCAGCGGCGGAAGCTGAAGTAGCTGCTCATCATGCATTTGCCGGGGCAGATCTTGCCGCCGGAGGGGGTCTTGAAGAGGAACACCTCGATGCCCACCCCGCTTTCCTGTTTGATGGTGCGGATCTCCTCCACGCTGAGACGGTAGGGGAGCACCACGTGGCTCGCACCCAGGTCGCGCATCATGATGACGTCCTGGTAGTTGGTGATGCCGTAGCCGACGCTGGTGTGGATGGCGACGTGGGGCAGGCGGTCGCGCACCAGGCGCATGCAGCCCACGTCGCTGATCATGAAACCGGTGGCGCCCCACTCGCTGTACTTCGCCACGTGGTCGACGAACATGCCGATCTCCGTGGAGCTGGGCAGGGTGTTGAGCACAATGCGCACCTCCTTGCCACGCTCGCCCGCGTAGTCGATCACTTCGCGGATCTCGTCGTCGTTCAGTTCATCTTTGGCGCCGCGCCGGCTCCAGCCAAGCACGCCAACATAAGTCGATTCGGCACCCTCATCGAGAACGGCCTTCGCCATCTCCTTGGTGCCGCCAGGTGCCATCAGCATTGCCATGACTCTCTCCTCAAATGTTCAGGCCCCACAGGGGACCACGGTATGGGTTTCCCGGATGGCCGCAGCAAGCTGCCCGGCCACCCAGGCCATGCGCGCCTCGGGCGCGGTCGATAGTCGTATGTGGTGCGGCAGGCCGAACCCGGTGAGGGTCTTGACCTTGATCCCCCGGCGCAGCAGCTCGGTGGCCACGCCTTCGCCGTCGCCCACCTCCACCAGCAGGAAGTTGGCTGCGGAGGGGTGGTGCACGATGCCCAGTTCCCGCAGCCTGCTGCCCAGCACCGTCATGGCGCGCCGGTTCTCGGCCACCACGCGGCGGATGTGCGCCTGGTCGCCCAGGGCCGCCACCGCGGCCGCCTGCGCCAGGGCATTGGTGTTGAAGGTGGGGCGTTCACCGTCCAGGCGACTGATCAACCCGCAGTCGCCCAGGCCGTAACCGATGCGCAGGGCGGCCAGCCCGTAGGCCTTGGAGAAAGAGCGCAGCACCAGCAGGTTGGGATGGCGCGCCAGCAACGCGGCGTAATCGAACTGCTGCTCCGCGGGGAGGTACTCGGCGTAGGCCTGGTCCAGCACCACCAGTACCGTCGGCGGCATCCGCTGCAGCAGATCGA
>JBNLBB010000138.1:0-7217 GCA_050302415.1 Gammaproteobacteria bacterium | reverse complement strand
CCCGTGGGCGCCCGGGTACGCCTGCACGGGCAGCTGACCGGGCGGTGGGCGGTGGATGATCTGCCGCTGCAGCAGGCAGGCCGCCTGCGGGTGGACAAGTCGCCGGGGATCGGGGACCACGTGGAGGTGCGCGGCCAGGTGTTGCCCGACGGTGCCATTGCCGCCGAGCGGATCCGGCGCCGCTAGTCGTCTGCTCCCCGTCCCGATCGCCACCCCCTTCAGGAAACCCTTCGCCTATGTTTGATCCGGCAGTGCTGGCCATCTTCATTCCCACCTTCCTGTTCGTCTCCATCACGCCGGGCATGTGCATGACCCTGGCCATGACCATGGGGATCACGGTGGGCCTGCGCCGCTCCTTCTGGATGATGTGGGGAGAACTGGTGGGGGTGGGCTTTGTGGCGGTCGCCTCCGTAGTCGGCGTGGCGGCCATCCTGTTGCAGTACCCCACCCTGTTTCTGGCCCTGAAGTACGGCGGGGGCGCCTATCTGCTCTATCTCGGGGTGGAGTTGTGGCGCTCGCGGGGCCGGATGGCGCTGGCGGAGGGATCGGCCGGTGCCCGGGACGCCAACCGCGGTGAGTTGGCCCTGCAGGGGCTGGTCACCGCCATCGCCAATCCCAAGGCGTGGGCCTTCGATGTGGCCCTGCTGCCGCAGTTCATCGACCACGAAGCGGCATTGCCGCCGCAGCTGGCGGTGATGCTGGTGCTGATTCTGGTGATTGAGTTTCTCTGCCTGCTGGTCTACGCCTCGGGGGGCAAGACCATGCGCCACTTCCTGCAGAAAAGCGGCAACGTGCGCACCTTGAACCGCATCGCCGGCACCCTGATGATGGGGGTCGGTGTCTGGCTCGCCCTGGGCTGAATCAGCTCGCCGCCGGGGCCCCGCTGCGCGCCACCATGCGCTCGCCCAGGTTGACCGGCACAATGGCGTCCGGCCCGCAGGTGGCCAGGCAGAGACCACACCCGGTGCACATCCCCGACTCGATGGCCACGAAGGCGAGATCCACCTCGCGACCGCTCGATTTGGTCGCCCGCTCGCGGCGCGTCACCGAAATGATCGGACAGCCCACATCGAGGCAGTTGCCGCAGCCGGTGCAGAGCTCGTCCGCCACCTGGAACGGGACCCGCGGCTTGAACTGATCGATCAGCACGCAGGGCTGGTTGGTGATGATCACCGAAGGCTCGTTCACCTTGCTCTCGTCGCGCACCGCGCGCATGAGCGTGGGCAGTTCGTAGGGATCGACCACATGGATGCGCTCGGCGCGCACCCCCAGCGCCTCCACCAGCTTGGCGAAATCCACCTGCGGCGCCTCGGCACCGTGGATGTCGAACCCGGAGCCGGGGTGGTCCTGACCGCCGGTCATGCCCACCGCCCGATTGTCGGCAATGATCACCGTCACGTTGCCCCGGTTGTAGACGATGTCGAGCAGTCCAGGCATGCCGGAGTGCAAAAAGGTGGAGTCGCCGATGACACCGATGATGCGCTTGTCCGGATCGGACTCGCCGCGCCCCTTGGCCACACCCAGGGCGATGCCCATGGAGGAGCCCATGCAGAGCGCGGTGTCCATGGCGTTCCAGGGTGGCCCCGACGCGAGGGCGTAACAGCCGATATCACCCAGCACGGTGACGTTTTTGCGCATGCGCGAGAGCACCACCGAGACCCCCAGGTGCGGACAACCCGGACACATGGTCGGCGGGCGGGGAAACATGGGCAGGTTGGGTGCATCACCCGCGGGCTCTTCGTCAGCCGGTTCGCCCAGCAGTTTGGCCACCCCGCGACGGACGATGGGAGGCGTCAGCTCGCCGATACGCGGCAGCACATCCTTGCCGTGGATCGGGATGCCCGCGGCCCGCACTTCGGTCTCGACCAGGGGCTCGGTCTCCTCGGCGGAAATCAGGAGATCCACCTGCTCGCTGAACTGGCGGATCTTTTCCAGGGGCAGCGGGTGGCTGAAACCGAGTTTCATCACGGGTGCGTCGGGATAGGCTTCACGCACGTGAATGGAGGCGGGACCCGAGGTGATGAATCCGATCCGCCGGTCATCCCCTGCGAAGATCCGGTTGAGATCGCTCTTTTCGCTGAACTCCGCCAGCAGCCGGTCACGCTCCAGGTAGCCGGGCAGACAGCGCTTGGCAGTGGCCGGGGTCATCACCCAGCGGTTGGGATCGTAATGAAACCCGGTGGCCGTATGCTCCTGGCGGGAACGCACCTGGGTGAGGCATTTGACGTGGCAGATGCGGGTGGTGAGGCGCAGGATCACCGGCGCATGGAACTGCTCGGAGATCTCGAAGGCCTGCTTGGCCATGGTGTAGGCCTCCTGCGAATCGGCGGGCTCCAGCACCGGCATGTGGCCGAAGCGGCCCCAGTAGCGCGAGTCCTGCTCGTTCTGCGAGGAGGAGATGCCGATATCGTCGGCCACGGCGATCACCAGTCCGCCCACACAACCGGCCAGCGTCTTGCTCATGAGCGCATCGGAGGCGACATTCAGCCCCACCTGTTTCATGGCCGCGAAGCCGCGCGCCCCCGTCATGCTGGCACCGATGGCCACTTCCAGGGCTACCTTTTCGTTGACCGACCACTCGGTGTAGATATCGGGAAATTGCGACAGGGTTTCGAGAATTTCCGTGGACGGGGTGCCGGGATAGGCCGCTCCCACGGCTGCCCCGGCTTCCCAGACGCCCCGGGCGACCGCCTCGTTGCCGGAGAGAAACAGCCGGTCTCCCGGTTTGGCGTTGACGATATTGCTCACGATCTACTCCCGGACTGACACCGGTCTCAGCTGATTGGTACCCAGGGTGGGAGAAGGAGTGTGCCGAACGGGTCCGCAGGGTGTCAAACCCCACCCGGCACGGCTGCGGTAGGGATTGGGAACGGCAAATTCAGACCGATGCAGTCAGGAATTCCCGTCGCCACCGTCGGCCGCACCGTCTGGTCGACTGAATCTACGGTGGCCGGATCAGCCAGCGGACCGACCACGAACTGCGCGCCGACAGGCTCAGGGTCTGATGCAGCCTGGGCACCAGCCCTTTCAGTTGCGCGTCAAACTGCCAGGGGGCGTTGGCGATCAGGATCGCCGATCCATGCATGCCCGCATCGTCGGCCTGCTCGCTGACCGACAGCTCGGCCAGCAGCAGGTTACGGAAAGGCAGCGCCCCCAACCCCCGGACCAGCTCCCGGCTGCGGTCCCGGCGCCGCGCCAGCAGCGGCAGCCAGATCATCTGGATACCGGTCGACCAGCGCTTCAGCGTACGCTGCGTCAGGTCCACCACCAGGGCGTACTCCTCGCGTCGCTCGTAGGGCGGATCGACCAACAGCACGCCGCGCGCCGGTTTGGGTGGCACCATGGCAGCCACCCCTTCAAACCCGTCCCGCAGGTGCACACCCACCCGGCGGTCGCCGTGCATCACCTGCTTCAGCGCCTGACCGTCCGCGGGATGCAGCTCCATGAGGATCAGCCTGTCGTCCTCCCGCAGCAGATGGCGCACGATCTCGGGCGATCCCGGATAGCAAACCAGGTCGCCGTGGGGATTGAGTTCACTGATCACCCGAAACCAGTCCGCCAGTTCCGGGAAGTCGGCCTCCCGTCCGGCCAGCCGCTGGATGCCCGTATCGGCTTCGGCCACCAGTTGGGCCTGGCGGCTGCGCAGGTCGTAACGCCCCGCCCCGGCGTGGCTGTCAATCCAGCAGAGCGGCGCAGGCTTCTCCTGCAAGGCGAGCAGCAGCCGGACCAGAACGGCGTGCTTGAACACATCGGCATGATTGCCGGCGTGATAGGCGTGGCGATAGCTGAGCATGAGGGGGGCCGCGATTTGTGCTGAACCACGCAGGGTGTGGCGCTGGCATTATTGGCATCGGACCGGCGCCATGCAATGGCGCCAGCACATCAGCCCCATCCACCAGGGCTCGGCAACACAAAAAAACCGGGCCGCAGCCCGGTTTTCGATCGGTAGTTTCGGTGCTCAGGCCGCTTCGCGCAGTCTTGCAATCCGGTCCTCGATTCGGGGATGGGTCCGGAACAGCTCCGCCACACCGCCACCACCGGAGATACCGAAGGCCGCCAGCTGATCGGGCAAATTCGCCTCCTGCCCGCCACCCAGACGGGCCAGTGCGCGGACCATGCTCTCGCGACCGGCCAATGCGGCGCCACCGGCATCGGCCCGGTATTCACGCTGCCGCGAAAACCAGAAGACGATGACGCTCGCCAGAATGCCGATCACCAGTTCCGCGATGATCGCGGTGATCCAGAAGGCGGGGCCATGCCCGCGCTCGGTCTTGAACACCAACCGGTCAACCAGGTGCCCGATGACCCGCGACAGCACGATCACGAAGGTGTTAACCACCCCCTGGATCAGGGCCATGGTCACCATGTCGCCGTTGGCCACGTGGCTCACCTCGTGGGCCAGCACCGCCTCCACTTCGTCGCGCTTCATCTGCTGCAGCAGACCGGAACTCACTGCCACCAGAGCGTTATTGCGGTTCCAACCGGTAGCGAAGGCGTTCATCTCCGGCGCGTGGTAGATGGCCACCTCCGGCATGCCGATGCCGGCCATCTCCGCCTGGCGGGCAACCGTCTGCACCAGCCACTGCTCGTCCGGCGTGCGCGGCGTCTCAATCACCTGGGCACCGGTCATGCGTTTGGCGGTCCACTTGGAGATCGCCAGGGAAATAAAGGCGCCGCCGAAACCGAAAACACCCGCAAAAATCACCAGGGCGTTGATATCCAGCCCGATGCCCTGCTCGTCAAGAATGGAATCGACACCCAGCAGGCGCAGGGTGATGGAGAGCACCACGATGACTGCCAGGTTGGTCGCCACAAACAGAAAAACGCGTTTCATGCTGTTTCCGAGCTCCAGTTATTTGAACCACGGGCCGGACACACCGACCCAGCGCGAGATATGGGGATGGGATTTCGCCGTTACAAGGGGAAAGGGATCAGCGACAGCGGTAGACCGCGAACTCCTGGCGTCCCTCCTGGAGCTCGCTGATGGGGACGATGGTGTCGCCGCCCATCTTGGCCGCCTCGTTGCGCGCCAAGTACTCCACCTCTTCGCGCACGGTCTTGGCGGTACGGTTGACGATGCCCAGGTTGTCCGTGGTCTTGGACGTGGTTTTGCCCAGGCGGTTACAGGTGGTCACATGCTCCAGTCCGACCACGGTCACCTGCTCCCCCTCGGGGGTGAGATCCACCCAGCTGGTGCAGGCACTGAGGCCGGCCACGGCCGACACCACGGCGAGGGTACGAAGGGATTTGCGATAGTCCATGCTTCCTCCAAATCTGATCGGTCCAATGCCGAACATGCTGCCAATCAATAGTCCACATATTCCCGGTAGGGCCACATCTCGCCGTGGCCGTCAAAGGAGATCACCATAAACGGATCCCGGCGCTCGCCCATCTCCATGCCGGGAGTGCCGGTAACCATGCCGGGCACCGCGAGTCCGCGGACCGCCGGTCGTTCCTGAAGCAGCCGCTTGATGTCACCCGCCGGTACATGTCCCTCGATCACATAGCCATCGATCAGGGCGGTGTGGCAGGAGCGGGCGTGGTCGGGCACCCCATGCTGATCCTTGACCGGGCTCACGTCCTCGCGCACCACGTCGTTGACGGTGAAGCCCTGTTTCTGCAGATGCTCGATCCAACCCTTGCAGCAGCCGCAGGAGGCAGCCCGGTAGACGGTGATGTTGAGCGGCTGGTTATCTGACCCCGTTGGCCGATCCCAGACGCTTTCCGCCCCGGCGCCACCGGCAATCACCAGCAGCCCCGCCGCTCCCAGCCAACGCTTCCATCCGGTCATATTCAAATCCCGCACTCCTTCTAATTCGAAATCTTTGCCGCGCAGTGTGGCGCCAATGACTGCACCCCGCAACTGCACACGGAGAGGACCGGCCGGAGAAATTACATTTTGTAAACTCGGCCTGCCCGCTAGGCTATGGCACCTACGCGGAGTCTGACCATGGACACCCGGGGAAAATTCCCCGAAGCCCGTCAGGCTCTTTCGCTGTTACGAATTCCCCGCAGGAGCCCAGCATGAATCCATCGAATCCCGCCAAGATTGAGCGCGTCGCCGTCGTCGGCGCCGGCACCATGGGTGCCGCCATTGCCCAACATTTTCTGATGAAGGGGCTCGACGTGGTGCTGCTGGACCTGCGCGATGAGAACGTGGCCAAGGGCCTGGCGCATATCGATGAATCCCTGGAAGAGGCGGTCAAACGCCGGATTCTGAGCGCGGAGAAGAAGGCCGGCCTGATGGCGGCCCTGAACGGCACCACCGACTATGCGGCCCTCGCCGACCGGCAGCTGGTGGTCGAAGCGGTGTTCGAGGATTTCGCCGTCAAGCAGACGGTGTTCGGCCAGATCGAGGAGCGGGTGGACGACCATTGCCTCGTCGCCTCCAACACTTCGTCGTTTTCGATCACCGAACTGGGCGCCAAGCTGCGCAACCAGGGGCGGTTTGTCGGCATTCACTACTTCTACCACGCGGCCAAGAACAAGCTGGTGGAGATCATCCCCGGCAAACAGTCCGACGCCGCGCAGATCGACCGCCTGGTCAACTTCTACTACGCGGTAGACAAGGCTCCGATCGTGGTGGCCGATGTCTACGGCTTTGCGGTCAACCGATTTTTCGTGCCCTGGCTGATCGAGGCAACCCGCCTGCTCGAAGAGGGCAAGGGCAGCATCGCCTTCATCGATCGCGTGGCGGTGGAGACTTTCAACGTAGGAATGGGCCCTTTCGCCCTGATGAACGCCACCGGTGTACCGATCGCCCAACACGCGGCGGAGACCCTGGCCAACGCCTTCGGCCCCATGTACGCACCCACTGAGGTTCTGAAGAAGCAGGTGGCCGCCGGCCGGGATTGGGACTGCAGCGGCGACGACAGCCAGGGCGATACCGACGCCGTGCGCGACCGTCTGCTGGGCATGACCCTGGGCGTGGCCGCGCAGATGATCAGTGAAGGGGTGGCCAGTGCCACCGACACCGACCTCGGCGCCCGCCTCGGCCTGCGCTGGCCTGCCGGTCCCTTTGAATTGATGAACCGCCAAGGGGTGGCCCGTATGGCCGAAGTGGTGAAACAGGTCTTTGCGGTCTGGGGGCAGGCCATGCCCGCCTCTTTTGAACAGGCGCTGGCCGATGGCGGCTTCAAGGTCGAACATGTGCGCAGCCACATCGTCGGCAAGACCGGGCTCATCGAGTTCAACCGCCCGGACGCGCTCAACGCGTT